>NZ_JBEXPG010000047.1:0-69297 GCF_040611935.1 Streptomyces sp. NPDC006512 | reverse complement strand
GCCCGCGTACTGGACGTACTTGGCTTTCGCCCGGTGCGGCGAGAGCGCGTGCCAGGCGTCGCGGGGCAGACGGGAGTTTGACGACAGGCCCTAGGGCATCCTGACCGCACCGCACCACGCACCACCACCGCACGCACCACCACGGTTACACCGCACCCAGGAGCCCCGGTTGTCCCGTCCTCACGACACCCCGCCCACCCGTCACGTCGCGTTCGAGCGCCTGCACAACTTCCGCGACATGGGCGGCTACCGCACCGCCGACGGCCGTACCGTCACCTGGGGCGCCCTGTACCGCTCCGACTCCCTCGCCAAGCTCCAGGGCGCCGACTGGGACCGGTTCCTCGCGCTGGGCGTCCGTACCGTCATCGACCTGCGCTACCCCTGGGAGATAGCGGCCCGCGGCCGGGTGCCGCAGGCCGAGCTCTTCACGTACGCCAACCACAGCATCGAGCACCGCCCCTACGACCAGGCCGAGATCGACCCGGACACCGACCCCTGGCGCTACCTCGCCGACCGGTTCGCCGAGGTGGCCGAGGACGGGGTCGAGGAGATCCGGCGGGCCGTCGAGCTCATCGCCGACGGTCCCGGCCCCGCCGTGTTCCACTGCGCCTCGGGCAAGGACCGCACCGGACTCGTCGCCGCCCTGGTCCTGACCCTCCTCGACGTCCCCGAGGAGCAGATCCTCGCCGACTTCGCGCTCACCGAGCTCGCCACCGAACGCCTCGTCGCCGACTGGCGGGCCGCCCACCCCGGCCGCACCCTGCGCTGGCCCTCCTACGGCCGCGCCCCGGCCACCGTCATGGCCCTGTTCCTCGAAGGGCTGACAGCCCGCTACGGTTCCCCCTCCGCGTACCTCACCGGGCCCGTCGGCATCACCCCCGCCACCGTCGCGCGGCTGCGCGAGCGCCTGCTGGACCCCGCACCGCAGGCCCCCGGCCCGCAGGCCTGACGGCCGCCCACGGGCCGGGCCGGTTCACACGTCCAGCGTGCCCACGGGCCGCGCCGGACGGGGCGGGGCGGGCGGGCACAGACGCCCCACCAGCGCCGACAGCTCCCGGTGGCAGAACCACGTCGTCGCCCCCGCCTGGGCCACCTTGGCCCGCAGGGCGGCGGCCACCCTCGGCGTGCGCAGGTACGCGGCGATCGCGGGGGTGCCCTCCGCCTCCCGGCACAGCAGGGTCAGCAGGGAGGGACCGGCCTCCGTCGCGGCCCACCAGTGCGAGTCCAGGGCCTCCGTCCCGGCCAGCCGGCCGGCGCGGGCCGCCGCCACCAGGGCCATCGCCGTCGCCCGGGGGTGCCAGGCGGAGTCGCCGCCCCGCTCGAAGGCGTCCAGCGCCTCCGGCAGCGCCGCCGTGCTCCAGTCGCTCGCCGGCAGCCAGGTCGCGGCCCAGGCGACGTACGCGCCGAAGGGCACGTACTGGGGTTCCAGTACGGGCCGGGCGGTCGTGACGTGCCCCTCGAAGCCCACGTCCCGGAGCATCTGCGCGGCCCAGCCGATGGAGATCCAGTGCTTCTCGGCGTCCGTCACCAGCGGGCGGCCCACCACCTTCGTCAGCAGCTGCCCGAACGCCGGGGCGAAGAACCCCGGGTCGGCGTCGGCCTGCCGCAGGGCCCGGAGCAGTTCGGCCCCCTGCTTGAGCCCCAGCGCCTCGGCGAAGAGCCGCGGTTCGAAGGAGGCCAGGCGGTGGACGACGGACTCCACGACGTCGTCCCGCCCGGTCAGCCGCAGGACGTTGATCAGCCCGGGCAGGTTCCGCAGGTCGGGCCGCATCCCCAGGTCCAGCCGGCGCAGCAGTTTGCGCTCGTCGACGCACGCGGCCAGCTGCTCCCCCCACTGCGGCTGCCAGATGTGACTGAGCCTCAGCATCGCCGAGATGGCCATCGGACCCGCCATCGAGGGCAGGGTGCTGGCCCAGCGGTTGAACACCAGGGTCCGCATCCAGCCCGTCGTCTCCTGCCGCGGCATCACCCCCAACGGCGCGAGCATCCGCCCGATGTTCCCCTGCTGGATGGGGTCCTGCTCGTAGGTGAGGCCCTCCGTGAAGATCCGCCACCGGTTGGGCCGGTCACGCAAGTGCTCCAGGGCCTTCTTGCCCCCTCCTGGAACGCAGCGTTCCACGGCCACCAGCAGGTCGGCCGTCAGCGCCGGATTCACCACGCTGCGCGCCAGCAGGTCCTGGACGGGGCTGAGCCGGGGGTCCTCACCCGCGGTCAGCTTGGCGACGGTGCCGCTCGCCGCACCGGGATCGAGGCCGCGAAGGGTGTTCACCGCGTCGGTGAACGCCCCGCTCCTGCCGATCTTGCGGATCTTCTGGGTCCAGTCCCACTCCGGAGCCTCCTGGCGGAACTGCTTCAGGACCAGGAGCGTCGCGTCGGGCCTGCCGCCCGCCCGCAGGGTGTTCGCCGTCACCTGGAGCTTCTGGGCGAGGTGGGAGGGGCTCGTCGCCAGCTGACCCCGGATGTTGAGGTCCAGCTTGACGCGCCGCGCGTACTCCTTGCCGATGTCCGGATCGATCGCCAGCCCCAGCCGGTGGGTGTACACCATGCTCTGCGGATCGAGCCGGGGGTTGAGCATGCGGTCGCACAGCATCTGCGGGTCGATCCGCTCGGCCAGCCGGCGCAGGAACTCCTGCCCGAAGTAGTCGTCCTCGATCAGCAGCATCGCCAGCCGCGGCCCCCACGGCCGGGCCGCGCCGCGCTGCGCCCGGATGCTGGAGACGACCAGCTGCAGGGCCTGTTCCTCCAGGTCCTCGCGGTAGTCGGCGCCCGCCTCCCACAGTCCGCGCAGGAAGTGGTAGACGATCGCCGGCCGCCGCCGTTCGCTCTCCAACAGGTCCCTGGCCAGCTCCGGGCCGATCTCGCAGGCCAGCCGGTAGCCGAACCCCTCGCGGGTGTCGCAGTAGAGGTCGTCGGCCAGGCTCACGCTGGTCAGCAGCATGCCCGCGCCCCGTGCGTCGCGATGCCGGCGGATCCCGCGGACGAGTTCCCGGGCCAGGGCGACGTCCGCCTTCGGACTCTCGTGCGCACCGCGCGGGTTGCTGTACAGCAGGGACTTGACCGTGGCTCCGTGGATGTTGCGCACCGTCGCGATGAGGATCGACGCCTCGGCGGGGGAGGCCTTCTTGAGGATCGACACGAGGGGCCGGGCGAGCTCGAGGGTGTTCAGCAGCCGGGTGCACAGCCCCCGGTTGGTCTTCGCCAGGTCCGCCAGGGCGCTGCTGATCTGGATGGCGTCGGCGCGGGCGATGCCCGCCCGGATCTGCCTCTCGTGGCTGCGGATCAGCTTGTCCCAGTCGGCGTCGCCGTCGTAGTACAGCCGCAGGGACATCCACGACAGGACGGCCGCCAGCGGAGTCTGCGACGTCGGGTGTTCCTCCAGGAGCCGCTGCGCGGGCTTCTCCAGGGGCCGCAGCGTCTTGCGGCCGTCGCGCGGGGCCTCCGTCGCCCCCCGGGCCTCCCGGGACCACCAGTACAGCAGGTCGTCCATCCGCCGTACGTGGACGAGGTCGTGGTGGCTGCCTACGCTGGCGCCGCGGACGAGTTCCTCGGCGCGGGTCTCCGCCCAGCCGCACACGGTGTCGGTGGCGACGGTGTCGTTCCCCGACAGCCGCAGCAGCGCGCGGACGAACCCGAAGCGCTGCGACAGCGTGGACGGCCGGGCCAGCACCGCGTCCATGCCCCCTTCGGGGGCGCCGCCGATCCATTCGAGGAGCTCACGCGTCACGGGGTGCCCGTCGAGCGCGTACTGGTGGTCCCACAGCAGGAGCAGCGCGGTCGTCAGGTCCCCCACGGACAGGGCCGGTGTGTCGCGGACCCTGCTGACGACCGTGGGCAGGGTCGCGGTGATCCACCCGGCCTCGCTGTGCTCCCCGCACAGCCGCAGCAGCCGCAGGGCCGTCGGAGGGTGCGCGCGGGCCGCCCACGCCACGATCGCGGAGCGCAGTGCAGGCCGTTCGAGGAGGTCCTCCAGGCGGCCGGAGTCGTAGGCGGCGCAGTGGGCGAGCAGCGCCCGTACCCGCTCGTGCCCGTCCTCGGCGAGCAGCCGCAGCAGGTACTCCTCGGTGTGGACGAGGAGTCCGGACGCACCGTCCGGGCTGAACTCGGCGAGGATGGCCTGGGCCCGGACCTCGCTGGCGATGGTCGCCACCCCGTCGCGCACGGCGATGCCGAGTGCCTGCCGGGCCGGTACGGGCAGCCCGTCGACGTGGGACTCCGGTACCCCTTCGTCGAGGACCGACACCGCGGCGATCCGGCACACGGCGGCCACGCCCTCCGCGTCCAGCGTCGTACGGACCCGCGCGGCCTGCCGGCGCAGCCGCCCCTCCGGGCCGCCCTGCTCGTCGGGACCGTGCCCGTCGCGGAGCAGGAGGTCGGTCAGCACCCGCAGGTCGCTGTGGCAGGCGTCGACGGCGCGTTCGAGGTGGCGGTCGTCCTCCGCCGTGTACGCGTCGGGGTGTTCGCCCACCAGGCGCTGGGCCAGGGCGCGCAGTTCCTCCGGCGTGACCTGCGTCAGGTGGGTGGTGATGCCGTGGCTGTCCCAGTCCGTGGCGGCGCCGTCGACGTACCGGGTCAGGGCCAGGACGGCGATCTTGAGGTCGCCCAGTGAGGCCAGGGCCTGCCCGATGTCCCCGTCCTCCAGGGCGTGCAGGTCCTCCAGTACGACCAGGGTGCGGGCGGCGTCCTCGCTCCCCGTCGCCCACAGCGCCGCCTTGACCAGGGCGGGCAGCGCGTCGGCGGGGGGCAGCTGCCGGCTGCGGGGTGCGAGGACGACCGTCCGCCACCCCTTCGCCTCCAGCCGGGAGACCACCTGCCGGGCGCACACGGTCTTCCCGCTGTTGCGGAACCCCGACTGGATGACGCGGGAGTGCGGCCACTCCCCGAACCGTTCGGTGAGCTCGTCGACCAGGTCCAGGGCGACGAGCGGAGCCCCGTCCCCGTGCAGCCAGTCGCCGCCCTCCGGCACGGGCCCGGGATCCGGGTGCAGGACGCGCCAGTCGTGGGTGTCCAGCGTCTCGCGGGCCCAGTGACCGCGGACCTCCTCCCAGCTCGGCCCCCACAGCAGCCGTGCCGCCCCCGCCAGGGACGGGTCGGCGTGCGCACGGTGCTCCCCGTCGTCCTGGAGGCGCCAGCCGGTCTCGTCGCGCCACAGGCAGCGGAGTCCCTCTCGGGCGGCGGCTTCCAGGACCTGCCCCAGGGGGGCGTACGGGGTCCACGTGCCGTCCTCCGCGCAGCCCGCCAGCGGCAGGACGCCCAGCTCGGCGGGGCCTGGCAGGCCGGCTTCCCCGGCGAGGTAGGCGAGGGCGAGCGAGGCGGCGCAGCCGCGCGCGGCGACGGCCGACGGGCCGTGTACCCCGTCCAGGTCGAGGTCCACGGTGATCCGGGGCGGCTGTTCCCGCCCCATGTCGGAGACGAGCTTGCGCGCGAGGTCCAGGGCGCGGCGCGTCTCGGCGGTGGCGGACGGGGTCAGGGCGCTCCAGGCGGGCCGGACCGTGTTCCGTCCCGGTTCGGTGTGCTCGGCCCGTTCGGCGCCGAAGACCGCGCCGGCCCAGGCGATCGCCGACCAGTCGGCGACCGGCTCCAGCGGCAGCGGGACCGCGTCCGGGCCGGGCGGGCCGGGGTAGGTGGCCGCCCCGGCGTCCGCGGCGTGCTCCTCGGCTGCCGTGCACAGCTCGGCCAGCTCGTCGAGGAGTACGGGGTCCAGGAGTTTGACGAGCGGCGCGAGCGGGGTGGTACCGGGATCGAGGTACTCGGCCAGGAGCGCGCCCGGACCGATGGGCCGGTCGGCCTCCTGGTAGGCGAAGGGGCGCATGGGCAGCGGGCCCCTACGGACGCTGCGCAGGCCGCTGTCGAGGACCCGGCGCAGCAGCTTCTCGGTCCGGGCCGGATCCGCTGTCTCCGGATCGTCGACGGCACGCGCCAGCGCGTGCAGCGCCATCCGGAGTTCGTACGCCGTGGCGTCACCACGAGCACTGCGCGGAGCGGGTTCCTGGACCGTCACCTGTTCTCCTCGTCTGTCTGGCGCGTCGCGCCGTCGTTCTTCCAGTCGATCCGTACGACTCCGGCTTCGGTGCCCACGAGCAGTCCGCCGCGGGCGTCGATGTCCGCCGAGTCGGTCGCCAGGCCGAGGTTCACGCCCCACGCGGCGTCCGTGGTGTCGTCCAGCGGAGTGATCCGGACGTCGCCCTCCTGCCCCGTGCTCACCAGGACCGGGCCGTTCCGGCCCCGTCCCACCCTGACCTCGGCGACCCGGCCCTTGTGTGTGGTGACCCTGTGTCCCTCGCCGCCGCGCCACGGGGTGCTCCACACGGTGCCGTCGCCCGCCCCGGTGTGGACGTGACGGGCGTCGGCGGCGATGGCGGTCAGGCCCTTGCGCTGGGGCGGCGTGAAGGTGCGCAGGGCCACTCCGTCCGACCTCCACACGCTGACGTTCCGCGCGGTCCGGCCCGCGACGAGGGTGCCTCCTTCGCAGACGGCCGCGGCGGCTCCGCCGAGCCGGAGTCCGACCGCCGGGACCACCGGTCCGGTGACGCGGTTCTCCCGCCACTGCCAGCCGTCGGTGCCGGCGACGAGCAGGCCCGCGCCGGCCTGGAGGCAGGCGACCAGTTCGCAGCGCAGGTCGAGGCCGGCGATCTCGATGTGGGCGTCGCGGTTGTCGAGCCCCTGGATCCAGGCCCGTCCGTCGATCTCCCCGGCGAACACGCACTCGCCCTGCGGCAGGCTGATGACCGAGGCCGTGGTCACCCGTTCCTCCCGCAGGTCCGTTTCCAGCCGCGACCAGGAGGTGGCGGGACGGTCGCCCACCTCGCGGTGGAGGACGTCCCCGTCGGCGACGACGAGGGGGCGGCCGTCCCGCGCGAAGAACACCGCGGTCGGGTGCCTCTTCCGGGCCAGCAGCGAGGGCACCCAGCCGGAACTCGACTCGCCGGCCCGCCGCGCGAGTTCGTCCAGTCCGTGCACCTGTGCCAGGAGGGCCAGCCGGGACAGGGTGTGCCCGTCGCGCAGCGGGGACGCGTGCAGTTGTTCGCACAGTGAGTGGACCCTGCTCGCCTTGTCGTGGGCGCCGAGCAGGGACAGGTTCAGTGCCCGTCGCAGGGTTTCCGCGTCCATCGCGAGGAGGAACTCGGGGTCGTCGAGGAAGGTGTCGAGGACCCCGGCGAGCCGCGCGTGGTGGGCGAAGTGGCTGCGGGTGTAACGGTCGGCGGCCGTCCAGTCCCTGCCCCCGCGTGGGCGTGTGGGCAGGCCCTCGTACATGGCCCGCACGAAAGCGGCGTGACCGGCCTCCGCGTCGGACGCTCCTGCGAGGGCCGCGGCGTAGGGCGATGGTGGGAATCGCCAACCGGCGCCGTGCATCTTTTCCTCCGGGGAAGCGAGGAATTCGCTGGCCTTTCTCTGTACCCGCTCGATCTCGGTCGTGCCAGGCGACTCTCCGCCGAGTGCGCGCAGGACGGCGGCCCACAGCAGTCCGTCGGCCGGCAGACCGGTGCCCTGGGCGAGGGCCACGGGCAGGAGCAGGTTTTGGGCCCACCGCGGGTCGGCGTCGAAGGTTTCCAGCTCCTGCAAGAACAGGTCGGCGATGGTGCGTTCCGCGTCGACGTGCGCCTCGGCCGGATCGAGCGGGCTGAGGTTCACGGAGAAGAGGTAGGCGCGCAGCCAGGAGCCCGCGGAGATCTTCGCGACGGTGTCGGCGACCTCGGTGAGCCGCTCGTCCCGCGTGGGGTGCCAGCGGGACCCCTTGCGGTGGCACAGGACGTGCCGGACGAAGCCCGCGATGTCACCGGGTCCGGTGAACTCCGGGCCGTCCAGGGCGATGAGCCGCCCCGGGAAACCGGCCGGGACCTCCTTGCAGGCCATGACCAGGCGGACCCGCGGGAGGGCGGCGAGGGGGGCGAGGAGCGTCGCGTACAGGGTGTCGGGGTCCATGCAGGCGTCGACGGAGTCGACGAGGACGGCCGTGGTCCCCTCCCGGTTCGCGAGGGCGTCCACGAGTGCCGGTACGTCGGATCCGGTACCGGTCCCGTAGTGGGCGGCGAGTTTGCGTGCCGCGTCACGCGTCTCCAGGCCCCTGACGTCCACCAGCAGGTCGACGCAGTCGCGCGGGACCGCGGCGGGGGCCCCGGGGCCGGCCGGCAGCGGATCGTCCCGGGCCCCGGTGTGGATCCAGTCGAGCAGGACCGACTTGCCGGAGCCTTCGGCGCCGGTCACGGCGAGGCCGCCCGGCGGGGCCTGTGAGGTGAGGTACGCGACGAGGTCGGCGGCGGCCTTGGCCCGTCCGCAGAAGGCCCAGCCGCTCTGCGGGGTGGCTTCCTGCGGCCTGCGCACCGTGCGCGATTCGTACAGGGGGTTGCGGAAGGCGCGGGTCTCGCCCTCGTCCGGGTTCCGGTTGACGGGCGTCAGCGGCTGCTCCAGCCGCAGCATCCTGCGCTTGAGCTCCTCGAACAGGTCTTTCGTGGGGAGGAACTCGCGGCTCTGGTCGGCGGGCGGGTTGCTGAGTGTCGAGGCGAAGGAGTCCGCGAAGTGCAGTTGCGGCGCCGTCACGTTCCGTTCGGTGGCGCCGATGACGGTCAGCACGGGGATCCACGCGCCCAGGGCTTCGCGCTGGGCCAGCACCTTCTTGAAGGCGTTGACCGCGGTGCCCGCGTAGCAGCAGTCCAGCAGGACGACGATTTCCCGGGGGCTGTGCGCCTCGTCGCGCAGGACCAGCGACACCAGGTCGCCGGCGTCGAGCATGGTGGACCACTCTCCGTGCCGGCTGTCGGCCGCGGCGAGCCGTAGTTCGGTCTCGGCTCCGAGGACGCCGTGGCTCGAGTAGGAGAAGACCAGGACGTCGGGAGGCACGCCGCCGGGGCCCGCGAGGGCCTCCTCCAGGCTGTCCTTCAGTTCCTGGACGCTGGGGTTCAGCCGGGAGGCGGGGTGGATCGTCAGGTCCGCGGTCGCCGCGAGCACGGTACGCATCAGGCGCACTTCGTCCCGCACGTGCCACAGCCTGTCGAAGCCCTTCCCGAACTCGCCGGTCCCGGAGACGAGCGCGACCCTTCCCGACCGGCGGACGCCGCCGTCAGTCGTGCCGTAGGGCATCGGCGACTCCCTCGGCGACCTCGCTCGTGGTGAGGTAGCGCAGCAGGGAGTGCCCGCCGAACACGAACCGGCTCAGTCCCGCGTTGACGACGAGCCGGTCCTCCACCCGGTCCCCGAAGACCGTGCCCAGCTTCTTCACCAGCGCGACGGGGTCCTCGTCGGCCGCCACGTTGATCCAGCGGGCCACCTGCGGACCCGTGGGATTGCCGTCGGCGTCCGCCCCGTGCACCAGGCGCTCGCGGATCGCGCCGATGCCCAGCGGCGAGCCCAGGGTGATGAAGGTGTCCACGTTCCACTCGGGGTGGGCGCAGAGCGCCTCGTACGCGACGACCGAGCCGAGGGAGTGCGCGACGACGACCCGGGTGTCGGGGGTGACCACGCGCGCGAAGCGCTCCTGCGCGCAGGCGCGGACCGTGTCCCGCGGGTCGAGGTAGCGGCGCACCTGGCGCACGAGCCAGATCACCAGGCGGCCCGGCGGCAGTCCCAGCGCCGGGGAGGCCTCCAGGCGCCGCAGTGCCGCCTGGGTGATGCCCTTGGTGCCCGCGGGGGGTGCGCCGAGGCCCTCGGCGAACGCCTCCAGCAGTGCGTGCTCCAGCGGATCCCGTACGTCCCCGATCCGCAGCGGCGGGACGTCGGCGAACTCGTCCTCGCCGGTGTCGGCGCTCTTGCTCCCGAGGGTCCGGTAGCAGTTGCCGTAGTACACCGCCGACACGTGCTCCGGGGCGGGCACCGCCACCGTGGTGTCGGTCATGCCCTTGCGCAGGGCCTCGTACCACTTGGTGAGCTCGGTCTCGCGGTGTTTGTACTGGTAGCCGATGCCATGGCACATCACGACTCGGGACATGCGCACCCCCCTCAATGCCTCGGAATTATAAGGAGGTTGACGGAGGCGCCGGGAGCTTTCGGACGGATTTCCCGGAAAGGCGCGGCGCCGGCCGGGGACACCCCCCGTGGGCACGCCCGCCGGGTACCCCTGGCGGGTACCCCTGGGGGCCTCCCCGGCCGGGCCCCGGAGCCCTCCCCGGTTTCGTGACAACAATTACATTCGCCCCTTTAGAGTCCGTTTTGGGGTGATCCTGGATGTCCGGAATCGTCATCTACGGGCTGCTGTCGCGGCCCGCGCCGCCCCTCGACCGGCGGCGCCACAGGGAGACACATGCGAGGCGCGGGCAACAGGACGGTCAACTGGCGGATCGCCCTTCCGGTGGCGGGCGGCGCCGTCGTACTCGGACTGGGCGGCCTCTACGTCACCGGGCTCGTGACCGGCGGCGACGTCGACCAGGGCACCCGTGTCCACGGCGTCGACATCGGCGGCATGAGCCGCGAGCAGGCCCGGCGGACCCTGGACCGGGAACTGGGCCCCCTCGCCGCCGCCCCCGTCGCGATGAAGATCGGCGACCGCGTCGAGAAGGCCGACCCCGCCGCCCTCGGCCTGTCCCTGGACACCGGCGCCACCGTGGACGCCGCCGTCCGCACCGGCTACGCCCCCACCACCGTCATCGGCGGGCTCTTCGCCTCCGGCGCCGAGCGGGACCTCGAACCCGTGATCCGGCTGGACGAGGGCACCGCCCGGGCCGCCCTCGACCGCATGGACGAGAGCACCCGGCAGCAGGTCCGCGACGGGAAGATCGCCTTCGAGAAGGGCACGGCCAAGGCCGTCACCCCGCTCCACGGAGTCGACCTCGTCGAGGACCGGGCCCTGGACACCCTCCGCGCCGCCTACCTGCGGCCCGCGGCCGGCCCCGTCGTGATGCCGGTCGAGCAGACCCCGCCGAAGGTCGGGGCCGAGGAGACCGGACGGGCCCTGCGCGAGTTCGCGCGGCCCGCGATGTCGGGCCCCGTCACCCTCACCGTGGCCGGCACCCGCATACCCATAAGCACCGCCGTCCTCGGCACCCACCTCAAGATGAACCCCGACGGCCAGGGCCGCCTCGTCCCGGCCCTCGACTCCAAGGGCCTCCTCGCCGACCCCGCCGTGGCCCGCCCCGTCCGGGCGGCCACCGAGAGCCCGCGCGACGCCTCGTTCGCCGTCGCCGCCGACGGCAGCGTCGTCGTCGCCGACCAGGGCCGTACGGGGCAGCAGGTCACCGACGCCGCGCTCGGCAAGGCCGTCCTGCCCCTCCTGACCCGCACGGGCGCGGCCCGCACCGCCGAGGTCGACACCGTCGCCGTCCAGCCGGACCTCACGAGCGCCGAGGCCGCGCGGCTCGGCATCAAGGAGAAGCTCTCCTCCTTCACGGTGTCCTTCCCGGCCGCCCCGTACCGCACCACCAACATCAGCCGCGCCGTGGAACTGATCAACGGCTCCCTCGTCATGCCGGGCAAGGAGTGGAGCTTCAACCGGACGGTCGGCGAGCGCACCCCGGAGAACGGCTTCGTCGACGGGATCATGATCAACGACGGCCGGTACGTGAAGTCCCCGGGCGGCGGCGTCTCCGCCGTGGCCACCACCATGTACAACGCCGCCTTCTTCGCCGGGGTCAAGACCGTCGAGCACGGCGCGCACTCCTTCTACATCGAGCGCTACCCCGAGGGCCGGGAGGCCACCGTCGCCTGGGGCAGCCTCGACCTGCGCTGGATCAACGACACCGGCCACGCCGTGTACGTCCGGGCGCAGTCCACCGAGACCTCGCTGACCATCACCCTCCTCGGCACGAAGAAGTACGACGAGGTCCGCGCCACCAAGGGGCCCCGCACGAACGTCACCCCGCCCGCGAAGATCGAGGGCAGCGGCCCCGCCTGCGAGGTGCAGACCCCCCTGGAGGGCTTCGACGTCTCCGTCGGCCGCGTCTTCGTCCAGGGCGGCAAGGAGGTCAGGCGCGAGGAGACCAAGACCCACTACACCCCGCGCGACGAGGTCACCTGCACCCCGCCCGCCTCGCAGACCCCCCAGCCCCCGCAGGCTCCCTCCGCCCCGGCGACCTCACCCGCGACCTCCCCGGCGACCGTGACCGCGGCGGCCGGCCCGAACGCAGGGTGACCTCCGCGGCGCGGAACGCGCCGTTCGGGCGCCACGGGCGGCCGGAAGTGCTACAACTGGGTTCGTGACCATTCTTCGCCGCCACCCGTGCCGGGCACGTCGGTGCGGTCACTGCTAGGCAACCGGTTCAGGAGCGTCGCCGGACAGGTATTCATCCTCCAGGTGGCGATCGTCGTTTTGCTCGCTGCCGGAGCGCTGCTGGCGCTCGTGCTGCAGTCGCGGCACGACATCGACCGGGAAGCGCGCAACCGGTCCGTCTCCGTCGCGCAGACCTTCGCGCACTCCCTCGGCCTCGAAGCGGCGCTGGGTACCTCCAACCCCAGCACCGTCCTGCAACCCCTCGCGGAGAGCACCCGCAAGGCCGCCGGGGTCGATTTCATCGTGGTGATGGACACCAACGGCATCCGGTACACCCACCCCCAGCCCGACCGCATCGGGAAACGGTTCGTCGGCACGATCGAGCCCTCCCTCGCCGGTCAGGTCCACACCGAGAGCGTGCAGGGCCCCCTCGGCAAGGAGATCCAGGCCGTCGTGCCGGTCACCGGCCCCGACGGCAAGGTCGTCGGCCTGGTGTCGGCGGGCCTGACCGTCAAGAACGTCAGCGGCGTAGTCGACCGCCAGCTCCCCGTCATCCTCCTCGCCATCGCGACCGGCCTGGCCCTGGCCACCGGCGGCACGGCCCTGATCAGCCGGCGCCTGCGCCGCCAGACCCACGGGCTCGGCACGCAGGAGATGACCCGCATGTACGAGCACCACGACGCGGTGCTCCACGCCGTCCGCGAGGGCGTCGTCATCACCGACGGCGACGGGCGGCTGCTGCTGGCCAACGACGAGGCCAAACGCCTCCTCGGGCTGCCGGAGGACGCCGAGGGCCGCCACATCGGCGAGGTGCCCGGACTGGACCGGCGGATGGCGGACCTGCTCCTGTCCGCCCGGGTGGCCACCGACGAGGTGATCGAGAGCGGCGACCGGCTGCTCGTCGTCAACCAGCGGCTCACCCACCCCCGGGGCAGGCCCGAGGGCACCGCCGTCACCATCCGGGACTCCACCGAGATGCAGGTCCTGACCAGCCGCGCGGAAACGGCCCGCCGACGCCTCAAGCTGCTCTACGACGCGGGCGGCGACATCGGCACCAGCCTGGACGTCGTACGGACGGCCGAGGAACTCGCCGCCGTCGCCGTGCCCCGCTTCGCGGACTACGTCACCGTCGACCTGGCCGACCCCGTCCTCGTCGGCGACGAGCCCGGCCCGGGCGCCGACATGCGGCGCACCGCCGTCAGCGGCATCCGCTCCGACCACCCCCTGTACCCCCGCGGCCGGCTGATCGACTTCCTGCCGTCCACCCCGCAGGCCCGCGGCTACGGCACCGGCCGGGCCGAGCTGGTCCCCGACCTGGCCGAGGCCCCGGGCTGGCACGCCCAGGACCCGCCGCGCGCCCAGGCCATCGTCGAGTACGGCATCCACTCCCTCATCGCCGCCCCGCTCCGGGCCCGCGGCGTCGTCCTCGGGGTGGTCAACTTCTGGCGCTCGCAGAAGCCCGAGCCCTTCGACGAGGACGAGGTGTCCCTCGCGGAGGAACTCGTCGCGCGGGCGGCCGTCAGCATGGACAACGCCCGCCGCTACACCCGCGAGCACGCCCTCGCCGAAACGCTCCAGCGCAGCCTGCTGCCGCGCGCCCTGCCCGAGCAGAGCGCCGTGGACGTGGCCCACTTCTACCTGCCCGCCCAGTCCGGGGTCGGCGGCGACTGGTTCGACGTGATCCCGCTGCCCGGCAGCCGCGTCGCCCTCGTCGTCGGGGACGTCGTCGGACACGGCCTGCACGCCGCCGCCACCATGGGACGGCTGCGCACGGCGGTGCACAACTTCTCCTCGCTCGACCTGCCGCCCGACGAGATCCTCGCCCGCCTCGACGACCTCGTCCAGCGCATCGACCACGACGGCGACGGCGACGGCGGGGAGGGCGGCGTCCTGGGCGCGACCTGCCTCTACGCCATCTACGACCCGATCTCCCAGCTGTGCACCATGGCCCGCGCCGGGCACCTGCCGCCCCTGCTCGTCGCCCCGGACGGGGCGACGGAGATCCTGGAACTTCCGGCCGGGCCCCCGCTGGGCCTGGGCGGCATGCCGTTCGAGACCGCCGAGGTACGCCTCAAGGAGGGCAGCCAGCTCGTCCTGTACACGGACGGACTCGTCGAGGAACGCACCCGGGACATCGCCGAAGGCCTGGAACTGCTGCGCGGCGCCCTGAGCCACCCCGACCGGGACCCCCACGAGAGCTGCCGGGCGGTGCTCGACCGGCTGCTGCCCGACCGGCCGACCGACGACGTGGCCCTGCTCATCGCCCGGACCCGGATCCTCGGCCCGGACCGGGTCGTGGAGTGGGAGGTGCCCTTCGAGCCGAGCGCGGTCGGCGCCCTGCGCGGAGCGGCGGCCCGCAAGCTCGACGAGTGGGGCCTGGAGGAGCTCGCCTTCGCCACCGAACTGATCCTCAGCGAACTGATCACCAACGCCCTGCGGCACGGCGCCGCCCCCGTGCGGGTGCGGCTGCTGCACGACCAGACCCTGACCTGCGAGGTCTGGGACAGCAGCAACACCGCCCCCCACCTGCGGTACGCGGCCACCACGGACGAGGGCGGACGCGGACTGTTCCTGGTGGCGCAGCTCAGCGAGCACTGGGGCACCCGCTACACCCCCGAGGGCAAGGTCATCTGGGCGGAACAGACCCTCCCCGGCACTCCCGGCACCCCGGGCGCCCCGGAACCGGCCCTGGCCGCGTTCCTGGACGTCGACCCCCTCTGAGTTCCCGGACGTCGACCGCCTCCGACCGGGGGACCGGCCACCGGCCGGCGGGCCGGCGCACACCGTCCGTTCCCGGACACGCCCCCCAGGGTTCAACGGGAAAATCCTTGATGTCGCACTACACTGGCAGGTTGTTCGGCGCCGGACCGGAACAACCCGGGCAGACCCGGGCTCCGCCGGCGACCCGGAACCGTCCGGGGACGAAGACACGAGGGCCGATGGCAGCCACACCTGAGCGCGGTGACATCACTCTGCTCGACGGCGGGGACACCCGGGAAAACCCCGGCGAACCCGGCGAACACGGCAAGTCCGCCCGGTTCACGGCCGGACCCGCCGCCCCGGCGCGCACCCTCGTCGACGTCTTCGAAGCCTCCGTACGGGCCTACCCCGACGAGCTCGCCCTGGACGACGGCACCTCGCGCCTCACCTACCGGGCGCTGGCCGCCGAGGTCGAGCGCCGCAGGCGCGCCCTCGCGGCCGCCGGGGTGGGGCTCGGAGACCGCGTCGGCGTCCGCGTACCGTCCGGCACCAACGAGCTGTACGCGTCCGTCCTCGCCGTCCTCGCCGCCGGCGCCGCCTACGTACCCGTCGACGCCGAGGACCCCGACGAGCGGGCCGAGCTGGTCTTCGGTGAAGCCGCGGTACGGGCCGTCCTGGGCGCCGGACAGCGCGTCGACGTCACCGGGAGCGCCGGGGACCGGGCCCCCGCCGCCCGGCCCGGCCCCGAGCACGACGCGTGGATCATCTTCACCTCCGGCTCCACCGGCAAGCCCAAGGGCGTGGCCGTCAGCCACCGCAGCGCCGCCGCCTTCGTCGACGCCGAGGCCGCCCTGTTCCTCACCGAGGAGCCGATCGGACCCGGCGACCGGGTCATGGCCGGACTGTCCGTCGCCTTCGACGCCTCCTGCGAGGAGATGTGGCTGGCCTGGCGCTACGGCGCCTGCCTCGTGCCCGTCCCGCGCTCCCAGGTCCGCAGCGGCGCCGACCTCGGCCCCTGGCTGATGGAACAGGAGATCACCGTGGTCTCCACCGTGCCGACCCTGGCCGCGCTCTGGGAGCCCGAAACCCTCAACGAGGTCCGGCTGCTGATCTTCGGCGGCGAGGCCTGCCCGCCCGAGCTGACCCAGCGCCTGGTCACCGAGGGCCGCGAGGTCTGGAACACGTACGGGCCCACCGAGGCCACCGTCGTCGCCTGCGCCTCGCTCCTGACCGGCGAGGAACCGATCCGGATCGGCCTGCCGCTGAACGGCTGGGAACTGGCCGTCGTCGACGAGTCCGGCGAGCCGGTGCCCATGGGCGGCAGCGGCCAGCTCGTGATCGGCGGCGTCGGCCTCGCCCGCTACCTCGACCCGGCCAAGGACGCCGAGAAGTACGCCCCGCTGGAATCCCTCGGCTGGGAGCGCGCCTACCGCAGCGGCGACCTCGTCCGCGCCGAACCGGAGGGGCTGGTCTTCCTCGGCCGCGGCGACGAGCAGATCAAGCTCGGCGGCCGCCGCATCGAACTCGGCGAGGTGGACGCCGCGCTCCAGGCCCTGCCCGGCGTCGCCGGAGCGGCCGCCGCCGTCCGCACCGCGCGCGGCGGCAACCAGCTCCTCGTCGGCTACCTCGTCACCCAGGAGGGCTGGGACCACGCCGGGGCCGTGACGCGGCTGCGCGCCGAACTGCCCGCGGCCCTCGTACCGCTCCTCGCGCCCGTCGAGGCGCTGCCGACCCGCACCTCCGGCAAGGTGGACCGCGACGCCCTGCCCTGGCCGCTGCCCGACGCGGAACCGACCGGCCCCGCCGAGCAGCTGTACGGCACCGAGGCCTGGCTCGCCGAGCAGTGGAGCGAAACCCTCGGCGTGGCCGTCACCGGAGCCGCCGACGACTTCTTCGCGATCGGCGGCAACAGCCTCGCCGCCGCCCAGCTCACCACCCGGCTGCGCACCCGCTACCCGAGCGCGGCCGTCCTCGACATCTACCAGCAGCCCACCCTGCGCAAGCTGGCCCGGCGCCTGGAGAAGTCCGTACAGGACGACGGGGCCGCCCGTACCGTCGTCCCGGTCCCGCTCCGCTCCCAGGTGGTCCAGACGCTGCTGCTGCTCCCGCTGTTCACCCTGGTGGGCCTGCGCTGGACCGTGGCGCTGCTGGCCCTGGGCAACGTCCTGCACTGGTTCGGGGCCTACCCGTGGGCACCCACCGCCTCGTGGTGGTCCGTCGCCGCCGGCGCGGCCCTGCTCTACAGCCCGCCGGGCCGGCTCGCCATCGCCGCCGGCGGTGCCCGGCTCCTGCTGCGCGGGGTGAAGCCCGGGCGCCACCCGCGCGGCGGCAGCGTGCACCTGAGGCTGTGGACGGCCGAGCGGCTGGCCGAGTGCGCGGGCGCGACCTCGCTCAGCGGATCCTGGCTGGAACGCTACGCGCGGGCCCTCGGCGCCAAGGTCGGCCCCGACGTGGACCTGCACTCGCTGCCCCCGGTCACCGGCATGCTCAAACTCGGCCGCGGCTGCGCCGTCGAGTCCGAGGTGGACCTCTCCGGCTATTGGCTGGACGGCGACCGGCTGGAGATCGGCCCGGTCAAGGTCGGTGCGGGGGCGGTCGTCGGGACCCGCAGCATGCTCTTCCCCGGCGCACGGGTCGGCAAGCGGGCCGAGGTGGCCCCCGGCTCCGCCGTCGTCGGACAGGTGCCGACCGGCCAGCGCTGGGCCGGGGCCCCCGCCGCCAAGCTCGGCAAGGCCAAGCGGAACTGGCCCGGGCACCGCCCGCCGCGCGGGCTCCACTGGCGTGCCATGTACGGGGCGAGCGGGCTGTGCCTCACCGCCCTGCCCGTGGCCGCCGCCCTGCCGGCCCTGCTGGTGGTGAGCCGGTTCGTGCCCGCCGACGCCGGGCTCGGGCAGGCGCTGAGGGCCGCGCTCATCGCCGTGGTGCCCGGGGCGCTCGCCTTCGGGCTCGCCTACGCGCTGCTCCTGCTGGTCTCCGTACGCCTGCTCAGCCTCGGCCTGCGGACCGGCAACCATCCGACGCACAGCCGGACCGGCTGGCAGGCCTGGACCGTCACCCAGCTCATGGACCTGTCCCGGGAGACCCTCTTCCCGCTGTACGCCGGACTGATCACCCCGGTCTGGCTGCGCCTCCTCGGCATGAAGATCGGCCGGGGCGCGGAGGTGTCCACCGTGCTCGCCCTGCCCAGCCTCACCACCGTCGGCGAGGGCGCGTTCCTCGCCGACGACACGCTGACCGCGCCCTACGAGCTGGGCGGCGGCTGGATGCGGATCGGCCACTCCGAGATCGGCCGCCGGGCGTTCCTCGGCAACTCCGGGATGACCGCGCCGGGCCGCACGGTCCCGGACGACGGGCTGGTCGGCGTGCTGTCCGCCACGCCGAAGAAGGCCAAGAAGGGCAGCTCCTACCTGGGCCTGCCCCCGGTCCGGCTGCCCCGGTCCGCCGCGGCCGCCGACCAGAGCCGGACCTACGACCCGCCCGCCCGCCTGCTCTGGGCGCGCGGCCTGGTGGAGCTGTGCCGCCTCGTCCCGGTGTTCTGCTCGGCCGCGCTGGCGGTCCTGACCGCCGCCGGGCTGTGCGCGCTGATCACCGCCGGACCGGGCCCCTGGGCGGCCGCCCTGCTGTCCGGAGCGGTCCTGCTCGCCGCCGGTGCGGCCGCCTGCCTGACGGCCGTGGCCGCCAAATGGCTGCTCGTGGGACGGCACCGGACGGGGGAGCACCCGCTGTGGAGCGGTTTCGTGTGGCGCAACGAACTCGCCGACACCTTCGTCGAGGTACTGGCCGTGCCGTGGCTGGCCGGATCCGTACCCGGCACGCCCCTGATGACCCTGTGGCTGCGCGGCCTCGGGGCCCGGATCGGCCGGGGCGTATGGTGCGAGAGCTACTGGCTGCCTGAGACGGACCTGGTGACCCTGGGCGACGCGGTCAGCGTGAACCGCGGCTGTGTGTTGCAGACGCACCTCTTCCACGACCGGATCTTGAGGACGGATACTGTGGTCCTCCGCGAGGGCGCCACCCTGGGCCCGGGCGGAATCGTCCTGCCCGGGAGCACGGTCGGAGCCCGCAGCACCCTGGGTCCCGCCTCCCTCGTGATGGCCGGGGAATCCGTCCCCGCCGACTCCCGCTGGCTGGGCAACCCGATCGAGGCGTGGCGGTCCTGACGCCCGTACGGCGGCCCGTGCGCCGGCCGGGTCCGGCGGGCGCCGCCACGGCACACCAGCACGTCGTACGAGCACAGCGCAGGGAGCGGAAGCGGCAGTGAACGGCCAGAAGACAGCGGCAACCGACCCGTACTTTCCGGCCAACGGCGATCCCCGTTACCGCGTGCACCGGTACGAACTCGCTCTGGAGTACCGGCCCGGCCCCAACCGGCTGGCCGGCACCGCCCGGATCAGCGCGATCGCCGGGCGAGCGCCGCTCACCGAGTTCGCCCTGGACCTCGCCGAGTTCAAGGTCGGCCGGGTCCTGGTGAACGGCCGGGCCCCGCAGTACACCCACCGCGGCGGGAAACTCCGCCTGCGGCCCGCCAAGCCGCTGCCCGCCGGCGCCGCGTTCACCGTGGACGTGCACTGGGCGGGCAACCCCAAGCCCGTGCGCAGCCCCTGGGGCGGCCTCGGCTGGGAGGAACTGACCGATGGCGCGCTCGTCGCCAGCCAGCCCGTCGGCGCGCCCTCCTGGTACCCGTGCAACGACCGGCCCGCCGACAAGGCCTCCTACCACATCTCCGTCAACACGCCCTCCGCCTACACGGTCGTGGCCGGCGGCCGGCTGCTGACCCGCACGACCAGGGCCAGCACCACCACCTGGGTGTACGAGCAGTCCGCGCCCACCTCCAGCTACCTCGTCGGCCTGTCCATCGGCCTCTACCAGACGGTGCTCCTCGGCGACCCCGGCCTCGACGGCGTTCCCCAGAGCGCCCACGTGCCGGCGCACCTGCTGCCCCGGTTCTCCCGCGACTTCGCCCGCCAGCCCGCCATGATGCGGCTCTTCGAGGAACTGTTCGGGCCCTATCCCTTCGGGGAGTACGCGGTGGTCGTCGCCGACGAGGAACTGGACGTTCCCGTCGAGGCGCAGGGGCTGTCCCTGTTCGGTGCCAACCACGTGGACGGCGTGCGCGGCTCGGAGCGCCTCATCGCCCACGAACTCGCCCACCAGTGGTTCGGCAACAGCGTGACCGTCGCCGACTGGCGGCACATCTGGCTGAACGAGGGCCTCGCCAAGTACGCCGAATGGCTCTGGTCGGAACGTTCCGGCGGCCACACCGCGCACGAACGGGCGGCCGTCGCCCACCGCGTGCTGGCCTCGCGGGCCCAGGACCTGAAGCTCGCCGACCCGGGCCGCAAGCTGATGTTCGACGACCGGCTCTACGAGCGCGGCGGCCTCACCGTCCACGCGATCCGCTGCGCCCTGGGCGACGGCATGTTCTTCCGCATGCTCCGTGACTGGACCGCGGCGCACCGCCACGGCGTGGTGACCACCGCGGCCTTCACCGCCCACGTCGCCCGCTACGCGGAGGCGCCGGTGGACGAGCTGTTCGCGGCCTGGCTGTACGAGCCGTCGCTGCCGCCGCTGCCCGCCCCGCCCGCCGCCGCGGCGATACCGGCGCGGCCCGTCCACCCGCCGACGAACGGCGGCCCCCCGGCCTGACGGCTCCGCCGCCCGGCCGACATGGGTGCCGGCACGGATGGACAGGCGCCGCCCCGGAGGCCAGGCTGGCCGCAAGGGCGGCTCCCGCCGCAGGTCACAGCCGCTGTGGTGGGGCGCCGGCGGGGACGGCCCGGGTAGCGTCGACGCAGAACGACGGCCGGACCCGGCGCGCGGAACGAGGGGAGAACGCGGTCATGTCGCTGTACTGGCGGATCTTCCTGCTCAACGCCGCCGTCTTCGCGGTGGCCCTCCTGCTGCTCCTCGGCCCGGTCACCGTCTCCACCCCGGTCCTGATGGGCGAGGCGATCGTCCTGGGCGTCGGGCTCGCGGCCATGCTCGTCGCCAACGCCGTCCTGCTGCGCGTCGCCCTCGCCCCGCTGGCCCGGCTGGCCCGCGCCATGGCGGCGGTCGACCTGCTGCGCCCGGGAAGCCGCGCCCCCGTCGAGGGACCCGGCGAGATGGCCGAGCTCACCACCTCGTTCAACGCGATGCTGGCCCGTCTGGAGTCGGAGCGCGCCACCAGCAGCGCCCGTGCGCTCTCCGCGCAGGAGGCCGAGCGCCACCGCATCGCCCAGGAGCTCCACGACGAGGTCGGCCAGACCCTCACCGCGGTCCTCCTCCAGCTCAAGCACACCGCGGACCGGGCACCCGCGGCCCTGCGCGAGGACCTCCGCCAGGTCCAGGAGACCACCCGGACGAGCCTGGACGAGATCCGGCGCATCGCCCGCCGCCTGCGGCCCGGGGTCCTGGAGGAGCTCGGCCTGCACAGCGCCCTGCGGGCCCTCGCCGCCGAGTTCACCACGCCGTCGCTGACCGTCCGGCACCACATCGCGCCGGGCCTGCCCGCCCTGGACGAGGCCCGCGAACTGGTCGTCTACCGGGTCGCCCAGGAAGCGCTGACCAACGCCGCCCGGCACGCGGGCGCGAGCGAGGTCGAGGTACGGCTCTCCCACCGGCCGGCCGGGGCCGTCCGGCTCCTGGTGCGCGACGACGGCACCGGGATCCGCCTCGCCGCCGAAGGGGCCGGGATCCAGGGCATGCGCGAACGGGCCCTGCTCATCGGGGCCGGCCTCGCCCTCGGCCCCGGCCCGCACGGCGGCACCGACGTACGACTGGACGTACCCGCGACCGGCGGGGCGGAGGAGAGCCACCGATGACCGCACCGCGACCGGCCCCGACCCGGGTCCTGCTGGCCGACGACCACGCCCTCGTACGGCGCGGCGTCCGCCTCATCCTCGACTCCGAACCCGACCTGACGGTCGTCGCCGAGGCCGGGGACGGAGCCGAGGCCGTCGCCCTGGCCCGGACGCACGAGGTGGACCTGGCCGTACTGGACGTCGCCATGCCCCGCATGACCGGACTCCAGGCCGCCCGCGAGCTGTCCCGGCTGCGGCCGGGCCTGCGGATCCTCATCCTGACCATGTACGACAACGAGCAGTACTTCTTCGAGGCCCTCAAGGCCGGAGCGGCCGGCTACGTCCCCAAGTCCGTCGCCGACCGCGACCTCGTCGAGGCCTGCCGGGCGGCGATCCGCGACGAGCCGTTCATCTATCCCGGCGCGGAGACGACCCTGATCCGCAACTACCTCGACCGCGCCCGCCAGGGGGACCCGCTGCCCGCCCGGGCGATCACCGAACGGGAAGAGGAGATCCTCAAGCTGGTCGCCGAAGGGCACTCCTCGAAGGAGATCGGCGACCTGCTCGTCATCAGCGCCAAGACGGTGGAACGGCACCGGGCCAACCTGCTCCAGAAGCTCGGCATGCGCGACCGCCTGGAGCTGACCCGGTACGCGATCCGCGTCGGCCTGATCGAGCCCTGATCGAGCCCTGAACGGGCCGCCGCGCCGTCAGGACGCTTCGCCGACGAGTTCCTCCAGTACGTCCTCCATGGTGACGAAGCCGATGACCGCCCCGTCGTCGCCGGTGACGGCGGCGAGGTGGGTTCCGGCGGCGCGCATGGCGTTCATGGTGTCGTCCAGCGGGGTGCCGCTGCCGACCCGGGTGACGGTGTGCAGGGCGGAGCGCGGGAACGGCGCCGTCCGGTCGGCGACGCCGAGGGCGTCCTTGATGTGCAGGAAGCCCATGATCTCGCCGTGGGCGCCGGTGACAACCAGCCGGGAGAAGCCGTGGTCGGCCGCGGTGCGCTCCAGGCCGCGGGGGGTGGTCCCGAACGGGACGGTCACGAACTCCGCGCGGGGGATGGTGATCTCGCCGACGGGCCGCTTGCCGAGCGCGAGGGCGTCGCGCAGCCGTTCGCCGTCCTCGGCGCCGAGGAGTCCGGCGGCGCTGGAGTCCTTGACCAGGCGGGCGAGTTCCTCGTCGGTGAAGACCGCGCCGACCTCGTCCTTCGGTTCGACCTTCAGCAGCCGCAGCAGCGCGTTCGCGAACGCGTTGATGCCGAACACGAACGGCCGCAGCGCCCTGGTGAGGGCGACCAGCGGGGGACCCAGCAGCAGCGCGGTCGGCGCGGGGGCCGCGAGCGCGATGTTCTTCGGGACCATCTCGCCGATCAGCATGTGCAGGTACGTCGCCGCGGTGAGCGCGATGACGAACGCGATCGGGTGGATCAGCGCCTCGGGCACGCCGATGGCCTCGAAGGGGGGTTCGAGCAGGTGGGCGATGGCCGGTTCGGCGACCGCGCCGAGGACCAGGGAGGAGACGGTGATGCCGAGCTGGGCGGTGGCCATCATCGCGGAGATGTGCTCCAGCGCCCACAGGGTCGTCTTCGCGCGCCGGCTGCCCTTGAGGGCGGCCGGTTCGATCTGGCTGCGGCGGACCGAGATCAGGGCGAACTCGGCGCCGACGAAGAAGGCGTTGGTGAGCAGCGTCAGTGCGCCGATCAGCAGCTGGACGGCGGTCATCGGCGCTCCTCCTGGGAGCCGGCGGCCTCGGCGGCGGCGGGCGCGGTGACCGTGACCCGGTCGGCGCGGTGGTGGTCTATGTCGAGGACGGTCAGTTCCCAGCCGTCGACGGCGACGGTGTCGCCCTCGACGGGGATGCGGGCCAGGCGGGTGGCGACCAGGCCGGCCAGCGTCTCGTAGGGGCCTTCGGGAACGGCGAAGCCGATCGCCTCCAGCTCGTCGACGCGGACGCTCCCGTCGGCCTCCCACACCTTGCGGCCGCCGTGCTCGGGGCCCTCGATGAGGTCGGGGACCTCCACCGGGTCGTGCTCGTCGCGGACCTCGCCCACGACCTCCTCCACGATGTCCTCGACCGTGACCACTCCGGCGGTGCCGCCGTACTCGTCGATCACCACGGCCATGGTGCGGGCCTTGCGCAGCCGCCCGAGCAGGACGTCCACGGGCAGCGAGTGCGGCACCAGCAGCGGCGAGGTCATCAGCTCGGACACCGGCGTCAGGGCCCGCTCGTCCTCGTCGAGGTCGAGGACGTCACGGATGTGGACGGTGCCCACGACCTCGTCGAGGCTGTCGCGGTAGACGGGGAACCGGGACAGGCCGGTGGCCAGCGTCAGGTTCGCGGCGTCGGCCGCGGTGGCGCGGAGCTCCAGCGCCTGGACGTCGATGCGCGGGGTCATGACGTTCTCCGAGGTCAGCTCGGCCAGGTGCAGGGTGCGCACGAACAGTTCGGCCGAGTCCGCCTCGATCGCGCCCTCGCGGGCGGAGTGCCGGGCCAGCGCCACCAGCTCCTCCGGCGTCCGCGCGGAGGCGAGCTCCTCGGCGGGCTCCAGCCCGAAGCGGCGTACGAGCCGGTTCGCGGTGTCGTTCAGGTGCCGGATCAGCGGGGCGAAGGCGGCGGTGAACCCGCGCTGCGGGCCCGCGACGACCTTCGCGACGGCCAGCGGGCGGGAGATCGCCCAGTTCTTCGGGACCAGCTCGCCGACGACCATCAGCACCACGGTCGACAGGGCCACGCCCAGCAGGGTCGCGGTGGTCGACACCGCGCCGGCGGGCAGCCCGGCGGCTTCCAGCGGGCCGCGCAGCAGGGCGGAGACGGACGGCTCGGCGAGCATGCCGATCACCAGTGAGGTCACGGTGATGCCCAGCTGGGCGCCGGACAGCTGGAACGTGAGCCGCTTGGCGGCCTTCAGGGCGCTCTCGGCGCCGCGCTCACCGGCCGCGACGGCGCGTTCGAGCTCGCTGCGTTCGACGGTGGTGAGGGAGAACTCGGCGGCGACGAACACCGCGCACGCCAGGGTCAGCGCCAGGGAAAGGAGGAGCAGCAGCACTTCGGTCACCGTGCCACCCCCGCTTCCCGGCTCTGATGCTGCGGGCAGGACGTGGCACGGCGTGGACTGGGAGGTTCACCCATTGCGGGTCTTGCGCTCCGTTCGCTGCTCGGCGGGCCGTGGGCGGCCCGGGCTGGTGGTTACGGACAGTATCCGCGACCCGATGGTAAAGGGCAAGTAAATTGCCGCGGCGCGGGGGCGCGGGGGTGCCGGGGTGTCCCGGGCGCGGAGCCGGCCGCGAGCCCGGGCCCCCGGGGCCCTCCCTAGGCGAGGGCCTTGCGCAGGGTGTCGGCGGCCAGGCCGATGGCGAGTTCGGCGCCCCGGGTCTCGCGGAGGGCGTTCAGCATGACGAAGTCGTGGATGACGCCCTGGACGCGCAGGGCGGTGACCGGGACACCGGCGGCGCGGAGCGCGGCGGCGTACGCCTCGCCCTCGTCGCGCAGGACGTCGGCCTCGGCGGTGATGACGAGGGCCGGGGGCAGTCCGGTGAGCTCCTCGGTGGTGGCGCGCAGCGGGGAGGCGGTGATCCGGGCGCGCTCGGCCCCGTCGGTCGTGTACTGGTCCCAGAACCACTGCATGGCCTCGCGGCGCAGGAAGTAGCCCTCGGCGAACTGGTGGTAGGAGTCGGTGTCGAAGGCGGCGTCGGTGACCGGGTAGAAGAGGACCTGGTGGGCGAAGCGCACGTCGCCGCGCTCCTTGGCCATGAGGGTGAGGGCGGCGCTCATGTTGCCGCCGACCGAGTCGCCGGCGACGGCGAGGCGGGTGCCGTCGAGGTCCGCGTGGTGCCCTTCGCCGACCCACCGGGCGACGGCGTAGTTCTGCTCGACGGCGACGGGGTAGCGCGCCTCGGGCGAGAGGTCGTACTCGGGGAAGACCACGGCCGCGCCGGCGCCGACGGCCAGTTCGCGGACGAGCCGGTCGTGGGTGTGGGCGTTGCCGAAGACCCAGCCGGCGCCGTGGACGTAGAGGACGACGGGCAGGGGGCCCGTCGCGCCGCGCGGGCGGACGATCCGGGCCCGGACCCCGCCGGTGGGCCCGCCCGGGACGGTGACCCATTCCTCGTCGACGTCGGGCAGGGCGACGCCCTCGCCGCCCTGGACCTCGTCGACGGCCTTGCGGCCGTCCGCGACGGGCATCTGGTAGAGGAAGGGGGGCCGGCCGGTGGCGTCGGCGAAGGCCTGGGCGGCGGGTTCGAGTGCGGGCGGCTTCGGCACGGGTGCTCCTTCACGGTCGTACGGGCCGGGTGGCGGCCCGCGTTCAGGATCACACCGGTGGCGGCCCGGATCGGGGAGCCCGGCGCGTCGTGCGACGTGTCCGGCGGCGGGTACCGGCCGGCCCCGGCCTGGGCGGCCGTCGGCGGCGGCCCGCACCGGGGGCGCCCGTGGCCGTCGTCCTGCCCCGCGCCCGGGAGTTGGCGGGCCCGGACATGACGGCGCCGCCGCACGGAACGGGGGTGTCCGTGCGACGGCGGCGACGGCCGGTCTGCCCGGGGCCATGGGCGGGTGACCGGCACGACGAGACGCCGGCGGAGTGCCTCCGCCGGCTTCGGGACGGGGTCAGGGGCGGCTGGTGAGGTACCCGCCCATGGAGGTGAAGTACTCGGTGGCGGGCAGCTCCCGGCCGTCCTCGGTGCGTACGCGCGTGATGGCGAGGCCGTGGTTGCGGCCGGTGCGGGCGTCGGCGCCGGCGACGATCGCCACGCCCTCGCCCTCGCGGTAGAAGATGCGGCCGGGGGTGCCGCCGTAGAGCCCCTCGGAGACGACCGCGGACACGATCTCCAGGCGCTTGCCCTTGTGGAAGGTGAAGGCGCTCGGGTACGGGGCGGACTGGGCGCGCACCAGGCGCTCCAGGACCTCGGCGGGCCAGCTCCAGTCGATCCGGATGTCCTCTTCGGCGCGCTTGTGGAAGAAGCTCGCCTGCGACCGGTCCTGCTTGGTGAACTCGGTCTCCCCGGCGGCGATGCGGTCCAGCGCGCCGACGGTGACCGGGGCGATGAGGTCGACGGTCTTGTGGAAGAGGTCGGTGGCCGTGTCGGTCGGGCCGACGGCGACGGCCTGCTGGAGGACGATGTCGCCGGCGTCGAGCACGTCGTCCATCATGTGCGCGGTGACGCCCACTTCGGTCTCGCCGTTGATCAGGGCCCAGATCAGCGGGGAGAAGCCGGCGTACTTCGGCAGCAGCGAGTCGTGGACGTTGAGCGTGCCGTGGCGGGGCAGGTTGTAGATGCGCGAAGGTATGTACGTACGCCAGTTGTTGGCGACGATGATGTCCGCGTCGGCCTCCTTGAGCCGCGCGAAGAGCTCCTCGTCGTCGGGGCGGTTGCGGATGACCACGGGGACGCCGTGCTCCTCGGCGAGGTCCGCGACCGAGTCGCTCCAGATCTTCTCGTAGGCGTGCTCGCTCTTGGGGTGGGTGACGACCATCACCACATCGTGCTCGGAGTCCAGGAGCGCTTGCAGGGTGCGATGGCCCCAGGTCTGATAACCGAACATGACGACCCGCATGAGGTTCCTCCTCAGAAGAGCGATTGATCCCGAAGGAGTAAAGCAAGCCTTACCTAAGGATGCAACGTGCCTGATTTTAGGCGTCGTTTGGGGCTGCAATCCACTATTTGTCCGCTTTGTCTGGTCGACAGGGTGCCGAGATCAGGTTAGCTTTACCTAAGTTCGCTGGGTTGCCGCTCGTCGGCGTGCCCTGCTCCACCTTCTTTCTTCAACGCCTCACAGGCGGCTGTCCCGCACGATCGGAGTGACATGTCACAGGCTCTTCCTGCTGACGCACCGGTGATCCACGACCTCATAGGCATCGGCTTCGGCCCGTCCAATGTGGCCATGGCGATTGCTCTCACCGAGCACAACGCACGCGTCGGACGGCAGGAGGCGGTCACTGCTCACTTCTTCGAGCAGCAGCCGCGCTTCGGCTGGCACCGCGGCATGCTGTTCGAAGACGCGACCATGCAGGTGTCCTTCATGAAGGACCTGGTGACGCTGCGGAACCCGGCGAGCGAGTACAGCTTCCTCTGCTACCTGCAGAGCCGGGGCCGCCTGATCGACTTCGTCAACCACAAGAACCTGTTCCCGCTGCGCGTCGAGTTCCACGACTACTTCGAGTGGGCCGCCGCCAAGGTCGACGACATGGTGTCCTACGGGCACGAAGTGGTCTCCGTGCGACCGGTCGTGCGCGACGGCGTCATCGAGTACGTGGACGTCACGGCCCGCTCCGGCGACGAGACGGTCACCCACCGGGCCCGCAACCTCGTGATCGGCACCGGCCTGCGGCCGTACATGCCCGAGGGCATCGACCGCACCGACCGCGTCTGGCACAACTCCGACCTGCTGCGCCGCGTCGACGAGCTGGAGGGCACCGACCCGACCCGCTTCGTCGTCGTCGGCGCCGGCCAGAGCGCCGCCGAGAACGTGGCCTTCCTGCACCGGCGCTTCCCCGAGGCCGAGGTCTGCGCCGTCTTCGCCCGCTACGGCTACAGCCCCGCGGACGACAGCAAGTTCGCCAACCGCATCTTCGACCCGGCCGCCGTGGACGAGTACTTCACGGCCCCCGGCGAGGTCAAGAGCAAGCTGATGGACTACCACGGCAACACCAACTACTCCGTGGTGGACATCGACCTCATCGACGACCTGTACCGCCAGTCGTACCAGGAGAAGGTCCTCGGCGAGGAGCGCCTGCGCTTCCTCAACGTCTCCCGCCTCTCGGACGTCGTCGAGACCCCCGACAAGGTCCTCACCACCGTCGAGTCGCTCGTCACCGGCGAGAAGACCCCGCTGGACGCCGACGTCGTGGTCTACGCGACCGGCTACCGGCCCGCGGACGCCTTCGGCCTCCTCGGCGAGGTCGAGGGGTACTGCCACCGCGACGGCGAGGGCCGGGTCAGCGTCGAGCGCGACTACCGCATCACGACCGACCCCGAACTGCGCTGCGGCATCTACCTCCAGGGCGGTACCGAGCACACGCACGGCATCACCTCGTCCCTGCTGTCGAACACCGCGATCCGGGTCGGCGAGATCCTGGACTCGGTGATCGAGCGCACCCCGAAGCCGGCCGTCGGCGAAGCCGAGCGCGTCGTCGACGGGATCGGAACGTCCCGCTAGGGCCACCGCCCGTCCCGTCCCCACCCCTCCTGCCCGGCAACGCCGTCCTGCCGGGCAGGCCTGGGCATGCACCGTGAAAACCCCGTGAAAGGAAAGCCCGTGTCCGTTGGGACCCGCCCCGCGCTGACGAGGATCGTCAGAAACTTCCCCCGCGTGGCCGTTGCAGCCGCCGCCGCCCTCGTCCTGAGCGCCTGCGGCGGTGGCACCGAGAAGACCGAGTCGAAGCCCTCCGGAGAGGCCACCGCGAAGTCCGCGGGATCCTTCCCGGTCACGGTCGACCACAAGTACGGCAGCACGACCATCACGGCCGAGCCGAAGAAGGTCGTCACCCTCGGTCTCTCGGACCAGGACGCCGTGCTCGCGCTCGGCGTGAAGCCGGTCGGCGCCGTCGCCTGGTTCAAGGAAGAGCCGTTCGGCAAGTGGCCGTGGGTGAAGGACCTGTGGGGCTCCACCCCGCCGCAGATCGTCGGCGAGCGCGACGAGTACAACATGGAGAAGATCGCGGCCCTCAAGCCGGACCTGATCATCGCCCAGTACTCGGGCATGAAGAAGGAGCAGTACGACACCCTGTCGAAGATCGCCAAGGTCGTCGCGCAGCCCAAGGGCGCCGAGGACTACCAGGCGTCGTGGCAGGTCATGACGAAGCAGATCGGCAAGGCGCTGGGCAAGGACGCCGAGACCGACAAGCTCATCTCCGGCATCGACGCCCGCTTCAAGGCCGTCCGTGACAAGCACCCGGAGTGGAAGGACAAGACGGTCGCGGTCGGCGAGCCCTACGAGCCCGGCAAGTTCTCCGCGTTCGCCCCGAAGGACCCGAAGGTCGCCTTCCTGACCGAGATGGGCTTCACCACCTCCGAGGCCTACCGCACCGCGCTGGGCAAGGACGTCATCGCCGACCTCAGCTTCGAGCGCTTCGACGTGATGGAGGCCGACCGCACCGTGTGGCTCGGCACCGCCGAGACCGAGGCGTCCCTGAAGTCCGACCCGCTGTACCAGAAGACCAAGGTCAACCAGGAGAAGCGGGACGTCTTCCTGCCCTACGAGGGTCCGGACGTCGGCGCCGCGCTCTCCTTCAACACCGTGCTGAGCATCCCGTACGCCGTCGACCAGGTCGTGCAGAAGCTCGAAGCCATCAAGTAACACCCCAGCACTGACGCACGACCAGGGAAAGGCCTTCTGAACGATGTTTGACGCCGAGTCGGACCGGATTCCTGCCACCGGGACACCCGTCACCGGTGGGCAGTCCGGAATTTGGCTTGCTCAGCAGATCGAGCCGGACAGCTCGGCCTTCAACGTCTCGTTCACCCTGGAACTGCGCGGTGACGTCGACCTCGACCACCTGACCGCCGCCGTGCGGCAGGTGGTCGAGGAAGCGGACTGCCTCCACGTCGTCTTCGAGACGGCCGAGGACGGCAGCCCCCGCCAGCTTCCCCGCCGCCACCCCGCCGACATCACCGTCGTCGACCTGCGCGCCGAAGCCGACCCCGAGGACGCCGCCTGGGAGTGGATGGGCGCCCGCCGCGCCCGCCCCCTGGCCCTCGCGGACGGCCCCCTGTTCTCCCACAGCCTGCTCCGCCTCGCCGACGACCGCGTGCTGTGGCACCAGTGCTACCACCACCTCGTCATCGACGGCCTGAGCATCGGCCTGCTCTCCCGCCGCGCGGGCGAGATCTACACCGGCGCCCGCCCCGTCGCCCCCGTCGCATGGGACGTGACCCGCCTCGCCGCCTCCGAGCAGGCCTACCGCGCCTCCGAGGCGTACGACGCGGACCGCGCGTACTGGCTGGAGCGCTTCGCGGACCGGCCGCAGCCGGTCCGCCTCGTCGAGCCGGGCCAGAAGATCATCACGCACCGCTTCCGGCGCACGACCGAACTCACCGTGGCCGACACCGACCGCCTGAAGGCCGCCGCCCAGGTTTCCGGCGTACGGGTGTCGCGCCTGCTGGTCGCCGCCGTGGCCGCCTACCTGCACCGCACCACCGGCGAACAGGACCTCGTCCTCGGCCTGCCCGTCACCAGCCGGCAGGACCGCTCCCTCCTGGGAGTCCCCGGCATGGTCTCCAACATCGTGCCGCTGCGGCTGTCCGTACGCCCCGGCATGACCGTCGGCGAGCTGCTGACCCAGACCGACGAGCGCATCGCCGAGGCCGTCGCCCACGGCCGCTACCGCTCCGAGGACCTCGCCAAGGAGCTCGGCCTCGTCGAGGGCGTGCCCGAACTCGTCGGCCCCACCGTCAACATCCTGCCCGGCACCGACTGGCTGCGCTTCCGCGACCACTACTCCGACCTGCGCCCCCAGTGGCTCGGCGCGGTCAGCGACCTCGCCGTCACCGTCGGCGAGTCCGTCCGCGGCGCCGTCCGCATCCTCTTCGACGCCGACGCCGACCAGTGCACGGAAGACGGCCTCGTCGCCCACCAGGAGCGCTTCGGCACCCTCCTGGAAGGCTTCGCCGGTGACCCCGCCCGGCCCATCGGCCACCTCGAACTCACCACCGCCTCGGAACGCGCCCTGCTGCTGGTGGACTTCGGGGTCTCCCCGAGCGAGTCCCCCGAACTGTCCTGGCCGGCCGCCTTCGAGGCGCAGGTCCGACGCAGCCCGCAGGCCGTCGCCCTGGTCTGCGAGGACACCGAGCTGACCTACGCGCAGCTCGACGCCGACGCCAACCGGCTCGCCCGCCTGCTCGCCGCCCGCGGCGTCGGCGCCGAGGACGTCGTCGGCGTGGCCCTGCCCCGCTCGCCCGAGCTCGTCACCGCCCTCCTCGCCGTGATGAAGGCGGGTGCCGCCTACCTGCCGCTCGACTCCGACCACCCGCAGGACCGCCTCGCCTACATGCTCGACGACGCGGGCGCCCGTACGGTCGTCACCGCGCGCGAACAGGCCGAGGGCCTGCCGGAGCTCCCGGACCTGACCCTCGTCCGGCTCGACGACGCCGGGACCGCCGCCGCCCTCGCCGCCCAGGACCCGGCCCCCCTCGGCCTGGACATCCCGCTCGACCGGGCCGCGTACGTCATTTACACCTCCGGCTCCACCGGCCGCCCCAAGGGCGTCGTGGTGCCCCACGACGGCGTCGGCAGCCTCATCGCCACCGCCACCGAGCGCATCGGCATCACCGCCGACAGCCGGGTCGTCCAGTTCGCGTCCGTCGGCTTCGACGTGACCGTCTGGGACCTGATCATGTCCCTGTGCGTCGGCGGCCGGATCATCGTCGTCCCCACCGAACGCCGCGTCGCCGGACCCGCCCTCACCGACTACATAGCCGCGCACCGGGCGACCCACATGATCCTGCCGCCCTCCCTGGTGTCGGCGCTGCCGCAGGACTGCGAACTCCCCGAGGGCGCGGTCCTCGTCGTCGGCACCGAGGCCGTGCCGAGCGAACTCATCGCCCGGTGGTCCCACCGCCTCCAGATCGTCGTCGCCTACGGCCTGACCGAGGCGAGCGTCAACTCCACCCTGTGGTCGGCCCGCCCGGACTGGCAGGGGCCCGTCCCGATCGGCGAGCCCGACCCCAACACCCGCGCCTACGTGCTGGACTCCGCGCTGCGGCCCGTCCCCGTCGGAGTCGAGGGCGAGCTGTACGTCGCCGGCCGCGGCCTGGCCCGCGGGTACCTCGGCCGCTTCGGCCTGACCTCCGAGCGGTTCGTCGCCGACCCGTTCGGTGAGCCCGGCACCCGCATGTACCGCACCGGCGACCGCGTCCGCTGGACCATCGAGGGCAACCTCGACTTCCTCGGCCGCGCCGACGGCCAGATCAAGATCCGCGGCCACCGCATCGAGCCCGGCGAGATCGAGAGCGCCTTCATGGCCTGCTCCGGCATCGCCCAGGCGGCCGTCCTCGTCCGCGAGGACCAGCGCGCCGCCAAGCGGCTCGTCGCCTACCTCGTCGCCGACGCCTCCCTGGACGCCGCCGCCGCCGAGGCGGCCGTCACCGCCGCCCGCGCCGAGGCCGCGCAGGGCCTGCCCGACTACATGGTGCCCTCGGCCGTCGTCCGGATGGACGGCCCGCTGCCCCTGACGCCCAACGGCAAGCTCGACGCCCGCGCCCTGCCCGACCCGCAGTGGACCGCCATGACCGGCGACGCGGCCCCCACCACCGAGGCCGAGGCCGCCCTCGCCGCCCTCGTCGCCGACGTCCTCGGACTGCCCTCGGTCGGCGTCCACGACAGCTTCTTCGAGCTCGGCGGCGACAGCATCGTCGCGATCCAGCTCGTCACCCGCGCCCGCGCCGCCGGTCTCGCGATCAGCCCCCGCGAGGTGTTCCGCCTCCGCACCGTCGCCGCCCTCGCCCGCGCCGCCGGGGACGCCCCCGCGGCACCGCAGGCCACCGCCGCGCTGCCCGAGCCGTTCTCCCTGGTCCCGCTCACCCCCGGGGACCGCGCCGAGTTCGCCGACGGGCTCGGCGAACTCCTCGACGTGGTCCCGGCCACCCCGCTCCAGGAAGGATTCTTCTTCCACGCGGCCATGGACCGGGGCGGCGCCGACGGGTACGCCGTCCAGGACACCGTCGAACTCGGCGGCGACGTCGACCCCGAAGCACTCAAGGCCGCCGTCCAGCGCCTCCTGGACCGCCACCCGCTGCTGCGCGCCGCCTTCCGCCAGCACCCCGACGGCCCCGTCGTCCAGGTCATCGGCGCCGACGTGGCCGTGCCCTGGCAGTTCACCGACCTGACCGGCCGGGACGCGGCGCGGCAGGCCGCCGCCGTCGAGGAGATCGCCGCCGCCGAACGCGGCCGCGGCTTCGACCTCGGCGCCCCGCCGCTGATGCGCGCCGCCCTCGTCCGGCTCGACGCGCGGCGCTCCCGGCTGATCCTGACGATGCACCACATCATCGTCGACGGCTGGTCCGTCTCCCTGGTCATGCGGGAACTCCTCGACGGCTACCGCCCCGGCGCCCCCGCCGCGGCGACCGCACCCGACCCCGCCTACCGCGCCTACACCGGCTGGCTGGCCGGCCGCGACCGCGAGCTGGCCCGCGCCGCCTGGCGGGAGGCCCTCGCCGGACTCGACGCGACCGACGGACTCCCGTTCCGGGCCGGCGAGAGCGCCGGAACCGGAACCGGCCGGATCACCCTGGAGCTGAGCGCCGCGGCGACCGAGGCGCTCACCGCCCGGACCCGCCGCCTCGGACTCACCCTCGCCGCCGTCGTGCAGGGCGCGTTCGGCCTCGTCCTCGGTGACGTCGTCGGCGCCCAGGACCTGGTCCTCGGCACCACCGTCTCCGGCCGCCAGGCCCCCGTGGAGAACATCGAGTCCCTCGTCGGGCTGCTCATCAACACCGTGCCCGCCCGCCTGAGCTGGCGCCCCGAGCAGCCCCTCGCCGAGGTCCTGGCCGCCTTCCAGGACGGCCAGGCCGAACTCCTCGACCACCAGCACCTCGGACTCTCCGAGATCCAGCGGGCCGTCGGCCGCGGCGACCTGTTCGACGCGCTCGTCGTGGTGGAGAACCTGCCCGAGGCCGGCGAGGTGTCCGACCCGCAGGGCCTGATCCGGATCCTCGGATCCGAGATCCACGACTCGGTGCACTACCCGCTCGCCCTCACCGTGCTGCCCGGAGAAACGCTCCGGCTCCAGCTCGACCACGACCCCGCCCGCCTGGACGCCCGCGCCGCCGCCCGCTTCGCCGGCCGCCTGCGCGCCCTGCTGGAGCAGGTCACCGCCGACCCGGAGCTCCCCGTCGGCCGGCTCGCCGCACAGTCCGAAGACGAGCGGCGGGCCACCCTCGCCGCCCTCGCCGGAGCCGACCGGCAGCTGCCCGCCGGCACCGTGCACGGCGCGTTCGAGGAACAGGCGCGCCGCACCCCCGACGCCGTCGCCCTGATCGACGAGGACGGCCACACCTCCTACGCCGAACTCGACGCCCGCGCCGGGGCGCTGGCGCTGCGGCTGGCCGCCCTCGGGGTGGCCGCCGAATCGGTCGTGGCCGTCGCCGTGCCCCGATCCGCCGCCTCCCTGACCGCCCTCCTGGCCGTCATGAAGGCCGGCGCCGCCTACCTGCCCGTCGACGTGGACTACCCCGCCGACCGGGTCCGCCACATGCTGTCCGACTCCGGTGCCCGCACCGTCGTCGCCACCGAGCGGTCCCTGGCGAAGCTGCCCGCCCTCGACGGCGTCACCCCGGTCCTGATCGACGGCGCCGACGCCGCCGGGACCGCCCCGGCCGCACTCGCCCCCGTCGACCCGGACGGCGCCGCGTACGTCATCTACACGTCCGGATCCACCGGCCTGCCCAAGGGCGTGGTGGTCCCGCACCAGGCCGTCGTCGGCCAGCTGGCCTGGACCGCCGCCGAGTTCGGCTTCGGGCCCGGCGAGCGGGTGCTGCACCAGTACTCGACCAGCTTCGACCCCTCCGTCCAGGAGATCTTCGTACCGCTGATCACCGGCGGCACCGTCGTCATCGCCAAGCCCGACGGCCACCGCGACCCGGCCTACCTCGCCGAGCTGATCCGCGCCGAACGGGTCACCAACGTCGACCTGGTGCCCTCGCTCTACACCGCCCTCCTCGCCGAAGAAGCCGACGGAGCCCCCTGGTGGGCGAGCCTGCGCCGCGCCTTCAGCGGCGGCGAGGCCCTGCCCGTCCCGCTCGCGCGGCGCTGGCGGGAACGCACCGGCGTGCCCCTGCACAACGTGTACGGGCCCACCGAGGCCGTCATCCAGGTCACCAGCTGGCAGGCCGGCACCGAGTCCGCCGACGCGGCCACCGTGCCCATCGGCCGGCCCGTCTGGAACACCCGGCTGCACGTCCTCGACCGGTACCTGCGCCCGGTCGCCCCGGGCGAACCGGGCGAGCTCTACCTCGCGGGCGCCCAACTCGCCCGCGGCTACCACGGACGCACCGCGCTCACCGCGGAGCGATTCGTCGCCGATCCGTTCGGCACTCCGGGTGCGCGCATGTACCGCACCGGAGACATGGTCCAGTTCAGCGCGGACGGCGTGCTCACCTACCTCGGGCGCACCGACCACCAGGTCAAGATCAGGGGAAACCGAGTGGAACTCGGGGAAATCGAAGCCCGCCTGCGGGACGAGCCGGCCGTCGGGGACGCGGTGGTCGTCGCCCGCGACGACGAGCGCGGAGTCAAGCAGCTGGTGGCCTACCTGGTCCCGGAGCAGGGCGGCCGTGCCGACGCCCTCGACACCGAGGCCGTGCGCGCCGCACTGACCGCGAAGCTGCCCGCGCCGATGGTGCCCAGCCACTTCGTCGCCCTCGACGCGCTGCCGCTCACCCCGGGCGGGAAGACCGACCTGAAGGCCCTGCCGGCCCCCACGGTCCGCCGCAAGGCCGCCGGCCGCACCTCCCGCGAAGGACGCGAGCAGCAGCTCTGCACGATCTTCGCCGAGGTCCTCGGCCTCGACGCGGTCGACGCCGACGAGGACTTCTTCATGCTCGGCGGCGACAGCATCCTGTCCATGTCGGTCGCCAGCCGGGCCCGCAAGGCCGGCCTGTCGGTCAGCCCCCGCGAGGTCTTCGAGCACCGCACCCCGGCCGCCCTCGCGGCCGCCACCGGCGCCGCCGACACCGCGGCCGCCCCGGCCGCCGACACCGACGGCGTCGGCGACATCACCCTGCTGCCGATCGTCCACCAGCTCCGCGAAGACGGCGGGCCCATCGGCCGGTTCAACCTGTCGATGCTGCTCCAGTCGCCCGCGGCCGCCGACGCCGACACCCTGGCCCGCGTCCTCCAGGCCGTACTCGACCACCACGACGGCCTGCGCACCCGCCTCACCCGGATGGACCTCGGCCCGGCCATCCCGGCCCTGTGGTCCGCCGTCACCACCCCCGCCGGCAGCGTGGACGCCGCCGGCCTGCTGCACCGCGTCGACGCCGCCGGCCTCGACGAGGGCGCCCTGCGCGCCCTGATCACCACCGAGTCCGACGCGGCCGCCGGCCGCCTCGACCCCGACACCGGCGCGATGGTCCAGGCCGTCTGGTTCGACGCCGGCCCCGGCGTGCCCGGCCGCCTGCTGCTCGTCGTCCACCACCTGGTGGTCGACGGCGTGTCCTGGCGCGTCCTGCTCGGCGACCTCGCCGCCGCCTGGGAGGCCGCCGCCCGGGGACAGCGGCCCGAGCTGGAACCCGTACCCTCCTCGCTGCGCCGCTTCGCCCGGGAGATCGCCGAACAGGCCACCTCCCCGCAGCGTCAGGCCGAACTCCCGTACTGGGCCAAGACCCTGGCTCCCGGCGCCGAGCTGGTCCCGGGCGCCGACCGCAGCGGCACCGCCGGCTCCGCGCAGGACCACACCGTCACCCTCTCCACCGAGGAGACCCGCGCCCTGCTGACGGCCGTCCCCGCCACCGCGGGCGCCGACGTCACCGAGGTGCTCCTCGCCGCCCTGCGCCTGGCGGTCTCCCGCTGGCACGCCGACCGCGGCGCCGTCGCCTCCGGGGACCTCCTCGTCGACCTGGAACGCCACGGCCGCGACGGCACCGGCCTGGACCTGTCCCGCACCGTCGGCTGGTTCACCGGACTCCACCCGGTGCGCCTGCCCGCCGCCGACGGCGCCCTGGACACCCTCAAGGCCGTCAAGGAGTCGGTCCGCTCGGCCCCCGACTCCGGCGCCGGATACGGCATGCTGCGCTACCTCAACCCGCAGCTCGCCCCCGTGTTCGCCCAGCTGGCCACCGCCCAGGTCCTGTTCAACTACTTCGGCCGGCTCCCCGCCGACCAGGCCGTCGACTGGGCCCCCGCCGCCGAGTCCGACGCCCTGTCCGTGGAACCGGACGCGGGCCTGGCCATGCCGTACCCGCTCCAGATCAACGCGGTCTGCGCCGAAACCCCGCACGGCCCCGAACTGCGCGCCACCTGGACCTGGCCGGCCGGCCGCGCCCTCGGCGAGGACGACGTCCGGGCCCTCGGCCTGGCCTGGGCCGAAGCCCTGCGCGAACTCATCGCCCAGGCCGCCGGCTCCGGCCCCGCCACCGGCACCCTGACCCCCTCCGACCTGCCGCTCGTCCAGCTCACCCAGACCGAGATCGACCGGGTCGCGCAGGTCAGCCCGGTCCCCGTCGCCGACATCTGGCCGCTCTCCCCCCTCCAGGAGGGCATCCACTTCCACGCCAGCTACGACACCGACGGCCTGGACGTCTACACCGCCCAGGACTGCTTCGACTTCGGCCACCGCCTGGACCTGGACCGGCTGCGCGCCGCCTGCGCCACCCTGCTCGCCCGCCACCCCAGCCTGTGCGCCGGCATCACCTCCGACGGGCTGCCCGCCCCGGTGCAGTTCGTCGGCCCGGCCGCCGAGGTCCCCGTACCGCTCACCGAGACCGACCTGACCCACCTCACCGAGGAGCAGCGCCAGGCCCGCCTCACCGAGATCGCCGACGCCGACCGCCTGCGCCGCTTCGACCTGGCCGCGCCCCCGCTGTTCCGCCTCCAGCTGATCCGGCTCACGGAGAACGCCGACCGGCTGATGCTCAGCCACCACCTGGTGGCCTGGGACGGCTGGTCCCAGTCCCTGTTCCTCGACGAACTGCTCGCCCTCTACGCGGCCGCCGGCGACGACACCGGCCTGCGCACCCCCGGCAGCTACCGCGACTACCTGACCTGGCTCGCGGAGCAGGACTTCGACGCCGCCCGCGCCACCTGGCGCACCGCGCTCGCCGGACTCGACGAGCCGACCCTGGTGGCCCGCGGCCGCGGCGGCGACCCGACCATCCCGCGCCGCCACGCCCTCGACCTCGGCGCCGACCTCAGCGACCGGCTGCGCGGCTCCGCCCGCGAACACGGCCTCACCATCAACGCGGTCCTCTCCGCGGCCTGGGCCCTGGTGCTGTCCGCCGCCGTGGGCAGCGACGACGTGGTGTTCGGCGCCACCGTCGCCGGCCGCCCGGCCGAAGTGCCCGGCGCCGACACCACCATCGGCATGTTCCTCAACACCGTCCCGCTGCGGATCTCCCTGCGCCCCGAGGAGACCGTCGCACAGCTGCTGCGCCGGGTGCAGTCCGAGCGCATGGCGCTCATGGACCACGAGTACCTGGGCCTGGCCGAACTCCAGCGGGCCGGCGGCCACCCCGTCCTCTTCGACACCCTGTACGTGCTCCAGAACTTCGCCGACGAGGGCGCCTTCCGCGAACTCACCGACCGGCACGGCATCACCGGGGTGGGCAGCGTCGACGCCACCCACTACCCGATGACCCTCATCGTCAACCCGGCCGAGCGGGTCCAGGTCAAGCTGGAGTACCGCCCCGACCTGATCGACGACGAGCAGGCCGCCGCCACCCTCAACCGCTACCGGACCCTGGTCGAGCGTCTCCTCGGCGACCTCGCCGCCCCCGTCGGCACCCTGGACCTGCTGCTCCCCGACGAGCACGCCGCCCTCACCGGCGCCTGGGCGGCCAGCAACGAGCCCGTCCCGAACGAGACCGTCGCCGACATGCTCGCCACCCAGGTGGCCCGCACCCCGGACGCCGTCGCCCTCGTCTTCGGCGACACCGCCCTCACCTACGCCGAACTCGACGCCCGGATCAACCGCACGGCCCGGCTGCTGCTGGCCCGCGGAGCCGGCCCGGAGCGGACCGTCGCCCTGGCACTGCCCCGCTCCATCGAGATGGTCGTCGCCCTGTTCGCGGTCCTGCGCACCGGCGCCGCCTACCTGCCGCTCGACCTGGACCACCCGGCCGACCGGCTCCGCCTGATGGTCGAGGACACCGGCCCGCTGTGCCTGCTCACCACCCTCGCCGTCGCGCCGACCCTGCGCGGCGAGTCCGGCCCGCTCGCCCCCGAGGTCGCCCTGGACGACCCGGCCGTCACCGCCGAACTGAGCGCCCTCCCGGGCGACGAGGTCACCGACGCCGAACGCCCCGCGTTCGCGCACTCGGTCGAGGGCCGCCTGGAGCACCCGGCCTACGTCATCTACACCTCCGGCTCCACCGGCAAGCCCAAGGGCGTCGTCACCCCCTACCGGGGTCTGACGAACATGCAGCTCAACCACCAGGTCGAGGTGTTCGACCCGGCGATCGCCTCGGCCGGCGGACGCCGCCTGCGCATCGCGCACACCGTCTCCTTCGCCTTCGACATGTCGTGGGAGGAGCTGCTCTGGCTCGTCGAGGGCCACGAGGTCCACGTCTGTGACGAGGAACTGCGCCGCGACGCCGAGGCCCTGGTCGCCTACTGCGACGGCAACCGCATCGACGTCGTCAACGTCACTCCCACCTACGCCCAGCTGCTGATCGAGGAAGGCCTCCTCGACCAGGACGAGAGCACCGGCAAGCACCGGCCCGCGCTGGTCCTGCTCGGCGGCGAGGCCGTCTCCGACACCGTGTGGACCCGCCTCGCCGACACCGAGAACACCTACGGCTACAACCTGTACGGCCCCACCGAGTACACGATCAACACCCTCGGCGGGTCCACCGCGGACAGCCCGACCCCCACCGTCGGCCGGCCCATCCGCAACACCCGCGGCTACGTCCTCGACGCCATGCTGCGCCCCGTCCCGCCCGGCTGCCCCGGCGAGCTGTACATCGCCGGCACCGGCCTGGCCCGCGGCTACCACGACCGGCCCGGCCTCACCGCCGAGCGGTTCGTCGCCGACCCGTTCGGCGCGCCCGGCGAGCGCATGTACCGTACGGGCGACCTCGTACGGCAGCGCCCCGACGGCCTGATCGACTTCCTCGGCCGCACCGACGACCAGGTCAAGATCCGCGGCTACCGCATCGAGCTCGGCGAGATCTCCACCGCCCTGTCCGCGCACCCCGAGGTGGCCCACGCCGCCGTCGTCGTGAACGAGCAGGCGGCGGGCAAGCGCCTGGTCGGCTACGTGGTCCCCGAGGAGGGCGCCGAACGCGGCGAGGCCCTCGTCCAGAGCCTGCGGGAGCACCTCAAGGCCTCCCTGCCCGACTACATGGTCCCGGCCGCCCTGGTGGCCGTGGACACCCTGCCGCTGACCGTCAACGGCAAGCTCGACACCAAGGCCCTGCCCGCCCCCGAGTTCGCGGGCGCCGGCACCGGCCGCTCCGCGCGGACCCCGCAGGAGGAGACCCTCTGCGCGCTGTTCGCGGAGGTCCTCGGCCTCGCCGAGGGCAGCGTCGGCATCGACAGCAACTTCTTCGAGCTCGGCGGGCACTCGCTGCTCGCCACCCGCCTGGTCGCCCGGGCCCGTACCGCGCTCTCCGCGGAGCTGGCCATCCGGGACCTCTTCGAGGCCCCGACCGTCGCCGAACTCGTGGAGCGCGCGGCCGGCTCGCAGGGCGACGCACGCCCCGCCCTGGTGGCCGGCGAACGCCCCGACGAGCTGCCGCTGTCCCACGCCCAGCAGCGCCTGTGGGTCATCCAGCAGATGGAGGAGACCTCCGCCGCGTACAACTTCCCGCTGGTCATGCGGCTGCGCGGAGACCTCGACCTCGACGCCTGGCGGGCCGCCCTCGCCGACGTCACCGACCGCCACGAGGCCCTGCGCACCCTGTTCGCCGAGCGCGACGGCCGGGCCTACCAGAGCGTCCTGCCCGCCGGCCAGGCCCAGCCGCCCGTCGAGCACCTGCGCGCCACCGAGGACGAGGCCCGCGCCCTGGTCGACGCGGCCATCAACCGGCCCTTCGACCTCGCGACCGAGCTGCCGCTGCGCGCCACGGTCATCGAGGTGGCGCCCGGCGAACACGTCGTCGTGATCCTCCTGCACCACATCACCACCGACGAGTGGTCGGACCGGCCCTTCCTCGGCGACCTGGCCGCCGCCTACGCCGCCCGCCGCTCCGGCGCCGCACCCGCCTGGGAGCCGCTGCCCGTCCAGTACGCCGACTACGCGCTGTGGCAGCAGAAGCTGCTCGGCGACCCGGCCGACGCGCAGAGCCTGGCCGCCCGCCAGCTCGACCACTGGCACCGCACCCTGGACGGCGCCCCCGAGGAACTGGACCTGCCCACCGACCGGCCGCGCCCGGCCCGCCCCGCCTTCACCGGCGCCGAACTCGACGTCGAGTTCGACGGCCCGGCCTACCAGGGCCTGAAGCGGCTGGCCAAGGACAACGGCGTCAGCATGTTCATGGTGGTCCACGCGGCCGTCGCGACCCTGCTGCACCGGCTCGGCGCCGGTACCGACATCCCGCTCGGCTCGCCCATCGCCGGCCGCGGCGACGAAGCCCTCGACGACCTCGTCGGGTTCTTCGTCAACACCCTGGTCCTGCGCACCGACCTCGGCGGCGACCCGACCTTCACCGAGCTGCTCGCCCGGGTCCGCGACACCGACCTGGCCGCGTTCTCGCACGCCGACGTGCCCTTCGAATCCGTCGTGGAGAAGCTCAACCCGACCCGCTCGCTGGCCCGCAACCCGCTGTTCCAGGTGATGGTCGGCTACCACGCCCGCACCGAGGGCGAACTGGACCTGGCCGGCCTGGGCGTGGAGTACGTGCCCTTCCGGATCCGCTCCGCCAAGTTCGACCTGGTGTTCAGCTTCACCGAGCAGACCGCCGCCGACGGCGAGACGGGTTCCCTCGTCTGCCGTCTGGAGTTCGCCACCGAGCTCTTCGACCAGGAGACCGCCGAGCGGATCGGCGAACGGCTGGCCGTCCTCACCGGCGCCCTCGCCGCCGCCCCCGACCTTCCCGTGTCCGCCGCCCCGCTCCTCGTGGGCGACGAGCGGAGCCTCGTCCTGGAAGGCTTCAACGGCGGCCCCCGCGAGGTCGACGAGCTGTCCCTGCCCGAGCTGTTCGCCCGGCACGTCGCCGAGCGGCCGGACGCGGTCGCCGTCGTCGACCGCGGCACCCGCCTCGACTACGCCGCGCTGGACGCCCGGTCCAACCGGATCGCCCACCTGCTGGCGGCCCAGGGCGTCGGCACCGAGAGCGTCGTCGGCGTGGCCGTGCCCCGCTCGGCCGACATGATCGCCACCGTGCTGGCGGCCCTGAAGCTGGGCGCCGCCTTCCTGCCGCTCGACCTGGTCCACCCCGCGGACCGGCTCGGCTACATGATCGAGGACTCCCGGACGACCCTGGTCGTCGGCACCGAGCCCGTGGCCGGGAAGATCCCCGCCACGGACGTCCCGGTCCTGCTGCTCGACGAGCCCGGCACCGCCGCCGCACTGGAACTGCAGCCCGAGACCGCCGTCCCCGCCCCGCGGGTGGCCCTCGACCAGGCCGCGTACGTCATCTACACCTCCGGCTCCACCGGCCGCCCCAAGGGCGTCGTCGTCCCCCACGAGGGCATCGCCAGCCTGGTCGCCACCGCGGTCGACCGGATGGGCCTCGAAGCCGACAGCAGCGTCCTGCAGTTCGCCTCCATCGGCTTCGACGTGTTCGTCTTCGAACTCGCCATGGCGCTGTGCCACGGCGGACGGCTCGTGCTCATCACCGACGAGGCACGGGTCGCCGGACCGGCGCTCACCGACTTCCTCGCCGAGCACCGCATCAGCCACATGATCCTGCCGCCGTCGCTGGTGTCCGCCCTGCCCGCCGGCTGCGCACTCCCCGAAGGATCGACCGTCCTGGTCGGCACCGAGACCGTGCCGCCGGACCTCTTCGAGCGGTTCGGCGCCACCGCGAACCTGATCTGCGCCTACGGCCTCACCGAAGCCACCGTCAACTCCACCCTGTGGGAGTCCCGCGACGCCCACCTGAGGCCCGGAGCCCGCGTGCCGATCGGCATCCCGGACCCCAACACTCTCGCCTACGTCCTGGACGACCGGCTCCAGCCCGTCCCGCCCGGCGTGGTCGGCGAGCTGTACGTGTCCGGACGCGGCCTCGCCCGCGGCTACCTCGGCCGGTTCGGGCTGACCGCCGAGCGGTTCGTCGCCGACCCGTTCGGCGCCCCCGGCAGCCGCATGTACCGCACCGGCGACCGCGCCCGCTGGCGCCGCGACGGGAACCTCGACTTCCTCGGCCGCGTCGACACCCAGGTCAAGATCCGCGGCTTCCGCATCGAACTCGGCGAGATCGAGGCCGCGCTCGCCGGACACCCGGCCGTCAGCCAGGCCACCGTCGTCCCCGACCGGGCCGGAGACATCGTCCGCCTCGTCGGCTACGTCGTCCCCGAGAACGGGGCCCTCGACCCGCTGGACGTACGGGCGCACGTCGCCGGCCGGCTGCCCGAGTACATGGTGCCCGCGCTCGTCGTCGCCCTCGACGGGCCGCTGCCGCTGACCCCCAACGGCAAGCTCGACCACAAGGCGCTGCCCGCGCCCGACTGGTCCGGCATGACCGGCGGGGCCCGCCCGGTGGGCGCCACCCAGGCGAGGCTGGCCGGACTGTTCGGCGAGATCCTCCAGCTGGAGGAAGTCGGCGTCCACGACAACTTCTTCGCCCTGGGCGGCCACTCCATGGCCTCCATGCGCCTGCTCGGCCGCATCCGCGCCGAGTTCGGCGTCGAGCTCAGCATCCGTGACGTCTTCGACGCCCTGACCGTCGCCGGCCTCGCCGCCAAGCTCGACGGCGCGGCCGCCGCCCGCCCGGCCCTGCGCCCGGCCGGCACCCGCCCCGCCGGCGAAGCGGCCGCCCCGGCGCCCGTACAGCGCTGGCAGTGGAACGCGTACCGGCGCTGGGACGGTTTCGACCACGGCCTGGTGCTCCGCTCTCCCGGCGTCCTGGACCCGGCCGCCCTGGCCGCCGCCCTCGACGACGTGGTCACCCGCCACGAGCCGCTGCGCACCCGCTTCACCGAGCAGGACGGCGCCGTGCGCCGCGAACCCGCCGGGCACCCGGTGCTGGAGGCGGAGCACTGCGCCGACCTCGACACCCGCCTCGCCGAACTCGCCGCGCAGCACCCCGACCTGACCCGCGAGGCACCGCTGCGGGCCCGGCTGCTCACCGCCGCCTCGGGCGAACAGGCCCTGCTGATCACCGCGCACTACCTCGCCGTCGACGAATGGTCCGTGGTCCCGCTGTTCCGCGACCTCACCGCCGCCTACGAGGCGCGCGAGCAGGGCCGGACCCCGGCCTGGGAGCCGCTGCCCGTCAGCTACTCCGACTACGCGGCCTGGGCCGAGGAGGTGCTCGGCGACCTCGCCGAACCCACCAGCCCCGGCGGCCGCCAGCTCGCCTGGTGGCGGCAGAACCTGGACGGCATCCCCGGGCAGCTCGCGCTGCCCGCGGACCGGCCGCGCCCGCAGGCCCCGGACGTCCGCGGACCGGGCGGCGACTACGTCTCCTTCGTCCTGGACGAGCAGCTCCACGCCGACGTGGACACCCTCGCCCAGTCCACCGGCACCAGCATGTTCATGGTGCTGCACTCGGCCCTGTCGGCCCTGCTCACCGCCCACGGTGCGGGCACCGACCTGCCGATCGGTACGATGGTCGCCGGCCGGGGCGAAGAGCAGCTCGCCGACCTCGTCGGCTGCTTCTTCAACACCGTGGTGCTGCGCACCGACACGGCGGGGGACCCCACCTTCGCCGAACTGCTGGGCCGGGTGCGGGAGACCACGCTCAGCGCCCTGGACCGGCAGGACGTCCCGTTCGACGCGGTCGTCCGTGCCACCGCGCTGCCCGCCGAGGGCCCGCAGGTCATGGTGATCCACCACGAGCAGGCGGACCTCGGGCAGCTGGAGGGCGGCGTGGGCTCCTTCCACGCCGTGCCGACGGGCTCGGCGAAGGCGGAGCTGACGCTCAGCTTCTACGAGCCGCGCGGCGACGGACCGGTGCACTGCGAACTGATCCACGCCACCGACCTGCTCGGCCGGGCCAAGGCCCGCCAGCTCGCCGAAGAACTTCACCGGCTGCTGCGCCATGTGGTCGCCGAACCCGGACAGCCGCTCTCGGAGCTGTTCACCGTTATGTCCATGAGGAGTGAGAACGCATGACCACCAACCCGTTCGAGGACCCGCAGGGCCGCTTCCTGGTCCTCGTCAACGACGAGAACCAGCACTCGGTGTGGCCGTCCTTCGCCCAGGTGCCGGCGGGCTGGCGGACCGTGTTCGGCGAGGACACCCGGGACGCGTGCCTGACGTACGTCGAGACCAACTGGACCGACCTGCGCCCCGCGAGCCTGGTCGCCCAGCAGGCCTGACCCGCCGGCGCCACGAAGCCGCCCGCGATGAGGAACCCCTCACCGCGGGCGGCTTCCGCGTGTTCCGGGCCGGGACCGGTACCCCCGTACGCCCGTACGCCCCGCTCGGGGGCGGGCCGTTCACGGCGCGCGGTGCCCGGGGGAGCGGGGCGGGGCAGCGGTGCCCGGGGCCGTGCGCACCTCGCGGTGCACCGCGGCGCGGTGAACCCGCCGCCGGGGCGGCGCGGCCGGCCCCCGGAGCCCGCCGCCCGCCGCCCGCCGCCCGCCGGGGAAGGGGACGGGGTGCCGTGCCCGGTCGGGGCACGCGAAAACGCCGTGTGGCCCTCCCCCGAGGGGGAGGGCCACACGGCGTTCGGGCGGTGCTCAGGCGGCCCGTGGGCCCCGGTGCCTCAACGGGCCTGCGCGGAGGGCGGTACGGGCTTCCTCGGAGCGGGCAGCGCGGCGGCGTCCCCCGGCTCCCGGCGGCTCGCCGACCAGGCGGCCCACAGGCCCGCGTAGCGCCCGCCCGCCGCCACCAGCTCGTCGTGCGTGCCGGTCTCGACGACCTGCCCCTGGTCGAGGACCACGATCCGGTCGGCGGTCGCGGCCTGCGGCAGCCGGTGGGCCACCATCAGCCCCGTACGTCCCTCCAGGGCCTGGAGCGCGGCCGTCTCCAGGACGCGGGCGCCGGCGCTGCCCGCGTCGGCGGTGGCCTCGTCCAGGATCGCGATCGGCGGATCCGCGAGGACGAGCCGGGCCAGGGCCAGGTGCTGGGCCTGGGTCACCGTCAGCCGGTGCCCGCCCTCACCGACGACCGTGGCGAGCCCCTCGGGCAGCGCCTGCGCCCACTCCAGTGCCCCCACCCGGGCGAGGGCCGCGTGCAGCTCCTCGTCGGTGGCCTCCGGCCGGGCCAGCCGCATGTCCTCGGCGAGCGGACCGGCGAACACGTGGACTTCCTGGCTGATCAGCGTCACCGCCTGCCGGACCCCGACGGGACCCAGTTCCCGCACGTCGACGCCACCGAGGGCGATCGTGCCGCCCGACGGCTCGTGGACACCGGCGATCAGCTTCGCCAGCGTCGTCTTCCCGGCCCCGCTCGCACCGACGAGGGCCACCCGCTCGCCGCTGCTCACCTCCAGCTCGACCTCGCGCAGGACGGGGTGTCCCGACACGTACGCGTGGCTCAGCCCGTGGACCTTGACCGACCCGTCCGCGGCCACGGCCCGCTCCTCGGGCTCCCGTTCGGCCGGCAGGGTCGACACGCCCACCAGGCGGGCCAGGCTCGCGCCCGCGGACTGCGCCTCGTCGATGAGGAAGAGCGCGGCGTTGACCGGGTTGAAGAGGCTGTGGAAGTAGAGCGCGGCCGCGGTCGCCGTGCCGATGCTCACCGACCCGTTGTCGACCAGGAAGAAGCCGGTGAACAGGACGGCCGCCAGGCCGATGAACTCGGCGAGGTTCAGCCGCGAGAAGAACCCGGACACGAGGCGGATGCCGCGCAGCGCGAGGTCGACGGCCTCCCGGGAGCGCTGCTCCAACAGCTCGGCGTGCCGTCCGCCGAGGCGGAACGCCCGTACGGTGCGGACGCCGCCGATGCTGTCGAGGAGCTGGTGCTGGAGCGCGCCCGTCGCCACGCGGTGCCCGGCGTACACGGACGAGGCGCGGGGGATGTACCAGCGCACGGACAGGACGTGGACCGGTACGGCGATCAGGACGGCGACCAGGAACCGCCAGTCCAGTACGGCCAGTCCGGCCAGGGTCAGCACGATGGTGAGCAGGGCGCCGGCGAACTCGGGGAGGGCCTGGCGCACCGCCCGGGCGATGACGGTGACGTCCCCGGTCACCCGGGAGGTGAGGTCGCCGGAACCGGCCCGCTCGACGCGTTCGAGGGGCAGGCGCAGCGCCCGCGCGATGAACTTCTCGCGCAGGTCCGCGAGGATCGTTTCGCCGAGCCGGGCGACGAGGGAGCTGCCGATGGCGGTGGCGACGCCGCGGGCGACCGCCACGACGAGGAGGAGGACCATCGGCACGGTCAGCGATCCGGAGCCGCGCTGTTCGACGACGAGGTCGACGATGCGTCCCAGGAGCGGGGCGGTCAGCAGGCCGATGCCCGTCCCCAGGACGAGTACGGTCAGCGCGCCGACCGCCAGCAGGCGGTGACCGCGCATCAGGGTCCCGAGGACACCGAGGGTCTGGGCGCCGGTGGCCGTGGGCAGCAGCTCGCGATCCCGTGTGCTGGATCCGCTCATCGTCCGTCCTTCGTTGTCCGCGTCGTGGTGGTGCGCGCCCGCGTGGTCCGCGCCGCCCGGTCCGTCGGCGGGCGTGTCCTTCAGGTCCGTCATGCCAGCACCGTCGTGCGGTAGGCCGTGTCGGCGGAGACCAGTTCCTGGTGGCGGCCGTCGGCGGAGACCGCGCCCCCGTCGAGGACGACCACCCGGTCGGTCTCGGCGAGCAGGGCGGGGCTGGTGGTGACCAGGACGGTGGTGCGGCCGGGCCGGAGCTGCCTCAGGCGGGCCGCGATGTGCGATTCGGTGACCGTGTCGACGGCCGTCGTCGGGTCGTGGACGACCAGCACCGGCGGGTCGGCGGCCAGCGCCCGGGCGAGGGCGACGCGCTGGCGCTGTCCGCCGGACAGGGAGCGTCCGCGTTCGGTGAGCGGCGTGTCCCCGCCCTGGGGCAGGTCCCGTGCGACGTCGTCGGCCGTGGCGGCGGCCAGGGCCGCTCCGGCGTCCCGTCCGTCGTCGGGCATGGCGGCCCGTACGTTGTCCAGCAGGCTGCCTTCGAACAGGTCGGCGTCGTGGTGGGCGACCAGGACGGCCCGGCGGGCGTCGTCCGGGTCCAGGTCGGTCAGCGCCACCCCGTCGAGTTCGATCACGCCCGCGTCGGGGTCCGACTCGCGGCCCAGGCACAGCAGCAGGTCGTTGGCGGCGGCCGGGTCCTTGGCGACGACGCCGATCAGGCTGCCGGGGGCGACGTCGAGGTCCAGACCGCGCAGCGCCCCGTACGTGACGCCGCTCAGCCGGACCCGCCCGGCGACGGGCCGGGGGAGCACGGCCGTTCCGGCGGTGACGGCGGGCGGCGCGGCGAGCACTTCGGCGATGCGGTCCGCGGAGGCGCGGCCCTGGGCGAACTCGCCGTTGACGTAGGTGAGGAGCTGGAACGGTCCCAGCAGGTACTGGGCGAGTCCGACGGCCGCGACGAGCTCGCCGACGCTGATCGAGCCGTTCATCGCCAGGTGCGCGCCGACCAGTCCGATGACGGCGATGAAGACGCCGGTCAGGGCGAGGATCGCGCCGTCGTGCCAGGCGCGGCTGCGCGCGGCGCGCAGGGCCGCGGCCAGCGAGTCCTGGCTGGTGCGCCGGTACCGGGACACGGCGGCGGCCTCGGCGCCGATGCCCTTGAGCACCCGCAGTCCCGCGACGAGGTCGGCGGCGACGCCCGAGGCGTGCGCGGCGCGGTCCTGCTCGACCTCGCTGCGCTGTTCCAGCGGCCGGCTGATGAGGTGGCCCAGCCACAGCAGCGGCGGGACGCCGAGCAGGATCAGCAGGCCCAGCGGCACCGAGATGCGCAGCAGCGCGACCGCGCTGATGGTGAGGCCGGCGGCCGCGGAGACCGCGTACGTGACCGCGGCGGCGGTCGCGCCCACGCGGGTCGCGTCGCCGGTCGCGATGGCGGTCAGCGCGCCGGGCAGCCGGCCCCGGTCGGCGCCGCCGCGGGGGTCGAGCACCTTGGCGGCCAGGGTGAGGCGCAGGCCGTGGGAGGCGTGTTCGGAGGACCCGTCGGTGATCCGCGCGGAGATCCGGTAGCAGGTCGACAGGACGAAGAAGAGGGCGGCGAGGACGAGCAGCCAGCGCAGCAGGGCCCCGGAGGATCCCGTCGCGACGGCCTGGTCGATGATGACACCGATGACGACGGGCACCAGCGCCTCGCAGCCCTGGTGCGCCATGCCGAGGGCCGAGGCCGTGACGATGCGGCGCCGTTGCCCCCCGATCGCCTTCCGGAGGACATGGCTCCCCGTGGGTCCTCCGTCGAGCATGCGTGCCTCCGAGAGATAGCTGGATGATCTAATAGTTAGGTAAGGCTACTCTAAATAAGCCACCCCTCGGGGTGGCGGGTGCGGCTGCCCCGTATGTCCCGCTTGCGGCGCGCGTCCGCGCGTTGACCTTGTGCGGAACCTTCGCTTAGGCTCACCTAAGTATCATTCTGTTGTCGGTGCATCACATTTCATACATCGCCGGCGAACTGCCGCCAGGGGGAGCGTTGTTGCAGATCGAAGCCCGGGCGGTGTCCGGAAGCACGGCCGAAGGCCCGGTCGCCCCCTCGAAATCCCGATCCGTGGCCGCGGTGCGGGGAGCGGGCCTCCTCGTCGGGCTCGCCGCGCTGGTCCTCATCTCGCTCCTCAGCGTGTGGGTCGGCACCAAGGGCATCCCGTTCTCCGCCACGTGGAACGCGCTGTGGCACCCCGACGGGTCGCAGACCTCCGTCATCATCCACGAGTACCGCATCCCCCGCACCCTCCTCGGCCTCGTCGTCGGCGTGGCCCTGGGGCTGTCCGGCGCGCTCATGCAGGCACTGACCCGCAACCCGCTCGCCGACCCCGGTCTGCTCGGCGTCAGCCTCGGCGCGTCGAGCGGCGTGGTCATCGCGATCGGGTTCTTCGGCGTGGGCACGGCCCTCGGCTACGTGTGGTTCGCCTTCATCGGCGCCGCGCTCGCCTCGGTGCTGGTGTACGCGCTCGGCTCGTCCGGCCGGTCCCTGGCCACCCCCGACCGGCTCGTGGTCGCGGGAGCGGCCGTCACGGCGGTGCTGACCGCCTTCAACACGGCCGTCCTGCTCCTCGACCCCCAGGCCTTCAACCAGTTCAGGTTCTGGACGGTCGGCGCCCTCGCGGGCCGCGGCCTCGACCTCGTGTACGTGGTCCTGCCGTTCGTCGTCGTCGGCCTCGTCCTCGCCCTCGGGATCGCCCCGTCGCTCAACGCCCTCGGCATGGGCGAGGACGTCGGACGCGCCCTCGGCGTGAACGTCGGCCGGACCCGCGCGCTGGGCGCCGTCGCGGTGATGCTCCTGTGCGGAGCCGCGACCGCCGCCGCCGGACCGATCGGCTTCGTCGGCCTGGCCGTTCCGCACCTCGCCCGGTTCGTCGTGGGCGCCGACCAGCGCTGGGTCCTCGCGTACTCGATGCTGATCGCGCCCGTCCTGCTGATCGGATCGGACGTACTGGGCCGGGTGCTCGGAGCACCCGGTGAGATCCAGGTCGGCATCGTCACCGCGTTCCTCGGCGCACCGCTGTTCATCGCGCTGTGCCGCCGCCGAAAGTTGGTCATGCTGTGAGCGCCGCACCCGAGGGCGGAACCTCCGTCACCCACGCGTCCCCGCCCGCGGGCGGGGCACCCGCCGCCCGGCCGCCCCGCATCGTCAGCGGCAGGGTCCTGCGCAGCCCGCGCGGACACCTCTCCCTGCGCGTCCAGGGCCGCACGATGGCCGTCACCACGATCCTGCTGGCCCTCCTCCTGACGGTCATGACGATCAGTCTGACGACGGGAGACTTCGAACTGTCCGTCGGCGACGTCGTCAAGGCGCTCCTCGGCACCGGGGACGGCGCGTCCGACTTCATCGTCAACACCCTGCGCATGCCCCGCCTGCTGACCGCCCTGTGCGTCGGCGCCGCCCTGGCCGTCAGCGGCGCCATCCTGCAGAGCCTCACCGCCAACCCGCTGGGCAGCCCCGACATCATCGGCTTCACCAACGGGTCGGCGACCGGTGCCCTCGTCGTCATCGTCACGCTGCACGGCAGCATGACCGAGATCGCCATCGGAGCGCTGATCGGCGGGCTCGGCACGGCCGCCGTCATGTACCTGCTCCTCCTCGGCAGCGGCATGCAGGGCTTCCGGCTCGTCGTCATCGGCATCGGCGTCAGCTCCCTGCTGCTCGCCCTCAACTCGTACCTGATCACCCGGGCGAGCTGGCAGGAGGCCCTGGAGGCCCAGGCGTGGCTCATCGGCAGCCTGGGCAACCGGGGCTGGGAACACGCCACCGCGGTCGGCCTCGCCGTCGTCGTACTCCTCCCGCTCGCCCTGCTGTTCGCCCGCCGGCTGTCCATGGTGGAGATGGGCGACGACACGGCCACCGCGCTGGGCGTCAACGTCGGCGCGAGCCGGACGGCCCTGCTCGTCATCAGCGTCGCCCTGGCGGCGTTCGCCACCGCGGTGACCGGGCCCATCTGGTTCGTCGCGCTCGCGGCCCCCCAGCTCGCCCGCAAGCTCACCCGGTCATCCGGCCCCGCGCTGGTGCCTTCCGCCGCCATGGGCGCCGTCCTGCTGACCGCGAGCGACCTCGCGATGCAGCGCATCTTCTCCCCCGCCCTCCTGCCGGTGGGCACGGCGACCGGCACCATCGGCGGGCTGTACCTCATCTGGCTGCTGGTCACGGAGTCACGAAAGAGCCGCGCATGACTGCAACGATCCCCCCGACCGCCCGCCTGAGGGCGGAGGGCCTGACGCTCTCCTACGACCAGCGGACGGTGGCCACCTCCCTGGACGTGGTCATCCCCGACCACTCCTTCACGGTGATCATCGGCCCCAACGCCTGCGGGAAGTCCACGCTCCTCAAGGCGCTGGCGCGGATGATCAAGCCCCGGGCGGGCGAGGTCTACCTCGACGGAGCCGCGATCGCGTCCTACCGCTCCCGCGAGGTCGCGCGCCGGCTCGGCCTGCTCCCGCAGACCTCGACCGCGCCCGGCGGCATCACCGTCGGCGACCTGGTCGCCCGCGGCCGCTACCCGCACCAGAAGATGCTCAAGCAGTGGTCCGCCGAGGACGAGGCCGCGGTCGCCGAGGCCATGCGCCAGACCGGTGTCCTCGAACTCGCCGAGCGGCCCGTCGACGACCTCTCCGGCGGCCAGCGCCAGCGCGTGTGGCTGTCCATGGTGCTGGCCCAGCAGACGTCGATCCTGCTGCTCGACGAGCCGACCACCTACCTCGACATCTCCCACCAGGTCGAGGTGCTCGACCTCTGCGCCGACCTGCACGAGCAGCGGGGACAGACGATCGTCGCGGTCCTCCACGACCTCAACCAGGCGTGCCGCTACGCCACCCACCTCATCGTGATGAAGCCGGGCGGCATCGTCGCCGCGGAGGGCGACCCCGCGACGATCATGACGGCCGAGCTCATCCAGGACGTGTTCGGCCTGCCCTGCCGGATCATCGAGGACCCGGAAACCGGTACTCCGCTGATGGTGCCCGCGGCGCGCAAGCGACCGGGCGCGGAGACCGTGGGGGCCGTCGCGGCCGTGGCGGAAAAGACCCACTAGTGCCGGGCCCTTTCCGGTCACGGCACTAGGCACTAGGCACTCAGGGACGGGGACTCCATGCTCTGCACGAGGCTGACCAACGCGAACGTCGTCACGATGGACCCGGACCACCCCGTCGCCCACGACGTGGGCATCTGGCAGGGCCGGATCGTGGGCCTGGACGAGGCGGTGACCTCGCTCCCCGCCCGCGAGGTGATCGACCTCCACGGGGCCACCGTGCTCCCCGGCTTCATCGACAGCCACGTGCACCTCGCCTGGACCGGGCTGAAGGCGGCCACCCCGAGCGTCGCCGGCCGCGGCCGGATCGAGGACGTCCTCGCCGTCGTCGAGGAGGCCGCCTCCCGGCAGGCCGCGCCCGGCTCCTGGGTGGACATCGCCGGGTACGACCAGCGGGTGCTGGGACGGCACCTCACCGCCGCCGAACTGGACCGCGTCAGCCACGGGCACCAGGTGTTCCTGATGCACGACTCCGGACACGCCTGCGTGGTCAACTCCGCCGTGCTGGACCGGCTCCCCGCCGGCGTTCCGCACGAGGACGGCTTCCTCGCGGAGGGCGCCATGAGCGCCGCCCGGGCCCTGCGGCCGCCCTACTCCCAGCAGGAACTCGCCGACGCCATCGAGCGCGCCGCCCGTACCTGTCTCGCCGAGGGCGTCACCGCCTGCGCCGAAGCGGGCATCGGGGGCGGCCTGCTCGGCCACAGCCCGGTCGAGCTCGGCGCCTACCAACTCCTGCGCGACCAGGGCCGACTGCCCCTGCGCGTACAACTCATGGCGGCCGCCGACACCCTGAAGCCCGTCACCACGCCGCCCGCCGACGGCATCCCCCGCGCCCTCGCCCTCGGCATGCGCACCGGCTTCGGCGACGACTGGCTCTCCCTGGGCGCCCTCAAGGTCTACACCGACGGCGGCATGATGGCCCGGACGGCCGCCCTCACCAGCCCGTACGAGGGCACGCAGCACCTCGGACAGCTCCAGGACGACCCGGAACGCCTCGCGGACACCATCGTCGACGGCCACCTCGCGGGCTGGCAGCTCGCCGTCCACGCCATCGGCGACCGCGCCGCCGACCTCGCCCTGGACGCGATCGAGCGCGCGCAGCGCATCCGGCCGCGCCCCGGGGCACGGCACCGCGTCGAACACGCCGGACTGATCCGGCCCGACCAGCTGCCGCGCTTCGCCCGGCTCGGGGTGAGCGCGGTCGTCCAGCCCACCTTCCTGTACTCCTTCGGGGACGACTACGCCGCCATCATGGGTGCGGAACGGGCGCCCTGGATGTACCGGGGGAAGGGGTTCCTGGACCACGGCATCACCCTGGTCGGCAGCTCCGACCGGCCCGTCACTGACGGATCGCCGCTGCGGGCCGTGCAGTTCATGGTCGAACGCGCCTCCTCGACCGGGCGGCCGATCGGCCCGGACGAGGGCATCACGGTGGACCAGGCGCTGCACGCGTACACCGTCGCCGGGGCCTACGCCTGCCACTGGGACGACCGGGCGGGCAGCCTCACGCCCGGCAAGCGCGCCGACCTGGTGGTGCTGGGCGACGACCCGCGGCGCGTCGACACCTCGCGGATCGGTGACATCGAGGTGGTGGCCACGTTCGTGGACGGCGTCAGGACGCGGGAGCAGAAGGCGCCGTGAGGCGCGACCGCCCGGACCGCCCTGTGCGCAAGGGCGTTGCGGGTACCTGGACACGGGGGTGCGGGGATGCAGGAGCAGGAGCAGGGGCGACGGCGAGCGCGGCAGGACGAGTGGGCCGACGAGGTCCTGTCCCGCATGGGCTCCCAGGAAATGATGGAACGGGCGCTGCGCGAGGCGCTGCGGCGTACGCCCAGTCAGCGTGAAGAAACGATTGCTCAGATGGCTGACGCCTTGCGCGGGGCCGCCCAGGGCCTTTCCGTTGCCGGGTGCGCGGCCGCCGCCGGGGTGCCGGAGCGCATCCTGCGCGAGTGGCTGGAGATCGACGCCAGCTTCGCCGAGGCGCTCCGCGCCGGGCACGCGCTGGCCGAGGCCCACGGTCTCCGGCCGGGCGCGGAGCCGACCCCCGCCGCGCTGCACCTGATGCTGAACGCGATCCGCAAGGGAGCGGCCTGGCCGGCCGCGGCGACGCTCGTCGGGATCTCCGTCCGCGGGTTCAACCGCCTGCGGGCCGAGGCCCCACAGGTCGGCGCCCTGATCGCCGCGGCCCAGCGGGCCCGGCCGACGAAGACGGGGCCCGGCGGGCGTCGCCGCGTCCCCCAGGCCGGGAGCGGCGGGGCGGGCTACCGGATCGTCAGGCTGGACGACCCCGTCCTGTCCCCGGGCGGGCGTCCGGAGCCCGGGCCGGGCGGAGCGGGCGGTCCGGCGGGGCCGAACGGGGCGGGCCGGGCGTAGCCCTCGGGCGCCCTCGCCCGCGACCCGAGCCGGGGAGCCCACAGTGTTGAGCGCAGGGCCCTGAGTGTCGGGCCCTGGGCTTCGCCCCTGGGGGTCGGGCCTTGGCGTCGGGCACCGGTCGTCGGGCCCGGGCTTCGCCCTGAGCGTCGGGCCCCGATCGTCGTGCCCCGAGCGCTGCCCCCGCGGCCGGAACGCCGGGCTCGGGGGCGGTGTGCCGTGGTCCTGCCGGGCGTGAGGGGCCCCTGTACGCGGCCTCGTTGGCCCGGGTGGGGGAGCGGGGCCCAGGGTTTTGCCTCCCACTTAAGTAAGGCTAACCTTGGTTGCGTGGTTCCGGGTGGTGCGGCGTTCGAGTCGCCTTCCGCTCGCGCCGCAGCCGTACGGAAAGGTAACCCTTGATCACGCTCGCTTCGCGGACCGCCCCCCGGTCCGCCCGTGCCACTCTGCCCGACGCCCTCCCCGTACGCTCCGCGCACTCCGGGGACGCCGCCGCCCTCGCGGCCCTGTCCCAGCCGTTCGTGCGGTCCGGGGCGCTGCGTGCGCGCTCCCTCTCCCTGTACGCGGCGGACGCCGCCGACTTCCTCGTGGCGGACGCCCCCGACGGCACGCTCCTCGGCGCCCTGGCCCTGCGCGTCCACCCCGCCGACGCGGCGAACGGCCGCGGTGCCGCGGGCGTCCTGTACAACTTCTGCGTCGCACCGCGCAGCCAGGGCCGCGGACTCGGTGCGGCGCTCCTGAACGCCGCACTGGCGCGGGCCAACTCCCGCTCGCTGACCGCCCTGTTCACGGCCACGACGGGCAGCGGGGAACTGTTCCTGCGGCACGGCTTCGCCCCGGCCCACGTGAGCCTCGCGCCCCCCGCCTGGGCGAACTCCCTCTCCCCGCACCGCAATTCGCAGGTCCTCGCCCGGGCCCTGTAGGAGCGGAATCCGAAAAGTGGCCGGCACCCCCTCGGGGTGCCGGCCACATCCGTGTTCTCAGGCGCCGAGGACGCCCGGCAGGGCCGCCAGGAGGGCGTCCACCTGCGACTCGGGCACGTTCAGGGCCGGAGCGAGCCGTACGGTCGCGGGCCCGGCGGCGTTCACGAGGAAGCCCGCCTCCTGCGCGGCCCCCTGCACGCGCGGGGCGACCGGTTCGGTGAGGGCGATGCCCAGCAGCAGCCCCGCGCCCCGCACCTCGGCCACCCGGGGGTGCCCCAGTGCCCGGATGCCGCGCCGCAGCCGCTCGCCCTGCCGCGTGACGTGCGCGAGCAGGCCCTCGGACTCGATGGTCTCCAGGACCGCGAGCCCGGCCGCGCAGGACAGGGGGCTGCCGCCGAAGGTCGAGCCGTGCTGACCCGGCGTCAACAGGTCGGCGGCCGCGCCGAAGCCCACCACCGCACCGATCGGCAGACCACCGCCCAGCCCCTTGGCCAGGACCACCACGTCGGGCTCCAGGCCGTCTTCGGCCTGGTGGGCGAACCAGTGGCCGGTACGGCCGATCCCGGTCTGCACCTCGTCCAGCACCAGCAGCGTCCCCGTGGCCCGGGTGATCTCGCGCGCCGCCCGCAGGTAGCCCTCCGGCGGCACGATCACACCGGCCTCGCCCTGCACCGGCTCCAGGAACACCGCCGCCGTTTCCTGCGTGACCGCCGCCCGCAGGGCCTCCACGTCACCGAACGGTACGTGGGACACCCCGCCCGGCAGCGGCAGGAACGGCTCGCGCTTCGACGGCTGACCGGTGAGGGCCAGCGCGCCCATGGTGCGGCCGTGGAAACCGCCGTCGGCGGCGACCACGTGGGTCCGGCCGGTCCGGCGGGCGATCTTGAAGGCGGCTTCGACGGCCTCCGCACCGGAGTTGGCGAAGAACGCCCGGCCGGGCCTGCCCAGCAGCCGCACCAGCCGCTCCGCGAGCGCGACCGCGGGCTCGGACACGTACAGGTTGGAGACGTGCCCCAGCGTCGACAGCTGCCCGGTGACGGCCGAGATCACGGCGGGGTGGGCGTGGCCGAGGGTGTTCACGGCGATCCCGCCGGTGAAGTCGGCGTAGGCGCGCCCGGCCTCGTCCCACACGGTGCTGCCCTCGCCGCGGACCAGGGCCAGCGGCGGGGTGCCGTAGTTGTCCATCATGACCGCGCGCCAGCGGTCCGTCAGTCCCCGGCGGTCCGGGTCCGTGGCGGACGGCGGCCGGACCGGGCCGGTTGCGAGGGTCGCGTTGCCGAGGGTCATGCCGTTCTCTCTTCCAGGTCCGGGACCACGGTGGTGCCGGAGACGTCGCCGGACAGGACGCTGCGGAGCACGGAGTGCGGCACACGGCCGTCCAGCACGTGCGCCCTGCGCACGCCCGCCCGGACGGCCCGCAGGCAGCCCTCCATCTTGGGGAGCATTCCGCTCGCCAGCTCCGGCATCAGCTTCTCCACGCCTTCGGCCGTCAGGCACCCGATGACCTCGGTGCTGTGGGGCCAGTTCGCGTAGACCCCCTCGACGTCGGTCAGCATGACCAGCTTCTCCGCGCCGAGGGCGACGGCCAGCGCCGACGCCGCGAGGTCGGCGTTGATGTTGTAGACCTGCCCGTCCGTCCCGCGGGCCACGGGGGAGACAACCGGGATGCGGCCCTGCTCCAGGAGCGCCCGGATGGTGTCCGCGTTCACGTCGACGATGTCGCCGACCAGCCCGATGTCCACGGGTTCGCCGTCGACCCACGCCGCCCGCCGTACGGCGGTCATGGTGTGCGCGTCCTCGCCGGACATCCCGACCGCGAGCGGCCCGTGGGCGTTGATCAGGCCCACCAGCTCCCGCTGGACCCGGCCCGTCAGCACCATCCGTACGACGTCCATGACGTCCGGGGTCGTCACGCGCAGGCCCGCCTCGAAGCGGACCTCCAGGTCGAGCCGGTCGAGCATGCCGCTGATCTGCGGACCGCCGCCGTGCACGACGACCGGGTACAGGCCGGCGCGCCGCAGCTCCACGACGTCCTGGGCGAACGTCCGCTTGAGCTCCTCGTCCACCATGGCGTTGCCGCCGAACTTGATGACGACGGTGCGGCCCCGGAGCTGCTCCAGCCGGTCCGGGTCCAGGTGGTCCAGTTCCAGGAGGTCGAGCTCCGGCCGGCCGGGCTCCGGGCGGTCCGGATGCGGCAGTTCGGGCTCCGGGGCGGTCGCGGCCGCGTCCGCGCCCACCGTCGCGCCCACCGCCGTGCCCCCCGTCCTGCCCACTTCCGCGACCGTCCCGGTGGCCTGGGACGCGGGCGGGGTGGCGGCGATGCGTGGCTTCATCCGTGTGCCTGTTCCGCTCATGAGCTGTACGCGCTGTTCTCGTGGACGTACTCGGCGGTGAGGTCGTTGGTCCACACCGTCGCGGAGGCCGTGCCGGCGCGCAGATCGACCGTGATCACGATCTCGCGCGCGGACATGTCGACCTTGTCGCGGGGCTCGCCGGCCGCTCCGTCCCGGCACACCCAGACGCCGTTGATCGCGACGTCCAGGAGGTCCGGGTCGAAGGCCGCGGAGGTCGTGCCGATCGCCGACAGGACCCGGCCCCAGTTGGGGTCCTCTCCGTGCAGGGCGCACTTGAGCAGGTTGTTCCGCGCGACGGACCGGGCCACCGTCACGGCGTCCGCCTCCGAGGCCGCGCCGACGACGGCCACCTCGATCTCCTTCGAGGCGCCCTCCGCGTCCGCGACCAGCTGCCGGGCCAGGTCCAGGCACACGGAGTGGACCGCGGCGGCGAACTCGGCGCGGTCGGGGGTCACTTCGGAGGCGCCGGAGGCGAGCAGCAGCACGGTGTCGTTCGTGGACATGCAGCCGTCCGAGTCCACCCGGTCGAAGGTGGTGCGCACGCCGTCCCGCAGGGCGGAGTCGAGCACGTCCGCGGTCACGTCGGCGTCCGTGGTGAGGACCACGAGCATGGTGGCCAGGCCGGGTGCGAGCATGCCCGCGCCCTTCGCCATGCCGCCCACGGTCCAGCCCGGACCCCGCGCCACCGCGGTCTTGTGGACGGAGTCCGTCGTCTTGATCGCGACGGCCGCGTCCTCGCCCCCCTCGGGCGACAACCGCCCGGCGGCGGAGCCGATCCCGTCCGTGATGCGGTCCATGGGCAGCCGGACGCCGATGAGCCCGGTGGAGCACACCGCCACCTCCCGCGCGTCCACGCCCAGCGCTCCGGCCGTCCGTTCGGCCATCACCCGCGTGTCCTCGGCGCCCGCGGGCCCCGTACACGCGTTCGCCCCGCCGGAGTTCAGCACGACGGCGGATATCCGGCCGTCGGCCAGCACCTCCCGCGACCAGCGGACGGGCGCCGCCTGGACCCGGTTGGAGGTGAACACGCCGGCGGCCGCCCGCGACGGGCCGCGGTTCACCACCAGGGCCAGGTCGGGAGCACCGGATTCCTTGATCCCGGCGGCCACGCCGCTCGCGAGGAATCCCTGTGCAGCGGTCACGGTCACGGAGCGACTCCATTCGTCGGCAGGCCCAGCCCTTCCGGCAGACCCAGGGCGACATTCATGCTCTGCACCGCGCCACCCGCGGTGCCCTTCGTGAGGTTGTCGATGGCGCTCACGGCGATGAGGCGGCCGGCGTGTTCGTCCACCGCCACCTGCACCTGAACGCTGTTGGACCCGAGGACGGCCGCGGTCTGCGGCCACTGACCGGCCGGCAGCAGCCGGACGAACGGCTCACCGGCGTACGCGTCCTCGTACGCGGCCCGCGCCTCCCGCGGCCCCACGCCAGCTCCGGGCCGCAGGCGCGCCGAGCAGGTGGCGAGGATGCCCCGGGGCATGGGCGCGAGCGTCGGGGTGAACGACACCGTGACGCGCTCGCCCGCCACGCGGGACAGGTTCTGGGTCAGCTCCGGCGTGTGCCGGTGGCCGCCGCCGACTCCGTACGGGCTCATCGAGCCCATCAGCTCCGAGCCGAGCAGGTGCGCCTTCGCCGCGCGGCCCGCGCCCGAGGCCCCGCTCGCCGCGACGACCACGGCCTCCGGCTCCACCAGGCCCGCGGCGAACGCGGGGTACAGGGCCAGGGTCACCGCCGTCGGGTAGCAGCCGGGTACGGCGATCCGGCGCGCACCCTTCAACCCGTCCCGGGCTCCCGGGAGTTCGGGGAGCCCGTACGGCCAGGTGCCGGCGTGGGCCGAACCGTAGAACCGCTGCCACTCGGCGGCGTCCTCCAGCCGGAAGTCCGCGCCGCAGTCCACGACCAGGACGCCCGGCTCCAACTGCTCCGCGATCGCGGCCGATTCGCCGTGCGGCAGGGCCAGGAACACCACGTCGTGCCCGCGCAGCGACTGCGCCGAGGTCTCCGCCAGCACCCGGTCCGCGAGCGAGGGCAGGTGCGGCTGCACCTCCCCGAGGAGGCGGCCCGCACTGCTGTGCGCGGCCACCGCGCCGATCTCGACGCCGGGGTGCGCCGCGAGCAGCCGCAGGATCTCCCCTCCGGCATATCCACTGGCCCCGGCCACCGCGACCCGTACCGTCATGTTCTTCGTCCCTCTTCGCGCCTGCTCGGTGCCGAGTCGAACCCGACAGCAGCCCGGCTCCACCCCGCGGCTGAACTTTAGCTAAGCCTAACCTAACCTACGCCCTCCCACCCCGACCCCAGCCGAGCAGAGTCACCCCATATGCCGGATTCCTGACGTTCTGAATCCTTCTGGCGGGGCCGCCGCCGGGTCGCCGTGGGGCCCCTCGCGTTTCACGTCAGGGCCGCTGGACCGTCTCTTACATACCCCCATGGGTATGCTACGTTGCTGCGCGAAGGTACCCCCTAGGGGTATAGGGCAGAGGAGGGTCAGGGCAATGTCAACCGTCAATCCCCGGCGCTGGTGGGCACTTGGCGTGCTTGCCACCGCGCAGTTCATGGTGATCATGGACACCTCGATCATCGGAGTCGCGCTCCCCGAGATGCAGAAGGACCTGGGCTTCTCGCAGGGCGAGTTGCAGTGGGTCTTCAACGCCTACGTCATCGTCTTCGGCGGGTTACTCCTGCTCGGCGGGCGGCTCTCCGACCTGTTCGGGGCCCGCAAGGTCTTCGCCGCCGGCTGGGCCACGATGATCGTCGGATCGGTGCTCGCCGCCGCCGCGCAGAGCGCGGCGGTCGAGATCGCCGGCCGGGCCGTGCAGGGCGTCGGCGGTGCGCTGATCGCGCCGTCCGCCATGACCCTGCTGATGATCCTCTTCGGGCACAACCCGAAGGAACTCGGCAAGGCGATGGCCCTCTACGGCGCCGCCGCGCCCGCCGGAGGTACGGCCGGCGTGTTCCTCGGCGGGGTGTTCACCGAGTGGATGAGCTGGCCGTGGGTGTTCATCATCTACGTCCCGATCGGCCTCGCGACGCTCGCCGCCACCAAGCTGCTGCCCGCCGTCCAGGCCCGCCGCGGTTCCGTGGACGTCCTCGGCGCCGTCGCCGTCACCGCCGGGCTCGCGCTCGCCGTCTTCGCGGTCGTCCGCGCACCCGAGGTCGGGTGGGGCGCCACCGCCACCGTGCTGGAGCTGGTCGCGGCCGCCGTCCTGCTCGTGCTGTTCTTCGTGATCCAGCGGACCGTACGCGAGCCGCTCATGCCGCTCGGCGTGTGGCGGATCCCGCGCCTGGGCTCGGCCAACCTCGCGATGACGCTGCTCGGCGCCGCCTGGATCCCGATGTGGTACTTCCTCAACCTGTACCTCCAGCAGGTCCTCGACTACGGGGCCTTCGCCTCCGGCGCGGCCCTGCTCCCCATGACGATCCTGCTGATGATCTTCATGACGGCGATCACCGCGCGCCTCATGGGCCGGTTCGGAGCGAAGCCGCTGATCGCCGGCGGACTGCTGCTCCTGGCCGCCGGACTGGTCTGGCTGTCGGCGGTCGAGCCGACCGGGACCTTCCTGGTGGACGTCCTCCCCGCCTCGCTCGTCGCCGCGCTCGGCATGGCGCTCGCGTACATCCCGGCGATGATCGCCGCGATGTCCGGCGCCCCGCAGGAGCAGGCCGGCCTGGCCTCGGGCATCGTCAACACGACCTACAACGTGGGCTCGGCCCTCGGCCTGGCCGCGTTGACCGCCCTCGCCACCACCCAGGGCGCCGGCGAACTGGGCGACCTGCCCGCACTCACCGACGGATTCAGCGCCGCGTTCCTCGGCGCCGCCGTGATCGCCGCCGTCGGTGCGGTGGTCACCCTCCTCGTCATGAAGGGCGACCGGCCGGCGGCCGCCGCCGCTCCCGCCGCCGACGCCCCGGCGTCGCGCGGCGAGGCGGCGAAGGTGTGACCGTGACGGTGAAGGTGAAGGCGTGACGCGCGGGGCCGCCCCCGCTCACCCAAGGGGCCGCCCGACGTCCTCCCCGGACGTCGGGCGGCCCCTTTCCGTATCCGCAACTCCGACAGCCCGACAGCCCGCAATTCCGACAGCCCGACAGCCCGAGCACCCGAAGACCAGAGGAGTTCCCGATGCAGGACATCCGCACCCGCGCCGTGCACGTCGTCAACGAGCCCCCCGGCGGCGGCAGCAGCCGGCCGCTGTCCGTGCCGCTCGTCCAGTCGTCCGCCTTCGCCTTCGGCTCCGCCGACGAGCTGGCGCGGGCCATGGGCGGCCCGGACGGGGAGTACGTCTACAGCCGCCGCGGCAATCCGACGGTACGCGCCCTGGAGCGGACCCTCGCCGGGCTGGAGGGCGGGGCCTCGGCCATCGCCTTCGCCTCCGGCATGGGCGCCATCAGCGGCGTGCTGCTCGCGCTGCTGCGCCCCGGTGACCAGGTGATCGCGCAGCGATGCCTGTACGGGGGGACGTACGCGGCGCTGAACGACCTGTCGGAGCGGTACGGGGTCGAGGTCGCCCACATCAGCGGCGACGGGCCGGAGGAGTTCGAGGCGCTCGCCGGTCCCCGCACCCGGCTGCTGGTCCTGGAGACCATCGCCAACCCGACGGGCCAGGTCCCCGACCTGCCGGGCCTGCTGGCGGCGGCCCGGCGGCGCGGGGTCACCAGCGCCGTCGACAACTCCCTCGCCTCGCCCGTCCTGTGCCGCCCGATCGAGCTCGGCGCCGACATCGTGCTCCACTCCACGACGAAGTACCTCGCCGGGCACTCCGACGTCCTCGGCGGCGCGGCCGTCTTCGCGGACGACGCCCTGCGCCGCGAGGTGTGGCCCCGCACGGTCGAACTCGGGGCCTGCGCCGACCCGTTCGCCGCCTGGCTGACGCTCCGCGGCATCGCCACGCTGCCCCTGCGGATGCGCGAGCACTGCGCCAACGCGGGGCTGCTCGCGGAGCGGCTGGCCGGCCACCCCGCCGTGTCGGCCGTCCACTGGCCGTGGCTGGGAACCCACCCCTCGTACGCACGGGCCCGCAGCGTCCTCTCCGGCGGCGGCGGGCTGCTCTCGTTCGAGCTGGAGGGCGGCCGGGAGGCGGGGCGGGCCTTCGTGGAGGCGGTCCGCGTGGCGCGGCTCGCGCTGTCCCTGGGCGGGGTGGAGACGCTGGTGACGCACCCCGCCAGTACGTCCCACCGGGAGCTGGACGAAGGGGCGTTGGCGCGGGCCGGCATCGGTGCGGGCCTGGTGCGGATGTCGGTGGGCATCGAGGACCCCGAAGACCTGTGGCAGGACACAGAACAGGCACTCCGGTCTTCTTTTGGGTTGACAAAATAAAAGGCTGATTCGTAGATTGGTTCACGCCAGAGAAACCACTCCTCTACGTCAAGGGGGGCGCGTGATGCGCTACTTCGAGGACTTCCGGACCGGTGACGTCCACGAGCTGGGCACCATCACCGTCACCGCGGAGGAGGTGCTGGAGTTCGGGAAGCGCTTCGACCCGCAGCCCTTCCACACGGACCCCGGGCTCGCCGCGCGGACACCGTTCGGCGGCCTGATCGCCAGCGGCTGGCACAGCGCCTCGATGTTCATGCGGCGCTACGTCGACGGGCTGCTCGCCTACAGCGCCTGTACCGGCTCGCCCGGGGTCGACGAGATCCGCTACCTGAGGCCCGTGCGCCCCGGGGACGTGCTCACGGCACGCGTCGAGATCCTCGGCTCCCGCCCCTCGCCGTTCAATCCGGCCACCGGGGTGGTCCAGCCCAAGTGCACGCTCGTGGACCCCGAGGGCCGGGTCGTGTTCAGCATGATCCTGCACAGCATCTTCCAGCGGCGGCCCGCCGAGACCGACGCCGCGCACCCCGCGTCGTCGTGCGCGGCCGAGGACCCGGTCGCCTGCGTGCGCTCCCTGGCCTGACCCGGCCGGCGCGGGGACACCGCCACCCGCGAGGCACCGCCCCTCGGACGTCCCGCCCCCCGCCCGCCCCCACCCTGTCCGCCGAAGTGAAGGGAGACCTCCCGTGGAGGCCGTATCCCGCACCGCCCAGTGGACCGCCGCAGCGCGGGCCCTGGAGACCGACCGCGAGGACCGGCTGTTCGCCGATCCGTACGCGCGCACCGTCGCCGACACCATCGGCTTCGAACTGCTGGAGCGCTACGCGGGGGCCGGTACCGTGCCGTTCCTCGCGATCCGCACCACCTACCTGGACCGGGCGATCGTCCGCGCCGTCGAGGAACACGGCATCCGCCAGGTCGTGTTCCTCGCCGCGGGCATGGACACCCGCTTCTACCGGCTCCCGTGGCCCGACGGCGTCACCGTCTACGAACTCGACCGCCCCGCCCTCCTGGACGCCAAGGCGGACATGCTGGCGGGCGAACCGGCCCCGGCCGGCCGCACCCGCGTCACCGTCCCCGTCGACCTCACCCAGGACTGGACGGGCCCCCTCGCCGACGCCGGCTGGCGCGCCGGCGAACCGGTGCTGTGGATCGTCGAGGGACTGCTCTTCTTCCTCCCCGAACACGCCGTGCGCAACCTGATCTCCACGCTCGCCGGAACGTCCGCGCCCGGCTCCGTCCTCCTCGGCGACGTCATCAGCAAGTCCGCACTGGACAACCCGCTGTCCCGGCCCTTCCTCAACTCCCTCGCGCAGGACGGGAACCCGTGGCTGTTCGGCACGGAAACCCCCGAGCAGCTCCTCACCGAATGCGGCTGGGCCGTCCGCGAGGTCCGCCAGCCCGGCGAAACCGGCGCCGACTTCGGCCGCTGGCCCTACCCCGTCCCCGCGCGCGCCGTCCCGCGCGTCCCCCGTTCCTTCCTGTTCACCTGCGACCTCCCGACCCCCGAGGTGAGAGCGGCATGACCGGTACCCACGACTTCCACCAGCGCGTCATCAGCGACGCCGGCGCCGCCGTGCGCGGCCTGACCGTCGCCCTCGGCGAACGCCTCGGCCTCTACCGGGCCCTGGCCGAGGCCGGCCCGCTGACCCCGGCCGCACTCGCCGAGCACACGGGCATCGACCCGCGGTACGCCGAGGAGTGGCTGCACGCCCAGCTCAGCGCCGGGTACGTCGAACGCCACCCGAGCGCCGACACGTACACCCTGCCCGCCGACCACGCCCCGGTGCTGGCCGATCCGAACGCCGTCACCTACGCCGCCGGGTTCTTCACCGCGCTCAAGGCCCTCTACGGCACCGAGGACCTGCTCGTCGACGCCTACCGCAGCGGCGACGGCGTCGGCTGGGCGGAACACGACCCGGCCCTCGACACCGGCATGGGCAGCTTCTTCCAGCCCACCTACGAGCACCGGCTCGTCCCCGACTGGCTGCCCGCCCTCGAAGGGGTCACCGGCAAGCTCGCCGCCGGCGGCACCGTCGCCGACGTCGGCTGCGGCGTCGGCCACACCACCCTGCTGATCGCGAAGGCCTTCCCGCAGGCGACCGTCCACGGCTTCGACTACTCCGAAGAGGCCATCTCCCTCGCCCGCCAGCTCGCCGAGGAAGCCGGCCTGTCCGACCGGGTCGTCTTCGAGGTCGCCTCCGCCGACGACTACCCGGGCAACGGCTACGACCTGGTCACCTTCTTCAACGCCCTGCACGACATGGGCGACCCCGTCTCCGCCGCCCAGCACGTCCACAAGTCGCTGGACGCGGACGGGACCTGGATGCTCGTCGAGTCCAACGTGTCGCCCGCCGACATCGACACGCAGACCCCCGCCGCCCGCATGTTCATGGCCCTGTCCGCCGTCATGTGCCTGCCCGTGGCCGTCGCGCAGCGCGGCCCCCACGCCCTCGGCAACCACTCCGGCGAGAAGGCCTTCCGCGCCATCGCCGAAGAAGCCGGCTTCACCCGCTGGCGCCGGGCCACGGAAACCCCCGTCAACGCCGTGTACGAGGTCCGCCCGTAGGCGACCGCCCACCCGGGGCCCGAGCCCAGGGGCATGACGCCCCCCGCCACCACACCGAGGAGACACACCATGGGCGTCAGCGCCCCCCTGCCGGTCACCGACCGGTTCCTGGAAGTCCTGGACCGGCTGAGCTCCCGCTCCATCGAGGAGTACTACAACCCGTACCAGCAGTTCGACTGGCCCGAGAAGCTCGAAGAGGGCCGGATGTGGATGACCCCCGAGCTGCTGACCGTCTACGGAACCCCGTTCTACGACGAGCTCGACGAGCAGACCATCCAGCGCCTCTCGAAGTGGGAGAGCATCAACTTCTACAGCCTCAACGTGCACGGCATCCGCGAACTGCTCATCGAGGTCGTCGGCCGGATCCACATGCCCGGCTTCGAGGTGCCCTCCGACTTCTTCCACCACTTCATCGGTGAGGAGAACGAACACATGTGGTTCTTCGCCGAGTTCTGCCGCCGGTACGGCGACAAGATCTACGGCTCCACCGCCCTGCGCGCCGACTCCGCCTGGGAGCCGGAGGTGGAGAACTTCCTCGTCTTCGCCCGCATCCTGTTTTTCGAGGAGCTCGTCGACCACTACAACACGCGGATGGCACGCGACGAATCGCTGTGCCACACCATCCGCGAGGTCAACCGCATCCACCACCAGGACGAGTCCCGGCACATCGCCTTCGGCCGCGAACTGGTCTCCCTGCTCTTCGCCCGGATGCGCGAGGCCGTCCCCGCCGCCCGGCTCGCCGAGGTCGAGGCCTACCTCAAGCGGTACGTGGTCTACAGCGTCAACTCCCTCTACAACCCCCACGTCTACCGCGACGCCGGCATCGCCGACCCGATCGCCCTGCGCAACGCGCTGGTCGCCGACGAACGGCGCCGCCCCTTCGAACGCAAGACCATCCGCAAGCCCCTCGGCTTCTTCCTGAAGACCGGGATCTTCACGGACGACGTACTGCCCGTCGTCTGAGAGGGCCGACCGCCGCCCGAGAGGTGACTCCCCATGACCGTCACGACCACCGAGAGCGCCACGCCCACCGCGACCGCCGCGACCGCCACGGACATGCACGGCCTGCCGTCGCTCGGCCCCGAGGGCACCGCCCTGCTGCGCCTCCTCGACGACACCTTCGAAGGCTGGGGCGTACGGGCGGGTGCCCGTGCCATGACCATGCCCCCGCTGCTCCCGGCCGCAGACCTGGCCCGGCTCGACTACTACGACAACTTCCCCCACCAGGCCGTCGTCGCCGCGCCGCTCAACCTGGACGTCCGGGAGACCAGCGAGTTCTGTACCGACACCGGCTGCTTCCCCTGCGACGCCCTCCAGCCGGCCGCACTCGGCCTCCCGTCCGCCTCCTGCTACGCCGTGTACATCGACCACCAGGGCCGGCCGGCCGCCGACGACGAACTCGTCACCGTGGTCGGCTGGTGCTTCCGCAAGGAACAGCACTACGAGGGACTGCGCCGCCAACTCGGCTTCCGCATGCGGGAGATCGTCGCCATCGGCACCCGCGAGCACGCCGAGGCCCACCTGGCCGCCTTCACCGCCCGGATCAACGCCTTCGCCGCGGCCCTGGACCTGCCGCTGCGCCGCGAGGCGGCCTGCGACCCGTTCTTCGACAAGGGCAGCTCCAAGGCGGTCCTCCAGCGCCTGACCCCGGTCAAGCACGAGTTCCTGTACGAGGACCTCGCCATCGCCTCGGTGAACACCCACCGCAACTTCTTCGGCGACCGCTGCGACATCCCCCTCGCCTCCGGCGGCGGACCGGCCTTCACCAGCTGCGTCGCCTTCGGCCTGGAGCGCTGGCTGTCCGCGCTCACCCGCCGCCACGGCAGCTGGGAGGCGGCGACCGCCGCGGTCCTCGGCGCGAACGCGGCCGGGCCGGCGATCTGACGTGCCGACCCGACCCGTCGCCGCCCCGCCGGCGGGCGGCCTGGGCTGGGCGAACCTCGGCATGGACATCGTGTCCGTCACCCGTGTCCGCCGGCTGCTCGCCACCCACGGCGAGGACTTCTTCCAGCGCATGCTCACCCCGGGCGAACTCGCCGACTGCCGCACCTCCGCCAGGCTCGACGTACTGGGCCTGTGCGGACGGATCGCCGCCAAGGAGGCGGCGTTCAAGGCACTCCGGGTCCGGGCGGCCGTGTTCCTGCCCTGGCTGGACATCATCGTGCGGCGCTCCGAGGGCGGCTGGCCGCTCGTGGAACTCCACGGTGCCGCCGCCGGGATGGCCGCCGCGTCCGGCATCGCCGGGATCTCCGTCTCCATCAGCCACGACGTGGACTACGCGGTGGCCATCGCCGCCCCCGTCCTCGAAGCCGGCCCGCCGACGCACCCCGGCCCGCCCGCACTGCCCGACCCGCTCGGCCCGTCACGTACCGCATCCACATCCACATCCACATCCGCGTCCCCGTCCTCATCCGACGACGCATCCGTGCACCGCACTTCAAGGAGAGACACCATGTCCGAAGGCCTGCTGTTCATGAAGAACTGGCTCCTCGCCCGCCACGAGGACCTCGACGACATCGCTTCCGACCTGGACCTCATCGAGCACCGGCTGATCGACTCGCTGTCCTTCGTCGAGTTCGTCTTCCTGCTGGAGCAGCACAGCGGACGCCCGATCCAGCTGGAGACCCTGGAGGTCGACTCGATCCGCACCCTCGACGCCATCGAGGCCCACTTCTTCTCCGTCGAGGTGGGGCAGGCATGAGCACGCGCCTGTTCACCTCGGAGTCCGTGACCGAGGGTCACCCCGACAAGATCGCTGACCAGATCAGCGACACGATCCTCGACGCGCTCCTCACCGAGGA
>NZ_JBEXPG010000046.1:0-69889 GCF_040611935.1 Streptomyces sp. NPDC006512 | reverse complement strand
CGCCTTCGACGCCCGGCGCTTCGGCGCGTACGTGGCGAGGGCCCGCCGCGAGGACATCCGGCTGACGACCCTCGCCGACCTCGGCGACACCCCCGGGCACCGCCGGGCCCTGTACGAACTCGACAGGACCTGTTCCGCCGACATCCCGGAGCGGGGCGGGTTCCACACGTACGACGAGTACCTCGCGCGCCGCTTCGACACCCCCTCCTACGACCCGCGCGGCATCGTCCTCGCCCTCGACGGCGACGCCTGGGTGGGCATGGCCGCGACCTCCCACCACGACGGCTACCTCCTCAACGAGATGACCGGCGTCCGGGCCGGCCACCGCGGCCGCGGCCTGTCCATCGCCATGAAGACGATCGGCACCCGCTTCGCCGCCCTGTACGGGGCCCGCGAGATCCGCACGCTCCACCACCCGGCCAACACGAACGCCATCGCCATGAACCGGAAGATGGGATTCGTCGACGCCGACTGGCCCGACCCCTGACGGGCCGCCGGCCGGATCACCACGTCAGCTTGTAGGTGCTGTCCTTCGGGACCGGGTGCGGCGCCGTGTCGGTGTAGAGGAGCCGCATCGTCGTGAACCGGTCCAGGTCGGGGTGGTCGGGCCAGCGCTCGGGGTTCGCCAGGGTCACCGTCACCGGGTACGCGCGGAAGCGGCCCGCCGCGCAGTACGGACGGCAGTCGTTCACCATGTCGGTGCCGGTGGCCGTCGCGGTCCGTGTTCCCCAGTCGTGCCAGCGCAGGTCGACGAGGCGGTTGTTCCCGTCACCGCAGGCCAGCAGGTACTCCTCGGGCCGCACCTGGGCCTGCGCGAAGCAGTCGACGACCACGACCGGATCGGGATCGACCCGGGCGGGGGCGGAGGTGGCGGTGGCGGCGGAGGCCGGCACGATGGTGGTCAGCAGCGCCGCCGCCGCGAACAGTGCGGCGCCCGTCCGCGCCCTGCGTGATACGTCCACGGAACCCTCCTCGCCCTGCGATCACCCCCAGCCTCTCCCATACCGGCCGCACTCGCACACGCTGTACGCACCGTGACTCAGGTGTCACTCAGGGCGAGGCACCTGGACTTCCGTACCAAACCCCCCAGACTGCCGCCGACCGCCACCAGGGCGTCCCCCGCGAGCTGACGGCTCTCCTTGAAGGACACCTCGACCGCCGGGTCGGTCCCGTACACGGTGAAGACCCACCCGTCGCCGCGCTTCGCCCGCTCGTCGTCGAGCACCCAGTCGACGCCGTTCACGTTCATGCAGGTGTCGACGGTCGGTGCCGGCGGCCGCACCCCGCACCGCAGGATCACGGCCCCGCCGCCCCACCCGGCCGCGCCGGCCCCCTCGACCGCGTCGCGGTCCCGCCCGAGCAGCCGCTCGGGCAGCCGGCCGACCACGTCCGTACACGCGGCGCTCCGCGCGAAGGGCCCGGCCGGCACGGCGTAGTCGTCCAGGGCGGTCACCAGGCCGCCGACGGCGGCCGCGACCGCCACCGCGCACACCGCGCCCGTCCACGTGCGCGTCATCAGCAGTGGTATCCGTCCGGGCACTCGGAGGCGAATTCCCAGAACGCGAAGAAGAGCAGGACCGCGACGGCGGACACCGCGCCCATGACGGCGAAGCGCCGCAGGACGTCCCTGCGCCCTCCGAACAGGGCGATCCCCAGCCCGACGGCCGGCGCGAGCACCAGACCGCCCAGCCCCGCCCACACCAAGGCCGCCAAGGCCCACTCGTCGACGAGGTACCGCGTCTGCGCGAAGGCGCCGACGAGCACCGCCGCCACGAAGCACGCGGGTGACGCCATCCACCACCGCCCCAGCAGACCGACCGCACGCCCGGGGGGCCTTCCGACATCATGAGAAGCCATCTCCGGATCATAAGGACCCCCGGCCCGGCCCCCGTTGGCGCCCACCCGCCCCGGCCTAGGCCGGCCCGTGCTCCTCCGGGACGGTCAGCACCACCGTCCGCCCGTCCGGGTCGGTCAGGGTGTGCCGGCCCGCAGGCAGGAACCGGGTCCCGTGCGCGGGCGCGGTGAGCCCGAGGCGCAGGTACCCGGTCGGCGGCCGCCTGGTCGCCGGGTAGAGCTCGAGGACACCGCCGTCGGCGAGCGTGGCGGCATGGTGCGCGGGCCCGCTCCCGTGCTGTTCCGGCACGAACACGAGGCCCAGCAGGCCGTAGAAGTCACGACAGGCGTCGAGCCGGTCCGTGTAGATCACAACGAGATCGATGATCACAAAGGCGCTCCAGGTATCGGGGGACACCCCCCGGTGCGTGCGTCGGCAGACCCCCAGTCTCGGTCACACCGAACCCCCCACCCCCGAGACCCCGTTCACCGGCCGTCGGGGTCGTGCTCCCAGCGCTGGGCGCTCACTCGGCTCCGCTGTGCGGAAGCCCGGATTCGGCGGCGGCCTTGTCCAGGATCAGCCCGATCTCGGCGGCGAGGGCACGGGCCTCGTCGACGTCCGTGACGTGCGCGGCCCGGTCCTCCAGCGCGCGCAGCCGGGCGGCCTGGGCGGGGTGCCGTTCGACGGCGACGTAGAGGGCCCACTGCCGCAGGAACCTGCGCACCGGGGCGGAGCTGACCCGGTCGCGGGCCAGGGCGAGGGCGGCCGTCCGTTCCGCGTCGAACGTGGGCACGGCCTCGGGCGCGACCCGGGCCAGAGCGGCGCGCAGGTCCTCCGCGGTCATCGCGGGCTGGGGGAGCCCGGTGCCGTTTCCGGGGTGCTCGGCGGCGGTGCTCATGCGGCGTCGGCCTCGTCGTCGTGGGAGGTGCGGGAGGTGCGGGAGGTGTAACGCTACGACCGCGGCCGACCCGCCGCGGTCGTAGCGTGCGACGATCCGCCCGCCGAAATCGCAACCGCGCTTGACAACCCGGTCCCTACCGGACGGCAGCCCGCCGGTACCGGTGGAGCTGCCGGGCCGCGTATCCCACGAAGGGAACGACGACGGCGGGCACGACCCACCAGGGGACGCCGAGGGCGAGGGCGAGGAACGCCACCCCGCCGCAGGTGATGCCCGTCCCGATCAGCATGGGCTTCACGAACGGGCGCCAGCCGAGGTGCCCGTGCCGGTCGCCTCCGGCCAGTCGGACCGTGCCGAGTACCAGCCCCAGGGCCGCCAGCAGGCCCGCGAACGTGGCGACGCCGGCGGTCATCTGGGCTTCGTCGCGGGGTTCGTCGGCGGAGCTTTCCCGGATGCCGTCCCGGCTCAGCGCCATGACGTCGCCGCGCCAGACGGTACCGGTCACCCGGTCCCCCGGCCGGAGCTGTTTCACCAGCGGCCCCCCACCGCCGAACGGGACCAACCCCCTGCCGAAGGGCGTGCCGTGCACGATGACGTCGTACACGGTGCTCTTCCCCGAGTCCTTGGACACCACGCTCTCGACGGTGAACGAGACCGTACGCAGGCAGTCCTCCCCGGGGCAGGGCCCGGTCGCCGCGTAGGCCTCGTACCGGCTGACGTCGGACGGCAGCATCTCGGCAGCAAGGAAGAAACAGGCCAGGGCCGGGACCAGGGACAGCGCGATCAGCGCGGCGCCGAGGAGCCGGTCCCCGGCGGACCGTCGGGCGGGTACGTCACCGTCCGGCGGAGGCGGCATCGGCGTGTCCGGCCGGTCACGCGTGGTCGTTCCCGTCACTTCAGGCCTCCCCCTGCTCGGGAGACCGGGTCTCCGGAGCGCACCCGCGGTTGCCTCCGGCCGAAGAACCGCCGGCTCGAAGGCGGTTGGTCCAGGCTAGCTACCGGAAACCGGAGCCCGACGGCCGGGGTGCGCGGTCCGGTACGGACCGGGCGGGCGGGGCTCAGGCCAGGTCGTCGCGGGTTATGCGGCGGTGTGCGGTGCGCCATTCGCCGCGGGTGCGCAGCAGGACGTCCTCCATGACGTACACGTGCAGCACCTTGGAGCCGCCTCCGGCGGGCGTCACGTACACCAGGGCCGAGCAGCGGGTGTGCAGGACCCCGTCCGGCTGGGGCCGTACGTCGAGCATGCCGATCCAGTGGTCGAGGCGGCTGCCGGCCCGCCGCTGCCGTTCCGCGCCGGCGCGGACGTAGCCGGCGAGTCCGGTGCGGGCACGCACCGGCACGGACAGGGAGGGGGTCTCGAAGACGGCGTCCTCGGTGAAGGTGGCCGCCCAGCGCTCGGTGTCGTGCGCGTCCAGGATCCGCATCTGGTGCGCGTAGAACTGCTGGACCTGCGCGTACAGGGCGGCGAAGTCCTGGCTCTGGGCGTTGAGTTCGGCGGTGCCCACCAGCTCGATGGTCATGATCTCAGCCTCCGCTTGCGTCCGTGTCCTTGGGGTGGTGGGGGACGCCGAGGGGATCCCGGGGATCTCCAGGGGATCCGCACTCGGTACGGACAGTCTCTGCGGCCCGGATGGAGCATCCTTTAAATACTCCTCAAGCGGTCCCGCCGACCCTGGCGACGCCGGACCGGGAAAAGTCCTGGCAACGGGACAGCGGGTCGCCGATATCGAGAGGAACGGGCACCGAAGGCCTCCACGGGATTCCTGAAAGGTGCCATGATCGGGGCTGGCTTATCGCCAGCCCGATGCCACCGAGGAATGATGGTTCACTTTCCGCTCGAAAGTGAATCGTGGACGGCTTGAATTGGAGTGCATTCATGAGCAGCAACCCGTTCGACGACGCTGAAGGCCGGTTCTGGGTTCTGGCGAACGACGAGCAGCAGCATTCGCTGTGGCCCTCGTTCGCGACGGTGCCCGCCGGCTGGCGCATCGTGTTCGGCGAGGAGAGCCGCGACAAGTGCCTCGCGTACGTGGAGGAGCGCTGGACCGACCTGCGGCCGCAGAGCCTGCGGGACGCGATGGACGCCGGCGCGGCCGCCGCTGCCGCCGACGCCGCGTGAGCTGACCGGCCGACCGGGCGTACCCCGGGAACCGCCAAGGGGTGGGCCCCGGTGCTGCGGCCGCAGCACCGGGGCCCACCCCCTCCCGGCCGTCTCAGGCGGCCGAGGGCTCCCGCTCCGCGGCCGAGGTGCGGTTCAGCTCCCGCTCGGTGCGCCGCAGCACGATCGAATCGGCGATCTCGCCGCTGCGGACCGCGATGTTCGACAACAGCGACGACGACAGGCCGTGGCTGTGCTCGGTGCCGCCCTGGACGTAGACGCCGCAGGTCAGTCCGGAAGCGGCGACGAGGCGGTAGTCGCGCTCCACCCGGTGCCGGCCCGCCGCGTCGCGCTGGAAGTGGCGGTCGAAGTCACCGAGCAGGCGGGCCGGGTCCAGGCCGTCGTAGCCGGTGGCGAACACCAGCGCGTCGACCGTCAGTTCCTCCGTCCGGTCGTCGAGCAGCGAGCGCAGCACCACCCGCGCCCCGCTTCCGACGCGCTCGACCGCGTCGACCCGGGTGAGGTTGCGGAAGTGCAGCCGTCGGCTGTCCCGCACCTGCTCGTCGTACGAACGCTGGTACAGCGAGCGGATGACGTCGGAGTCGACCACCGAGTAGTTGGTGTTGCGGTGGTAGCGCCAGAACGCGTCCTGCGCCTTCTCGCTGCCGAAGTAGTACTCGTCCACCGCGGCCGGGTCGAACACCTGGTTGGCGAAGGGGGTGTCGTCGGCGACGGAGTAGCCGTAGGACGGGATGACCGCGGAGACCTGGGCGTGCGGCAGCGCGTCGTGCAGGAAGCGGGTGATCTCGGCCGCGCTCTGGCCGGCGCCGACCACGGCCACGCTCTTCAGGTCCTCCGGGGCCTGCGCGTTGAACTTGGTCAGGAACTCCGAGCTGTGCCACACGCGTTCGTCGGCGCTCACGCCCTCCGGCAGGCGCGGCACCAGGCCCGTCGAGACGGCCACGTTGCGCGCCGTGACCGTGCTGGTGGTGCCGTCGCTGCCGCGCACCTCGACCTCCAGCAGGTCGGGCGCGCCGGCCCCGGCCTCGGCCACGGGCCGGATCGAGGTGACCTCGGCGCCGTAGGTGACCCGGTCGGCGAGCCCGGCGGCCGCCCACTCCAGGTACTGGTGGAACTCCTGCCGGGTCGGGAAGAAGTCCTGGTTGTTCACGAACTGCACCAGCCGGTTGGAGGCGTGCAGGAACGAGATGAAGCCGAACCGGGATACCGGATTCCGGAAGGTCACCAGGTCCTTGAGGAACGAGATCTGCATGGTCGTCGACGGCAGCAGCATGTTCCGGTGCCAGCCGAAGGACGGCTGCCGCTCGAAGAAGTGGGATCTGACCGGATGCTGCGGAGCGCTCGCTCCGTGCTCCTCCAAGGCGATCGCGAGCGACATGTTGGACGGGCCGAACCCGATGCCCACCACGTCGTAGATCTCTTGGCTGCGCCTATCCGTTACGCCCATAGAAAACTCTCCCGCTTGCGTCTGAAAAACTCGGACGGTGGCCCGAGAGACCGTTATGCAGTGTTGCTCCGGAGAGTGCCCCAAGGCAACTTGAAGACGGTATGAAGGTCATTGGAGAGTGCTTCTCGCGTTGCTCGATATGCGAAAGCGTTGTCCTGTCGACGGGACGCCGGTACGGTCGGCGCATATCTGCAGAATCCCTGCGTGGCGAGGCCGATGGCGTGTTTCCGGAGGAGTGCCGTCAGTCATGCACTGAGCCAGAGCCATGCCCTGAGTCAATTGCCGAAAGGGTGAATTCGGATGTACGTGCCCAGCTTTTACCGCGAACCGGACAGTTCGTGGATGGTGGACCTGATCCGTGGTAATCCATTGGCGCTCGCGGCGGCCAACGGCAGCCGGGAGGACGGCCCGTTCGCCACGCACCTGCCGGTCATCTTCGACCCCGAGACGTCCGGCGACTGGTCCGGCGACCTGACGGGGGCCACGCTGCTCGGACACATGAACCGGGCCAATCCGCACTGGGCGGCGCTGGAGTCGGGCAGCGTCCTGCTGCTGACGTTCACCGGTCCGCACTCCTACGTGTCGCCCACGGTGTACGGGGTGACCCCGGCCGCCCCGACCTGGAACTTCACCTCGGTGCACGTCCGCGGCGTGGTGGAGAAGATCGACTCGACGGAGGAGGCGCTGGGCGTGGTGCAGTCCACCGTACGGGCCTTCGAGGGGGAGTTCGGCAGCGGCTGGGACATGACCGGGTCGCTCGACTACTTCCGCAAGATCGTGCCCGAGGTGGGGGCCTTCCGGTTCACGGTGACCGGGGCCGAGGGCATGTTCAAGCTCAGCCAGGAACAGCCGGGCGAGGTGCGCGAGCGGGTACGGGAGTCGTTCGGGCAGAGCGCGTGCAGGTACCAGCGCGAGACCGCCGGGCTGATGAGTGCCCTGCCGTGACGCGGGGCGGGGTGACGTGACGCGCCGGCGTGCCGGGGCCTGCGGGCAAGGGGCCCTCAGGCCCCGACGGCCACCGGCCGGGTCCGTACCGCGAGACCCTCGGGGCGCGCGTTCTCCTCGGCGGTGCCCGCCGCCGGCGCGGCCAGGCCCTTGATGCCCGTGAGGTCGGAGACCGCCTTGCGGTCCGGCCGCTCGCCGAGGTCCTCCAGGGCGCTCGCGGCCGCGCTGTCCAAGGTGGCCATCACCCACTGCTCGAAGTCGACGCCCAGCTGCTCCGCGGCCTGGCCCCACCACTCGACACGGCTGCCGGGCACCTCCAGGCGCCGGCTCGGCTCGGCGGGAGCGCCCGGCTGCCGCTCGCCCTGGCGCACGGCCCGGATGGCGTCGCGCAGCTGCTTGGTGGTCCACTGCCGCTGCTCGGCGCGGTCGAGCCAGTGGTCCTGTTCCTCGACCGGCATCGAGGCCAGCTCGGCGTGGTGCTGGAAGCTCAGGGCGGGCCGGCGCCGGTCGAGGTCGAAGCGTCTGGAGACCCACGCGTAGTTGCGCAGGGTCTGGTAGGAGAGGCCGACGGCGCGGATCCCGCGCTGGTACCGGTCGGTGTAGTGGTCCTTGCCGTACACGAGCCAGTCGCCCAGCCACCAGGAGGACGAGTCGAGGACGTCGGCGAGCTGCCGCCCGGCCCGTTCCCACTCGGCGTAGGCCAGCCCGGCCGGCATCTGGAGGCTCACCTTGGTCGTCAGTACCTGACCCCGTCGCGGCGCGGTCCCCGCAGTGCGCGGCTGCCGAGGCTGGGGCTGCGGGAGAGCGGTTGCCGGGGCGCCACGCGACCCCGCGGTGTGACCGGCCTGACGTGCCATCATGCCTCCATGGAAGGGCGTACGTAACCGGCGAGCAGTCTCGCGAGGCGGTCTGGAGCTGCGCCGGAGCGGCGTTCGAACGACTGCGCCGCGACCCTTTCCGTGGCATGAAACCGATCGTCCGGTGCATCATCGGTGAGCTCCCGGCGGCCGGGTACGGGATCGTTCAGGTGCCCCGCCCGGGGGAGTTGTCCCGTCGACGGGACGCCACGTGACCGCAGGCGCCGCCGTGTGCCGAGCGCCCCTTCCGGCGCGCGTTCCGCCTCGCGGAGCCGTGCGACCCGGCCGCCGCCGTTGTGCGCGTGAGCGCCGGGTGTGGACCGCATCAGCCACAGGACGCTGCCGCCCACGGGTCACACAAGTGCGAAATCAGCCAAATCCGGACGACTCAGGGGAATGACGATGGGGAAGAGATACAGAGCCGGGGTGGTCGCCCTGGTCGCGGCCGCGATCACGGCCACCGCCTTGACGGCTCCCGCCCAGGCGGCGCGCGACACCGGCCCCACGGCGGCCGGCCACCGGGCGACGCAGCGCGCGATCGACGCGGCCGTCGCGGCCGGGGTCCCCGGCGTCACCGCCGAGGCGCGGGACGCGGGCGGAGTGTGGAAGTCCGCGTCGGGCGTGGGCGACCTGCGGACGGGAGCGCCGCGCGGCAAGGACGACCGCTTCCGCGTCGGCGGCATCACCAACACCTTCGTGGCGACGGTCCTCCTCCAGATGGAGACGGAGAAGAAGCTCAGCCTCGACGACACCGTGGAGCGGCACCTTCCGGGCCTCGTGACGGGCAACGGCAACGACGGCCGCGAGATCACCGTACGGCAGCTCCTCAACCACACCAGCGGCCTGTTCGACTACCTGGCCGACGAGGAGTACGCGAAGACGTACCTGACGGGCGACGGCTACCTCCAGCACCGGTACGACACCCTGACGCCCCGGACGCGCGTGCGGGTGGCCCTCTCCCACGAGCCGCCGTACCGGCCCGGCGCCCGGCACTGGTACTCCAGCACCAACGACGTCCTGGCCGCGCTCGTCGTCGAGAAGGTCGGCCGCAAGCCGTACGAGGCCGAGGTGCGCAACCGCATCATCGAGCCCCTGGGCCTCAGGGCGACGTCCCACCCCGGCACCGGCGCCCAGCTGCCCCGGCCGAGCAGCCGCGGCTACTCGAAGCTCTTCGGCGCGCAGCCGGACCGGATCGACGACGTCACCGAGATGAACGGGTCCCAGGCCTGGGGCAACGGCGACATCATCTCCAGCGCGGCCGATCTGAATCGGTTCTACGAGGCCCTCATGCGCGGCAGGCTCCTGCCGCCGCAGCAGCTGGCGGCCATGAAGACGACGGTCGACAACCCCGACTTCCCGGGCTCGTCCTACGGGCTCGGCATCGAGCGGCTCACGACGAGCTGCGGAGGGTCCGTCTGGTACCACGACGGAGGCGCCGTGGGGTGGATCACCGTGGCCACCTTCACCGAGGACGGCCGCCGCCAGTTCACCTACAACTACAACGCCAACTGGGGAGCGGAGACCCTCCTCCCCATCCTGAACGCCGAGTACTGCGAGCAGCCCGCGCGCACGCGCTGAGGCAGGTCGCGAGGACGCCCCTTCCCGACCGCGACACCCGTCGTATCGAAGGCGAACGAAACGGATGGCGGCGCCTGGATCGCGTGACAACGACACGTCCGTCAACCGGGAGGGTTCATGACAGTGCGAGCAGCCGTGGCGGGAGCGGCCGGACATCCGGACGGACAGCCGGACGGACGTCCGGACGGACAGCCGGGCGGGCGTCCGGACGGCGGGGCGCGCCGCTCCGCCGAGCGTCCGGTCCCGCCCAAGGCACACGCCCTCATCGAGGCGCTGCCCCGGATGGCCCGCCACCACGGCAAGACCGTCGTCATCAAGTTCGGCGGCAACGCCATGGTCGACGACGACCTGAAGGCGGCCTTCGCCAAGGACGTCCTCTTCCTGCGGCACGCGGGCCTCAACCCCGTCGTGGTGCACGGCGGCGGCCCGCAGATCAGCGCGCAGCTGCGGCGCCTGGGCCTGGAATCCCGGTTCGAGGGCGGGCTGCGGGTCACCACCGACGAGACCATGGACGTCGTACGCATGGTCCTCGCCGGTCAGGTGCAGCGCGAGCTCGTCGGGCTGCTCAACGAGCACGGCCCGCACGCGGTGGGCCTGACCGGGGAGGACGCCCGCCTGATGACCGCCACCAAGCACTACGCGGAGGTCGACGGCCGGCCCGTGGACATCGGCCGCGTCGGCGAGGTGGCCGACGTCGACGCCGGGATCGTGCAGGCCCTCATCGACAACGGACGCATCCCCGTCATCTCCTCCATCGCCCGGCCCGCGGACGACAAGGACGCCGCGGGGGGCGGGGTGTTCAACGTCAACGCCGACACCGCCGCCGCCGCCCTCGCCGCCGCGCTCGGCGCCGAGACGCTGCTGGTCCTGACCGACGTCGCGGGCCTGTACGCGAACTGGCCCGACAGCGACGAGGTGATCCCCCGGCTGACCGCCGGCGAACTGACCGGGCTGCTGCCCGGGCTGGCCGCCGGGATGATCCCCAAGATGGCGGGCTGCCTGCACGCCGTGAACAACGGGGTCCGCAGCGCCCGCGTCATCGACGGCCGGGTCAAGCACTCCGTCCTGGCGCAGATCCTCACCGACGAGGGCGCCGGCACGCTGGTCGTACCGGACGAGGACGCGAGTTCCGGGGGAGCGGCACCCTGAGCCGCACGCCGGCCGCACGGCGAGGCTCAGGAGGGGCGCGTCGCGGCCGCCGCGTCGAGCGCCGCGGTCGCGTCCCGTTCGATCTGCCGCAGCAGCGGCCGGGGATCGTCCTGGAAGTAGAAGTGACCGCCGTCGAAGATCCGCAGCCCCAGGAAGTGCTCGGTGTACCGGGCCCAGTCGGCCATCCGCTGCGGTGAACAGGCGTGGTCCTCGGCTCCCGCGTAGGCGGACAGCGCCACGGGCAGCGGGGCGGCGCCGGGAGCGGGGCGCCAGTTCTCCACCAGGGCCAGGTCGGCCCGGATGACCGGTTCGAACAGGGCCCACAGCTCGGGGTCGTCGAAGACCTCGTCGGGCGTGCCGCCGAGCAGCTTCAGCCGGGTCCGCAGCTCGGCGTCGGGCAGCTCGTGGTACGGATGCGCCGGTCCGGCCGGCTGCGGTGCGGACCGTGCGGAGACCCCGATCCACACCGGCAGCGGCAGGCCCCGGTCGACGGCCCGCCGGGTGATCTCGTACGTCACGAGGGCGCCCATGCTGTGCCCGAACAGGGCGTAGGGCACGGTCAGTTCGGACTCGACGTGGCTCAGCAGGAAGTCGGCGAGGCGGCCGGCGTCCGCGATCTGCGGCAGTTCGAGGAGGAAACCGTGGCCCGGGGCGTCGAGCAGCCGTACGTCCCACGTCGCCGGCAGCCCGGCCCGCCAATGGCGGTAAAGGGTGTGTGAGCCCCCGGCGTGGTGCAGGACGAACAGGCGCAAGGTGGGTCGGGTGCTGTCCATCTCTCTCCCTCGGATAGGGCCGCGCGTCCTCGGACCGTAGAGCGGTGGCCGCTCGCGGGGGCGCGCGCACCAGAGGGCCTCCGCCGCAGGTGTGGCGGCTCTTGGCCGATCCTCAGGTGGCGCGGACGGGACCCGGCCGCCGGTTCCGCGCCCGCGGAGCCCCCTGCCGGGAGGCCCGGCAGCTGCCCGGACGCCGGACGCCGGCCGTGGATCCCCGCCCGCCACCTGCTCCTCCAGGAGACCTTGACCGTGTCTCAAAAGGGTTGTGTCTACAGTGTGCGCGTCGGCTACCCGGCAACGCGTACAGCCGGCCCGTACGACGACCGTGACCCGGCTCGGAAGGCCGGGGCCCGCACCACCGCCCGAACCGGGCGGACGGCGCACGGGCCGACCGGTAGTCGTGGGTTCCCCTTCCGGGGAACGCGGGGCGGCGGCCCTCCCGCACCAGCCCCCGCGCATTCCCATCCCGAGCCACCCCATGACAGTTGAGGACGGTGCGAGTTGAGCACGAACCCCTTCGATGACGAGGACGGCCGCTTCCACGTGGTGGTCAACGACGAGGAGCAGCACTCCCTGTGGCCGGCGTTCGCCGAGGTGCCCGCCGGCTGGCGGGTCGTCTTCGGTGAGGCCGCCAGGGCCGAGTGCCTCGAGTACGTCGAGAAGAACTGGACCGACCTGCGCCCCAAGAGCCTGCGCGAGGCCATGGCCGCGGGCTGACGGAGCAGCACGGCTTCGCGGTCGAGTGATCGGTTACGCCCGGGCAAGCACTCTGAGTGGGGGGATGACGGTGGTGAGCGGCGCTGTGAGGACCGCGAGCGGTATCAAGGCGGGGCCGGGGGGCAACAGCGGTGAGCCCGCGCGGCGCGACGTGGTGCCGTCCTTCGTGGGGTCGCAAGCCACGGTGCAGAAGTCGGGGATGATCCTCCCGCAGAACCTGCCGGAGCGCTCCTGGGAGCGGATCGGGACCGACCTGCGCGAGCTCGTGAACTCCTCCGCGTGGTGGCTCGCCGACTGGCTGATCTACGGGGAGGCCACCTACGGGTGGCGGCGGTACAAGGAGGCGATCGAGCGCACCGGGCTGGACTACCAGACGCTGCGCAACTACGCCTGGGTGGCCCGGCGGTTCGAGCACTCGCGCCGGCGGGACGGCCTCAGCTTCGCCCACCACGCCGAGGTGGCCCGCCTGGCGCCGCCGGAGCAGGACTACTGGCTGCGCAAGGCCGAGCAGCAGAAGTGGTCGCGCAACGAACTCCGCCGGTCGGTCCGGGCCAGCCTGGCCGTGCAGAGCGACACGGCCGAGATCCCCCCGGGCGGCGACGAGAAGCAGGACGTGCCCCGGCTGGCCGGTCCGGCGGCCGCCGAGAAGCGCCGGCAGAAGGTCACCACGCTGACCATCGAGCTGTCCGTCGGCCGGCTGGAGTGCCTCGCGGAGACGGCGGCCGCGCACGGCCTGTCCGTCGACAAGTGGGTGGCCCAGATGCTGGAAACCGCCGACCGCAAAACCGCCTAGAGGCGCGCCCGAACGTGCCGGCAACGCCCGTTGCCCGTGTCGCGCCGAGACGGCGCGTGCGGCCGGACACCTCTCACATCGGAGCCAGTTGATGATCCTTCAGGGAAAGCGGGTCGCCCTGCCCCCGGCGCCCGTCGTCCACAAGCGGTTCGAGGCGCACGTGGCGGCCGCCCCCGACGCCGTGGCCGTCGTCCGGGCCGGCCGGCAGGTGACGTACGCCGAGCTGGACGCGAAGGCGAACCGTTTCGCCCACCTGCTCGTCGCGCGCGGACACGGCCGGGGCGCGAAGGTCGGCGTGTGTCTCGACTACTCGGTCGACATGCTCGTGGCCATCCTCGGCACCCTGAAGGCGGGCGCGGCCTACGTACCGTTCGACCCGGCCTACCCGGAGGCCCGGCTCCGGCTGTTGCTGGGCCAGGTCCCCGGTCTCGCCCTGATCGTGGCCTCCCCCGCGACGGCCGCGATGGTCGAGTCCGCGAGCGTCGACGTCATCGACCTGGAGCAGCTGGCCGGTCACCTGGCAGGTCTCCCGGCGACCGCGCCCGACGTCCCCGTCACCGGGGACGACGTCTGCTACGCGGTCTTCACGTCCGGATCGACCGGTACGCCGAAGCTCACCGCGGTGCGGCACGAGGGCTGGTTCAACCTGATGAACTGGCTCCAGGTCGAGTACGGCCTGGACAGCGGGTCGAACAACCTGGTCGTCAGTGCCTTCGGCTTCGACCTCTCCCAGCGCGCCCTGATGACCGCCCTGTTCTGCGGCGCCACCCAGTACCTGCTGGCGAGCCGGAACTTCGACGCCATGATGGCCTACCGCATCCTGAACGAGCACGACATCCGCACGGTCCACTGCGCCTCCAGCACCCTGTACCTGCTGGTGGACTGGGAGACCGCGCGCGGCGGCGACGCCCTCACCCGGCTGGACTACGTCCTCTTCGGCGGCGAGGCCCTGAAGGCCGGGCGGCTCACGGACTGGGCGCGGCGCGAGGGCAACACCTGCACCCTCCTGCACCAGTACGGGGTCGCCGAGTGCACGGACGTCGCGACCTCGTACGACCTCGCCGGGTACCGGCCCGGCGAACAGGACGTCCCGCCGGTCGGCAGGCCGGCGTACAACACCGACATCCACCTCCTCGGCGAGGACCTGCGCGGCGTCGCGCCCGGGGAGCAGGGCGAGATCTGCATCTCCGGGGCCAGCGTCGGCGCGGGTTACCTCAACGCCGGTCCCGAGAACCGGAAGTTCACCACGATCACGGTCGACGGGGAGCCGCGCCGGGCGTACCGCACGGGTGACCGCGGCTACGTGAACGAGGCCGGCGAGCTCGTCGTCCTCGGCCGGATCGACGCGCAGGTGAAGGTGCGCGGCATGCGCATCGACCCCACCGACATCGAGCGCGCGCTCGCCCGGCTGGCCGGGGTCCGGGAGGCCGCCGTGGTGGTCACGTACACCGAGTCCGGCGACGCCGAACTCGTCGCCTTCGTCGTCCCCGCGGGGGACGGCCCCGCCGAGAACGACCTGCGCACGGGCCTCCTGGAGACGCTGCCGCGGAACATGGTCCCGGCCAGGTTCCTGAACATTCCGCGCATTCCGCTGAGCCCGCACGGGAAAGCGGACCGCGCGGCGCTGGCCGATGCTTGCCGAGCCTGAAGACAATCGAGAGGACTGTGATGATCGCCGATCGTGTGCGCGCCATTTGGTGCCGGGAACTCCAGCAGGAAGACATATCGGTCGACGATGATTTCTTCGCCCTCGGCGGCCAGTCCCTGATCATGGTCAACATTCAGGGTGCCTTCATGGACGAATTGGGCGTCGAGGTCCCCATCGACCAGATGTTCCTCAACTCGACGGTGGCGTCGATCTCGGCGTACATCGAGTCCCAGGGCGCGGTGACCTCCTAGCATCGGGCGTGGTCGACGCCGCGCCGTGTCTCGCCGGCGAGACACGGCGCGGCGTCGGTGCGCGTTCTCCACCGCGTTCTCCGCCGCGTTTCCCGCGCTTTCCCCGCCGCGTTCTCCGCCACTGGTTCCCTTCATTCCGCCAGTGCGGACGGCTAGCATCGCATTCATGCCCGGCAGCGGTTGTTCCGTCCGCCGCGCCGATAGCGCGCCCCCCTTGCAACGGCTTGTCCGGTTGCGGCCGCGCTGCGTCAAAAACCACCTGCTAAGAGAGGCGTAGGCGCCATGTACGACGTGATTGTCATAGGTGCTCGTTGTGCGGGTTCGCCGACGGCCATGCTATTCGCGCAGCAGGGATATCGCGTCCTGCTCCTGGAGAAGGCGAATTTCCCGCAGGACACCCTGTCCTCGCACTACCTGCACCAGCCGGGCGTGGCGCTCCTCAACAAGTGGGGGCTGCTCGACAAGCTCCGTGAGGCGGGCTGCCGGCCGATCAACCACGAGAGCTACCAGGGTCCCGAGGTCCGCCTCGACGGCTTCTCCCTGCCGGTCGACGGCCAGCGGACCACGTACGCGCCGAGGCGGTTCGTGCTCGACCCGATCCTCGCGGCCGGCGCGGTCGCGGCCGGGGTGGAGTTCCGCGAGGGCTGCGCGGTCAACGACCTGGTGTTCGAGGACGACCGGGTCGTCGGAGTGCGGTACACGACGCCCGACGGCGCCGAGGCGACGGACCGGGCGCGCCTGGTCGTCGGCGCGGACGGCATGCGCTCGCTGGTGGCCCGCAAGGCCGGTGCGCCGAAGGTCATCGAGCACGCGCGGATGACCTGCGTCTACTACAGCTACTGGGCCGGGGTCCCGTCGAGCTTCGAACTGTACGAGCGGCCGGGGCGCTGGGTGGCCGCCCTCCCCACCAACGACGACCTCACGCTGATCATGACCTACTTCCCGCAGGACGAGTACAACGAGGTCCGCAAGGCGGCGGAGGCCGCCTACCTCGAGGCCGTCCGCACGACGGCGCCCGACCTGTTCGAGCGGATGTCGGCCGGCACCCGCGTGGAGCAGATGTACGGCACCGGGCACCAGGAGAACTACTTCCGCAAGGCCTACGGACCCGGGTGGGTCCTGGTCGGCGACGCGGTGCACCACAAGGACTCCATCACCGCCCGCGGCATCACCGACGCCTTCGTCCAGGCCCAGGCGCTCACCGACTACATCGGGGCGGGCCTCCACGACGACGCCGCGCTCAAGGCGGCGCTGCGGCGCTACGAGAACGACCTGGGCAACAACGCCCTCAGCCTCTACCAGGGCGTGCTCAACGTGGCCGAGCTCAAGCCCGAGGGGCGCACGGAGATGCTGCGCAAGCTGGTCGGTCACCAGGACCTGATCGACCGCTACTTCTCGACGACGTCGGGCGCGATCTCCCTCGACGACTTCTACAACGCCGACCTGTTGACGGTACTCGATCAGTAATTGAGCGGCGGACCGCTCACTGGTAGTTCTGCCGATTTTGGAGAAACAATGATTCCGTTGTCGTTCGCGCAGCGCCGGCTGTGGTTCGTGGACCGGTTCGAAGGCCCTTCGCCGACCTACAACGGCGCTTTCGCCCTGCGGCTGACCGGTGAGCTGGACGTGGATGCGCTCCGGGCGGCGCTCCACGACGTCATCGACCGGCACGAGGTCCTGCGCACGGTGATCGTCGAGGACGGCGACGGCGTCCCGCACCAGCAGGTGCTCCCCCCGGAGGAGAAGCCGTTCGAACTGACGGTCGCCGAGGTCACGCAGGAGGAGCGGGCGGCGGCCGTCGCCGAAGCGGCCACCCGGACCTTCGACCTGGCCGCCGACGTGCCGATCCGCGCCACGCTGGTGCGGACCGGCCCGCGCGCCCACACCCTGGTCCTGGTGGTGCACCACATCGCCCTGGACGGCGAGTCCCTCGGACCGCTGCTCCGCGACCTGAGCGTGGCGTACTCGGCGCGCGGGTTCGGCGCGGCCCCGGTGTGGGAGCCGCTCCCGGTGCAGTACGCGGACTACACCCTGTGGCAGCAGGACGTCCTCGGTGACGAGTCCGACCCGGACAGCCTCGCCGCCCGCCAGCTGGCGTACTGGCGCGAGGCCCTGGCCGGCATGGTGCAGCCGCTGGCCCTGCCGACGGACCGCCCGCGCCCCAAGCGGACGAGCCCCCGCGGCGGCCTGGTCGAGTTCCCCGTCGACGCCGCCCTCGTCGGGGCCGTGGAGAAGTTGGCCGCGGAACAGGACACCACGGTGTCCATGGTCATGCAGTCGGCGCTCGCGGTGCTCCTGCACCACCTCGGCTGCGGCGACGACATCCCCCTCGGCGGGCCGATCGCGGGCCGCACCGACGAGGAACTGCGCGACCTCGTCGGGTTCTTCGTCAACACCTGGGTGCTGCGCGTCGACGTCTCCGGCAACCCGACCTTCCTGGAACTGCTCGGGCGCGTGCGGGAACGGGCCCTGGCCGCCTACGACAACCAGGACATGCCGTTCGAGCGGCTGGTGGAGCTGCTCAACCCGGACCGGTCCACCGCCTACCACCCGTTCTTCCAGGTGATGCTCGCCTGGCAGGAGCCGCTGGGCGCCCTGGACTTCGCCGGACTCGACGTCGAGTCCGAGACGCTCGACACCGGAACGGCCAAGTTCGACCTCTTCTTCAACATGATCCCGAACGCCTCCGGCGGGGCGGGGGTCCGGCTGGAGTACGCCACCGACCTGTTCGACCAGGGCACGGTCGAAGGCCTCGCGGACCGGTTCGTGCGCGTGCTGGGCCGGCTCGTGGCCGACTCGGGACGCGGTGTCAGCGGCATCGACGTCCTCGACGCGGCCGAACGGGACCGGCTGCTCCACCGGTTCAACGACAGCGCCACCGAGCAGTCCGGGCTGACGGTCCCGGAGCTGTTCGAAGGCCAGGTGGCCAGGACCCCGGACGCCCCGGCGGTCCTGTGCGAGGGCCGGACGCTGACCTACCGGGAGCTCGACGACCGGGCGAACGCCCTCGCGCGGGAACTGGTCCGCCGCGGCGCCGGGCCGGAGGACCTGGTGGTCCTGGCACTGCCCCGCACGGAGGACCTGGTGGCCGGCCTGCTCGGCATCCTCAAGTCCGGTGCCGGCTACGTGCCGCTGGACCCGCAGTACCTCGCCGGACGGGCGGAGACCGTGCTGTCCGAGGCACGCCCGCGTTTCGTGGTCACCGACACCGCGACGGGCCGGGACCTGCCCTCCCACGACATGACGAGCGTCAACATCGACCACCGCGCCACGTGGGAGGCGACCCCGGGAACACCCGACGACGCCCCGCGCAGCGCGCCGCCCGGCCCGGACAACCTGGCCTACGTGATGTACACCTCCGGCTCCACGGGCACGCCGAAGGGCGCGGCGATCACCCACCGCAACGTCGTCAACGGCGTGCGGGAACTGGTCCGCGTCCTCGACGCGCCCCCCGGCTGGAAGATGCTGGCCGGCACCTCCGTGAACTTCGACGTCTCCGTCTTCGAGCTGCTGACCACCCTGTCCACCGGCGGCACGGCCGAGGTGGTGGCGAACGCGCTGGAGCTCGCCGACCGGGACGGCTGGGACGGCCACGTCATCAGCGGGGTCCCCTCCGTGCTCGGCGAACTGACCGGCCACCTGGAGAAGGCGGCCGACGTCCGCACGGTCGTGTTCGCCGGCGACGTGCTCCCCGCCCGGCTGGTGCGCCAGGTGCGCGAGGCCCTGCCCGGCGCGCGGATCGTGAACTCCTACGGGCAGAGCGAAAGCTTCTACGCCACCACCTTCGCCCTCCCGGCGGCCGAGGAGTGGGCGGACGGCGACGTCGCGCCCATCGGCACCCCGCTGGGGAACATGCGCGCGTACGTGCTGGGCCCGGGACTCGCCCCGGTGCCGCAGGGCGTCATCGGTGAGCTGTACGTCGTCGGTACCTGTCTCGGCCGCGGCTACCACGGCCGCCCGGGCCTGACCGCCGAGCGGTACGTGGCGAACCCCTTCGGCCCCGCGGGCGAACGCATGTACCGCACCGGCGACCTGGCCCGCTGGAACGCGCACGGCCTGCTGGAATGCGTCGGCCGAGGCGACGGCCAGGTCAAGGTGCGCGGCTTCCGCATCGAGACGGCCGAGGTCGAGGCGGCGCTCACCGCGCACCCCGGCATCAGCGAAGCCGTGGTGATCAGCCGCGAGGTGCCCTCGGGCGGGCGGCGGCTCGTCGCGTACGTGGTGCACACCGGCGAGGGCGGCGTCGGCGACGACGGCGCCGGCGGCATCGGCGACGTGGACGTGCAGGCCGGAGCCTCGGCCGCCGAGCTGCGCAAGTTCGCCGCCGCACGGCTGCCCGACTACATGGTCCCGTCGGCCTTCGTCGCGGTCAGCCGGCTGCCCCTCGGGCCGACCGGCAAGCTGGACCGCTCGGCGCTGCCCGAACCGGAGTTCCTGGGCGAGGCCTACCGGGAGCCCCGCACCGAGGCCGAGAAGATCATCACCGCCGCGTACGCGGACGTGCTCGGCGTGGACCGGGTCGGCGTCGACGACGACTTCTTCGCGGTGGGCGGCGACAGCCTGCGCTCCATCCAGGTCGTGGCGCGGGCCCGCGCCCGCGGCCTGACCCTCACCACCCGGGAGATCTTCGAGAGCCGCACGGCGGCCCGGCTGGCCGAGGTGGCCTCCGACCGCCGGGACGAGGTACCCGTGCTCGCGGAGCTGGAGGGCGGCGGCGTCGGCCCGATGGCCCTCCAGCCGGTGGCGCGCCACGTGTTCGAGCACGGCGGCGGGACGGACCGCTTCGCCATGTCGATCGTGCTGGAACTGCCCGCGGGCATCGACGGGACCGGGCTGGCCGCGACGCTGGACGCCGTCCTCGACCGGCACGACCTCCTGCGCTCGCAGCTGGTGGGCGGCGCAGAGCCCTCCCTCGTCGTACGCCCGCGGGGCGCCGTGCGGGCGGCCGACCTGATCCACCGCGTCCCCTGCGACGGCCGGTGGGACGACCCGTCGGCCCTGGAGGCGGCGAAGGCCGAACTCGACGCCGCGGCCGGCCGCCTCGACCCGGAAGCCGGGACCATGGCGGACTTCGTCTGGTTCGCCGCGGCCCCGGGCGCCGGCCGGCTGCTCGTCGTCCTGCACCACCTCGTGGTGGACGGCGTCTCCTGGCGCATCCTCATGTCGGACTTCGCCGAGGCGTGGCAGCGGGTCCGCTCCGGCTCCGCACCCGAACTCCCCGAGGTCGGCACCTCGGCCCGCCGCTGGGCCGCGGCCCTGGAGACCGAGGCCCTCTCCCCGGAGCGGGAGGAGGAGCTGGAGTACTGGCGGGACCTGCTCGAAGCGTCCGACCCCCCGCTGGGCGCCCGGCCGTTCGACCCGGCCGTGGACCTGATGTCCACCCTCGACACCGTGCGGGTGCAGCTGCCCGCCGACGTCACCGAGGCGGTCCTGACCACCCTCCCCGCCGCGTTCAAGGCCACCGGCACCGACGTCCTGCTCGCCGCGCTCGCCCTCGCGGTGAACGAGTGGCGCGGCGCGGACCGCTCCACCCTGGTCCGGCTGGAGGGCCACGGCCGCGAGGAGGACGTCGTCCCCGGCGCCGACCTCTCCCGCACCGTCGGATGGTTCACCAGCATGTACCCGGCCCGCGTCGACGTGCGGGGAGTGGACCTGGCCGACGCACTGGCGGGCGGCCCCGCCGCCGGCCAGGCCGTCAAGCTGGTCAAGGAGCAGCTGCGCGGGGTCCCGGACAAGGGCATCGGGTACGGACTCCTGCGCTGGCTCAACCCGGAGACCGCCGAACAGCTCGCCGAGTACCCGGCGCCGCAGATCGGCTTCAACTACCTCGGCCGGATATCCGACACCGACGTGCCCGAGCACCTGCGCGCCGACGGGTGGGTGCCGGCGGACTGGTCCTCCGAGCTCATCCCCATGCCCGACCCGGACCTGCCCGCGCTGTCCGCGCTGGAGGTCAACTCGGTCGTCACGGACACCGCGGACGGCAGCCGGCTGCAAGCCGTCTTCATGTTCCCCACCGGAGTGCTGTCCCGGACCCGGACCTCCGAACTGGCCGAGCTGTGGACCCGGGTGCTGCGCGGTATGGCCGCGCACGCCGCACGCCCGGGAACCGGCGGCCTCACGCCCTCGGACGCCCCGCTGGTCTCGGTGCGGCAGGCCGAGATCGACGACTGGGAGGAGCGCTACGGCCGGCTGGTCCAGGTCTGGCCGCAGGCCCCGGGCCAGTCCGGCATCCAGTTCCAGGCGGCGCTCGCCGACGGCACCTTCGACGTCTACCACATGCAGTTCGTGCTGCACCTGACCGGGCACGTGGACCCGGCGCGGATGCGGGCGGCCGGGCAGGCCCTCCTCGACCGGTACCCGAACCTGCGCTCCGCGTTCCTCGCCGGAGCCGACGGCGATCCCGTACAGGTCGTCGCGGAGCACGTCGACGTGCCCTGGCGGCACCTCGACCTGACCGGTCTCGGCGAGGCCGAGCAGGAAGCGGAGCTGGGCAGGGCCCTCGCCGGGGACCGGGCCGACCAGCTCGACCCCACCCGGCCGCCGCTGTTCCGCCTGGCCCTGCTCACCTGCGGACCGCAGAAGGCCAAGCTCCTGATCACCGCCCACCACACCCTCTTCGACGGCTGGTCGTCGCCGCTGGTCATCAAGGACCTGGTGCGGCTGTACGCCGGGACCGAGGAGCTCGCCCCGGTCCGCAGCTACGGCGACTACCTGGGCTGGCTGTCGAAGCAGGACCGGGACGCGTCGGCCGCCCGCTGGAAGGACGAGCTCGACGGATTCGACCAGCCGACCCTCCTGGCCGCCGGCCTGCCCGAGAAGGGCGAGGCCTCCCGCCTCGGCCGCGTCGAGGTCCCCCTGTCGATCGACAAGGGGCGGGAACTCGCCCGGCGCGCCGCCGAACTCGGGGTCACCCTGAACACGCTCCTCCAGGGCGCGTGGGCCGTCCTGCTCTCCACGCTCACCGGGCAGCAGGACGTGGTGTTCGGCGCCGCCGTCAACGGCCGCCCCGCGGACCTGGTCGGTTCGGACGAGATGGTCGGCCTGTTCATCAACACCCTGCCGACCAGGGTGGTCTGCCGGCCGGACCACACCGTGGGCCAGGTCATCACCGACCTCCAGGACCGGCAGATCTCCCTGCTCGACCACCACTACTACGGGCTGGCCGACATCCAGCGCGGCGTCGGACTGCCCGCGCTGTTCGACACCATCGTCGTGTTCGAGAACTACCCGATCGACCGCGAGGGCATCGTCGAGGCCAACGACTCGGCCGGCTTCACCATCGACGCCATCCGGCCGTTCGCGGGCTCGCACTACCCGCTCACCCTCAACTCCTCCGACCCCTACCTGCGGCTCTCCCTCGACTACCAGACCAACCTCTTCGACCACGCCGCGGCCGAGGAGGTCGCCGCCCGGCTCGTCCGGGTGCTGGACCAGGTCCTCGAAGACCCGCAGAAGCCCGTCGGCGCCCTGGAGGTGCTGTCGGACCAGGAGCGGGACTGGCTGGTCAGGGGCGTCAACGACACCGCGGCGGAGGTGGCCGCGGACACCCTGCCGGACGCCTTCGAGGCCCAGGCGGAGCGCACCCCCGACCGGGTGGCACTGATCGGCGAGCACGAGACGCTGACGTACGGGGAGTTCAACCGGCGCGCCAACCGGCTCGCGCACTGGCTCATCGAGCAGGGCGCCGGCCCGGAGCGGCTGGTCGCCGTACGCGTCCCGCGCTCGGTGGACCTGATGGTGGCGGTCTACGCGGTCGTCAAGGCCGGAGCCGCCTACGTCCCGGTGGACACCGAACTGCCCGAGGACCGGGTGCGGCACGTACTGGACGGCGCGAAGCCGCTGCTGGTGCTGGACGGGACCCTCCCGGACGTGTCCGGGTACGCGCCGACCAACCCGGAACGGGAACTGTCCCCGGACCACGCCGCGTACGTCATCTTCACCTCCGGTTCCACGGGCGGCCCCAAGGGCGTGCAGGTGGCCCACCGGTCGATCATGAACCGGCTGAAGTGGGGCCTGTCCCACTTCGACGTCGGCGCCGAGGACCGGGTGCTGCTGAGCACCACGGCCAGCTTCGACGTGTCGGTACCGGAGATCTTCGCACCGCTCCAGGCCGGCGCCGCCGTGGTCATCGCCCGCCCGGACGGACGCCGCGACCCGGCCTACCTCGCCGACCTGATCCGGCGCGAACGCGTCACCGGCGCGGACTTCGTGCCCTCCCTGCTGGAGGCGTTCGTCAACGAGCCCTCCGCCAAGGAGTGCACGAGCCTGCGCTGGATCGAGGTCGCGGGCGAGGCGTTCCCGCCGGCCCTGGCCGACAGGGCCGCCGACGTCCTGCCCGGCTGCGGGATCCACAACCTGTACGGCCCGACCGAGGCGTCCGTGGAGGTCACCGCCTACCAGCACGTCCCCGGCGCCGGCCGGCTGCCGATCGGCGCACCGGTGTGGAACACCCAGGTGTACGTCCTCGACGCGGCGCTGCGCCCGGTCGCGCCCGGCGTCGCCGGCGAGCTGTACCTGGCCGGCACCGGCCTCGCCCGGGGCTACCTGGGACAGACCGGGCTGACGGCGGGCCGCTTCGTCGCCTGCCCCTTCGGCGAACCGGGCACCCGGATGTACCGCACCGGGGACCTGGTGCGCTGGACCCGCGACGGCCAGGTCGACTACATCGGCCGGACCGACTTCCAGGTCAAGATCCGCGGTTTCCGCATCGAACTCGGCGAGATCGAGAACGTACTGGCCGGGCACCCCGACGTCGACGGCGCGGTCGCCCTGGTGCGCGAGGACCGTCCCGGAGACCAGCGGCTCGTCGCGTACGTGGTGCCGCGAGCCGCCGCGGCGGACACGGCCGGACCCGACCTCACGGCCCTGACGGACCTCGCCCGGGAGCACCTGCCGGAGTACATGGTCCCCTCCGCGATCGTCGCGCTCGCCGAACTCCCCGTGACACCGAGCGGGAAGCTCGACCGCAAGGCGCTCCCCGCCCCGGACCGCACCGAGGCCGCCGCCGTCGGACGGGGGCCGCGCACCCCCCGGGAAGAGGTCCTCTGCCGGCTGTTCGCCGACCTGCTGGACGTCGAGGAGGTCGGCATCGACGTCGACTTCTTCGACCACGGCGGACATTCGCTGCTGGCCACCCGGCTGATCGGCCGCATCCGCAACGCGCTCGACGTCGACGTCAAGGTCACGACGGTGTTCCGCAACCCGACCGTCGCCCAGCTGGCCGAGCAGATCGAGGAACTGGCCACGTCGAACCGCCCCCAGCTGCGCCCCAAGCTGGGCCAGATGACCGTATCGGAGACGCGTCGATGATCCCGCTGTCCTTCGCCCAGCGCCGGATGTGGTTCCTCCACCATCTGGAGGGACCGACCTCGACCTACAACATCCCGTTCGTCCTGCGCCTGGACGGGCCGCTGGACACGGCGGCCCTGCTGGCCGCGGTGACGGACGTCGCGAACCGGCACGACAGCCTGCGCACGCTGATCGCCGAGGACGCGGACGGCACCCCGGAGCAGCTGATCCTGCCCCCCGCCGAGGCGGCCCTCCAGTTCCAGGTGGTCGACGTGGCCGCGGACGAGGTGGACGCCGCCCTGCACGCGGCCGTGTCCCGCGGCTTCGACCTGGAGACGGAACTCCCCCTGCGGACCACCGTCTTCCGCGTCTCCCCGCAGGAACACGTCCTGGCGTTCGTGTTCCACCACATCGCCGCCGACGGTTCGTCGATGGCGCCGTTCCTGCGGGACCTGGTCTCGGCCTACACGGCCCGCCGGGGCGGGAGCGCACCGCGGTGGACGCCGCTGCCCGTCCAGTACAAGGACTACACCCTGTGGCAGCGGCAGCTGCTGGGCGAGGACGGCGGTGAGGACGGCGTCGCCTCCCCTCAGCTCGCCTACTGGCAGCGGGAACTCGACGGCGTCCCGCAGCCCGTGGAACTGCCGCTGGACCGGCCGCGGCCGAAGGTGATCAGCCACCGCGGCGGCCACGTCGAGTTCCTGCTGGAGGCCGACGTCGTCGCCGGACTCGGGAAACTGGCCACCGGGCACGGCGCCACGCTGCCGATGGTCGCCCAGGCCGCGCTGGCCGTCCTGCTGAACAAGCTGGGCGCCGGCGAGGACGTCACGATCGGCAGCCCGATCGCCGGGCGCACCGACGAGGCCCTGGCCGACCTGATCGGCTTCTTCGTCAACACCTGGGTGCTGCGCGCCGACCTGTCCGACAACCCGCGGTTCACCGACCTGCTGGAGCAGGTGCGGGACAAGGCCCTCGCCGCGTACGACAACCAGGACGTCCAGTTCGAGCGGCTGGTGGAGCTCCTCGACCTGGAGCGTTCCACCTCCTACACACCGCTGTTCCAGGTGATGCTGGCCTGGCAGTTCGTGTGGCCGGAGATAGAGATCCCGGGGCTGCGGGTCACCCCCGTCGCGGTGGGCACCGACACCGCGAAGTTCGACCTCTACTTCAACATCGTCCCCGACGCGTCCGGCCGCGCCCACGGGCGGCTCGAATACGCGGCGGACCTGTTCGACCCCGCCACGGCCGCAGCCGTCGTCGACCGGTTCGTCCGCATCGTGGAGCGGGTGGCCGCCGACCCGGGTGCGCACGTCGCGGACATCGACGTGCTGGGCCGGGACGAGCGGCGGTGGCTGCTGAGCACGGCGAACGACACGGCCGAGCCGACGCCGGAACCGGGCCTGGCGGAGACCGTGTCCCGGCGGGCCCGGGCGACGCCCGGGGCGCTCGCCGTCGTCGCCGAGGACCTGACGCTGACCTACGGGGAACTGGAGGCGCGGGCGAACCGGCTGGCGCACTGGCTCGTCGGCCGGGGCGTGCGGCCCGAGTCGCTGGTGGCCGTCCGCCTGCCCCGCTCCGCGGACCTGGTGGTCGCCCTGCTGGCCGTACTGAAGGCGGGCGCGGCCTACCTCCCGATCGACCCGGACCACCCGCGCTCCCGGATCGACCACATCCTCGACGACGCCCGTCCGGCACTCGTCCTCGACGCCGACGCGCTGGCCGGCGCGGACCTCTCCGGCCGCCCGGACTCGGCGCCGGCCGTGCGCGTCGCCCCGGACAACACCGCGTACGTCATCTACACCTCTGGATCGACGGGAAACCCGAAGGGGGTCGCGATCCCGCACGGCGCGCTGGCGAACTTCCTCGCCACGATGGGCCGGCGGGTCCCGCTCTCGCCCGCGGACCGGTGGCTCGCGGTGACCACGGTCTCCTTCGACATCGCGGCACTGGAGCTGTACCTGCCCCTGGTCTCCGGAGCGGCGGTGGTGCTCGCGAGCAAGGACACCGTCACCGATCCGTCGGCCGTCGTCGCCGCGATGCGCCGCCACGGCGTCACCGTCGTACAGGCGACTCCGGCGTTCTGGCAGATCCTGGCCCTGCACGAGCCGGACGCCGCACGGGGACTGCGGGTCCTGGTCGGCGGTGAGGCCCTGCCGGCGCGGCTGGCCGGGACGCTGGCCGACCGGGCCGCCGAAGTGCTCAACGTGTACGGCCCGACCGAGACCACCATCTGGTCGACGATGGCGCCCGTGACGGCGGGCACGGGCGTGGCGATCGGCTCACCGATCGGGAACACCCGGGTGTACGTGCTCGACTCCGCGCTGGCACCGGTCCCGCGCGGGGTGCGGGGCGAGCTGTACATCGCCGGCGACGGACTGGCCCGCGGCTACCACGGCCGCTCCGACCTGACCTCCGAACGGTTCGTGGCCTGCCCGTTCGGCCCCGCCGGCGCGCGGATGTACCGCACCGGCGACCTGGTGCGGTGGGGCCGGGACGGCCGCCTGGAGTACGTCGGCCGGACCGATTTCCAGGTGAAGGTCCGGGGCTTCCGGATCGAACTCGGCGAGATCGAGCACGTGCTGGCCGGGCATCCCGCGGTCGCGCAGGCCGTGGTCGTCGTACGGGAGGACGGGCCAGGCGGGCAGGACGGGCAGGACGGGCAGGGCAGGGAGAGCGCCAAGCGCATCGTGGGCTACGTGGTGCCCGCCTCCGACGACCCGGAGGCGACCGGTCCGCTGCTCGCCGAGCTGCCCGCGTACCTGCGCGGCCGCCTGCCGGACTACATGGTGCCCACCGCGCTCGTGCCGCTCGCGGAGATACCGCTGTCCCCGGCCGGGAAGGTGAACCGGCGCGCGCTGCCGGCGCCGGACCAGACGCGGGCGGAGGCCGGCCGGGCGCCCCGCGACCAGCGTGAGGAGGCCTTCTGCGCGCTGTTCGCCGACGTGCTCGGCGTACCGGCGGTCGGCGTCGACGACGACTTCTTCACCCTCGGCGGGGACAGCATCCGTTCCATTCAGGTCGTCGTACGGGCCAGGGCGCTCGGCCTCGCGGTCAGCACGCGGGAGGTCTTCGAGCACCGCACGGTCGCCCGGCTCGCGGAACTCGTCGAAGGCCGGGCCGAGGAACGCGTGACCCTGGCCGAGCTGCCCGGCGGCGGCGTCGGCTGGGCCCCGCCGACCCCGATGGCGGCGCACGTCCTCGCGCTGGGCGGCGGCGTCGGCCGGTTCGCCATGTCCGGGCTGCTGACCCTGCCCGGGGACGTCGGCCGTACGGAGCTGCTCGCCACGGTGCGGGCCGTACTGGACCGGCACGACGTGCTGCGTTCCCGGCTCGACCGGACCCGGCCGGGCCTGCTGATCGCGGAGCCCGGCAGCGTGGACCCCGCCGCGCTGCTGCGGGAAGTCCCCGGCGACGCCGACGTGCACGCCGAACTGGACGCGGCCGCTGGCCGGCTGGACCCGGACGCCGGGGTGATGGCGCAGTTCGTGCGGTTCACCTCCGGCACCGGACCGGAAACCGGCACCGCACCGGAAGCCGGCGCGGCAGCGGGAACCGACGCGGCATCGGGAACGCCCGCGGACCGGCTGCTGATCGTGCTGCACCACCTGGTCGTCGACGGGGTGTCGTGGCGGATCCTGCTGCCCGACCTGGTCGCGGCCTGGCAGCGGGTCCGCGACGGCCGCGCACCGGAACCGGCCCGGGCGGGCACCTCGCTCCGGCGGTGGGCGCACGCCCTGGCCGACGCGGCGGCCGACCCGGAGCGCGTGGCGCGGGAACTGCCCGTGTGGCAGGAGGTCCTGCGCGGCGACGAGCCCGTCCTGGGAGCACGGCAGGTCGACCCGGCGCGCGACGTCGCCTCCACCGTGGACACGGTGCGGGTCACCCTCCCCGCCGACGTCACGCACACCCTGCTGACCACCGTGCCCGCGGTGTTCCGCGGCGGCCCCGACGACGCCCTCCTGGCCGCCCTCGCGCTGGCCCTGGCCGGGCGGCGCCAGGCGCGCGGCGAGTCCGGAACCTCGACGCTCGTCCGCAGGGAGGGCCACGGCCGGGACGAGGACCTGGTCCCCGGCGCGGACCTGTCGAACACCGTCGGCTGGTTCACCTCGGCCCACCCGGTCCGCCTCGACCTGGCCGGCATCGACGTGGCCGACGCCTTCGCGGGCGGCCCCGCCGCCGGCCGGGCCCTCAAGGCCGTCAAGGAGCAGCTGCGGGCGGCGCCGGACCACGGCACCGGCTACGGCCTCCTGCGCCACCTCAACCCCGAGACGGCCGCCGTACTGGCCACCGGACGGGAACCGCAGATCGGGTTCAACCACCTCGGCCGGACCTCCCCCGCGGACCTCCCCGAGGACCTGCGCGGCCTCGGCTGGGCACCGGAAACCACCCACCGGGACCTGACCCCCGCGCCGGACGGGGACATGCCGGTCCTGTCGGCCCTGGAGATCAACGCGGTCACCACCGCCACCCCCGACGGCGACGAGCTGACCGCCCACTTCGCCTTCCCCACCGGAGTGCTCTCCCGCGAGGAGGTGAGCGAACTGGCCGGGCTGTGGGTCCGGGCGCTGAACGCCCTGGCCCGGCACGCCGCGGCCCCCGGCGCCGGCGGTCTGACCCCGAGCGACGCCCCCCTGGTCGACGTGCGCCAGGAAGAGATCGACACCTGGGAAGCCCGCTTCGGCAAGCTGACCGAGGTGTGGCCGGCGACCCCGGCACAGTCCGGGATGCTCTTCCACACGATGCTCGCCGGCACCTCCTTCGACCCGTACCACATGCAGATGGTGTTCCACCTGTCCGGCGAGGTCGACCCGGGGCGGATGCACCGGGCCGGACAGGCGCTCCTGGAGCGCCACCCCAACCTGCGCGCGGCGTTCGCCGACCGCGCCGACGGCGACGTCGTACAGGTCGTCACGGCGGCGGGCACCCCCCTGCCCTGGCAGTACCTCGACCTCACCGCGGCCGAGGAGGCCGAGCGGACGGAGACCTTCGAACGGTTCCTCACCGAGGACCGGGCCGCCCACTTCGACACGGGCGCCCCGCCCCTGATGCGGCTCGCACTCGCCGTCCTCGAACCCGGACGCGCCGAACTCGTGATGACCTGCCACCACGTACTGCTCGACGGCTGGTCCCTGCCCCTGCTGATGCGGGACCTGCTGCTGCTCTACGCGTCCCACGGCGACCCGGCCGCCCTGCCCCGCACGCGCGGCTACGGCGAGTTCCTGGCCTGGCGCGCCCGGCAGGACGACGAGGAGTCCGCCCGGGTGTGGGCGGCCGAGCTCGACGGCGTCGAAGAACCGACCCTGCTCGCCCCCCGCTCCGACGGCGCGGGCGAGAAGGGCGTCGACGAGATCGACGTCGGCCTCCCGGCCGACGAGGCGCGCGAACTGGCCCGGCGCGCCGCCGAGCTGGGCGTCACCGTCAACACCCTGGTCCAGGGCGCCTGGGCGCTGCTGCTCGGGCAGCTCACCGGCCGCCAGGACGTCGTGTTCGGCGCCACCGTCTCCGGGCGCCCGCCCGCGGTGACGGACGTCGACTCGATGGTCGGGAACTTCATCAACACCCTCCCCGTACGCGTCGAGTACGCGCCCGGCGACACCCTCGCCGAGGTCCTGGGCCGGCTCCAGAACCGGCAGGCCGGTCTCCTGGAGCACCACCACTACGGGCTGACGCAGATCCAGCAGGCCGCCGGCGTGCAGTCCCTCTTCGACACGCTGGTCGTCTTCGAGTCGTACCCGATCGACCGGGAGGGCCTCGGCGCCGCCGCCGAGGCCGCGGACGGGATCGCCTTCACCGGCCTGCGCCCGTCCACGGCCACCAACTACCCCCTCGCCCTGATGGCGGCGGCCGACCCGCACCTCCAGCTCGTCCTCCAGTACGCGCCGGGGGTCTTCGGCCGGGAGGCGGTGGAGGCGCTCGCGGCCCGCCTCGTGCGCGTCCTGCGGCAGCTGGCGGCCGACCCCGGGCTCAAGACCGCGCACGTCGACGTCCTGGAGCCGGCCGAACGCGACCGGCTGCTGGCCGGGCTCAACGACACGGCCGTACCCACCCCGGACGTCACGGTGGCCGGTCTCGTCGAGGCGCAGGCGGCGCGGACCCCGGACGCGGTCGCCGTGGACGCCGGGGGCGTGTCGCTCACGTACCGCGAGCTGAACGACCGGGCCCGCCGCCTGGCGCGCGAACTGGCCGGACGCGGCGTGGGCCCCGAGTCGGTGGTCGCGGTGTCGCTGCCCCGGTCCGTGGACCTGGTCGTCGGCCTCCTCGCGGTCCTCAAGGCCGGCGGCGCCTACCTGCCCGTCGACCCCAAGTACCCCAGCCACCGCCTCGCGGCCATCTTCGGCGAGGCTCGGCCGCACCTGGTCCTGACGGACTCCGCGACCGTCGCGGTCCTGCCGCGGCACGACGCCCCGGACCTGCTCCTCGACGCGCTCGACCTGACCGCGGACGACACCGGCCCCGAACCGCGGGTCCACGCGGACCAGCTGGCGTACGTGATGTACACCTCCGGCTCCACGGGCAAGCCCAAGGGCGTCGCCATCACCCACGCCAACGTGGTCAACGGCGTCCTGGAGCTCGCCTCCCGCGTGGACATGGAGCCGGGCAAGCGGCTCCTCGCGGGCACGTCGGTCAACTTCGACGTCTCGGTGTTCGAGATCTTCACGACCCTCGCCGCCGGCGGCGTCGTCGAACTGGTCCGTGACGTCCTGGTCCTCGGGGAGCGGGACGGCTGGAACGGCGCCGTCATCTCCACCGTGCCGTCGGCCTTCGCCGAACTCGTCGACGACATCGCCGGCCGCACCCGCGTGGAGACGGTCGTCTTCGCGGGCGAGGCCCTGCCCGCGTCGCTCGTCGAGAAGGTGCGGGGAGCCTTCCCGGGGGTACGGGTCGTCAACGCCTACGGGCAGAGCGAGTCCTTCTACGCCACCACCTCCACCGTCTCCGGCGGGACGGGCGGCCCGGCGGGCAGCGCGCCCGTCGGCACCCCGCTCGGCAACATGCGGGCCTACGTCCTCGGCCCCGGCCTGGCTCCGGTGCCGCCCGGCGCCGTCGGCGAGCTGTACGTCGGCGGGAACGTGGGCCGCGGCTACCACGGCCGCGGCGAACTCACCGCCGAACGCTTCGTCGCCGACCCGTACGGCCCGGCCGGCGCGCGCATGTACCGCACCGGTGACCTCGCCCGCTGGAACGCCGAAGGGCAGCTGGAGTACGTGGGCCGCGACGACGCGCAGGTCAAGGTGCGCGGCTTCCGCATCGAACCCGGCGAGGTCGAGGCCACCCTCACCGCGCACCCCGAAGTCGACCAGGCCGTCGTCATCGCCCGGCAGGGCGCGGGCACCGGCAAGCGGCTCGTCGCGTACGTGGTGGCGTCGGGCGGGACCGCCACCGAGGACATCCGCCGGTTCACCGCCGAACGGCTGCCCGAGTTCATGGTGCCGTCCGCGTTCGTTCTCCTGGACCGGCTGCCGCTGATGCCCAACGGCAAGCTGGACCGGTCCGCGCTGCCCGAACCGGAGTTCACCGGCGCCCCCTACCGCGCACCGCGCAACGCCCGCGAGGAGACCCTGGCCGCGCTGTTCGCCGAAGTGCTCGGCGTGGACCGGGTCGGCATCGACGACAGCTTCTTCGAGCTGGGGGGACACTCCCTGCTCGCCACCCGGCTGATCAGCCGGGCCCGTACCGAGATGGGGACGGAGATCCCCATCCGCAAGGTCTTCGATCTGCCGACGGTGGCCGCGCTCGCGGCGTGGCACGAGGAATCCGCCGCTCCCCGTCGCCCCAGCCTCCGCCAGATGTTCGCTTGAGGAGTGAACCAATGATTCCGCTGTCATTTGTGCAACGTCGTACGTGGTTCCTGCACCAGCTGGAGGGTGCGGAGACCTGGAACATCTCAGCGGCGTTCCGGCTGACCGGGCAACTGGACCAGGACGCCCTGGTCGCCGCGCTCCGCGACATCGTCGACCGGCACGAGATCCTGCGCACCACCTACCTCACCGACGACGACGGCGAGCCCTACCAGCACATCCTGCCGACGGAGCGGGCGCGGGAGCAGGTGCGGGTGCCGGTGGCCGAGGTGACGCCCGAGGGCGTCTCCGCCGCGGTCGACGAGACCGTCGCGCACTGGTTCGACCTGACGGCCGAAATCCCCCTGCGGGCCCGCCTGCTGCGCTCCGGCCCCGAGGAGCACGTCCTGGTGCTGGTCATCCACCACATCGCCTCGGACGGCAGCTCGGGCGCACCGCTGGCGCGTGACCTGGCCGCGGCCTACAACGCCCGCCGCGCCGGCCGGGCACCGCGGTGGGAGCCGCTGCCCGTGCAGTACAAGGACTACACGATGTGGCAGCGCGAGGTGCTCGGCGACCTGGCGGACCCCGACAGCCTCGGCGCGCGGCAGATCGCGTACTGGCGCCGGGAACTGGACGGGGTGCCGCAGCCGCTCAACCTGCCGCTGGACCGCCCGCGGTCCGTGGAGGCGGGCACGGAGGGCGACGCGGTCGCCATCCCGGTGGGCGCGCAGGTGATGAACGGCCTGCAGAAGCTGGCCGACGGGCGCGGGCTGACCATGTCGATGGTCATGCAGGCCGCGCTCGGCGTGCTGCTGAGCAAGCTCGGAGGCGGTGACGACATCCCGATCGGCACGCCGATCGCCGGCCGGACCGACGAAGCGCTGAACGACCTGATCGGCTGCTTCGTCAACAACCTGGTCATCCGCATGGACCTCTCCGGCGACCTGACGTTCGCGGACCTGCTCGCCCAGGTCCGCGACAAGGCGCTGACGGCCTACGAGCACCAGGACGTGCCGTTCGAGGTGCTGGTCGAACAGCTCAACCCCGACCGCTCCGCGGCCTACCGGCCGATCTTCCAGGTGATGTGCGGCTGGCAGAACACCGAGAAGTGGTCCCTGGAGCTCGACGGCCTCGACGTGGAGTACCGCCAGGCCCTCCTGGCGACCACCCAGGTCGACGTGTTCTTCAGCATGACCACGGACGAGTCGGGGGCGCTGCGGGGAGACATCTCGTACGCGACGCACCTCTTCGACCGGGACACGGTCGAGGACATGGCCGCCCGGTACGCGCGCGTCCTGGAGCAGCTGGCCGCCGATCCGGGCGTGCTCGTCGCCGACGTCGACGTGCTGATCGCGGGCGAGCGGGAGCGGCTGCTGGAGGAGGTGAACGACACCGCCGAGCCGACCCTGGACGGCGGGCTCGTGGAGGCCGTGCGGCGGCAGGTGCGGGCGGCCCCGGAGGCGCTCGCCGTCATCGCCGAGGAGGAGTCCCTCACCTACCGGGAGCTGGAGGCGCGCTCGAACCGGCTGGCGCACTGGCTCGTCGGCCGCGGCGTGCGGCCCGAGTCACTGGTCGCCGTGTGCCTGCCCCGGACCGCGAACCTGCTGGTGGCGCTGCTGGCGGTGCTGAAGTCCGGCGGGGCCTACGTTCCGGTCGACCCGGACCACCCCCGCTCCCGGATCGACTTCGTCCTCGAACAGGCGAAGCCGGTGCTGGTGCTCGACGCGGACGCGCTGGCCGCCGCCGACTTCGACCGGTACCCGGACTCGCCGCCCGAGGTGGGCGTCCACCCCGAGAACACCCAGTACGTGATCTACACGTCGGGCTCGACGGGCACCCCGAAGGGCGTGACGATCCCGCGCGGCGCGGTGGCGAACTTCGTGGCCGCGACCCGGCGCCGGTTCCCGCTGTCGCCGGGGGAGCGGATGCTGTTCAGCACGACGGTCTCCTTCGACATGGCCAACACCGAGCTGTACCTGCCGTTCGTCTCCGGCGCGACGATGGTCCTGGCGAAGAAGGAAGCCGTCACCGACCCGTCGGCCGTGGTGGCGCTGCTGCGACGCCACGAGGTCACCGTGGTGCAGGCCACCCCCGGCTTCTGGCAGATGCTGCTGACGCACGAGCCGGAGGCCGCCAAGGGCCTGCGGATCATCACCGGCGCGGAGGCCGTCCCCGTACGGCTGGCCGAGACGCTGGCGGAGCAGGCCGCCGAAGTGGGCAACTGGTACGGCCCGTCCGAGACGACGACGTGGTCCACCACGGCGCCGCTGAAGGCGGGAGCGGGCGTGGCGATCGGCTCGCCGATCGGGAACACCCAGGTGTACGTCCTCGACCCGCGGATGCGTCTGGTTCCGCGCGGGGTGCAGGGCGAGCTGTACATCGCCGGCGCCGGCGTGGCCCGCGGCTACCAGGACCGGCCGGAGCTGACCGCGGAGCGGTTCGTGCCCTGCCCGTTCGGACCCGCCGGCGCGCGGATGTACCGCACCGGAGACCTGGTGCGGTGGAACAAGCAGGGCCTCCTGGAGTACATCGCGCGCACCGACCACCAGGTGAAGGTCCGCGGGTTCCGGATCGAACTGGGCGAGATCGAGCACGTGCTGGCCGGACACCCCGCCGTGGCCCAGGCGGCCGTCGTGGTGCGCGAGAACCAGCAGGGCGACAAGCGCATCGTCGGCTACGTGGTGCCCGAGGCGGGCGCGGCGGCCGGCGCGGCGGACGCGCTGCTCGCCGAGCTGTCCGAGCACCTGCGCGGGCGGCTGCCCGAGTACATGGTGCCGTCCGCGCTGATCCCGCTCACCGAGATCCCGCTGACGCCGAACGGGAAGCTCGACCGGCAGGCACTGCCGTCCGAGCACACGCCCGCCGTGGCCGGCCAGGCGCCGCGCAACTCCTTCGAGGAGAAGCTGTGCGCCGTCTTCCGCGAGCTGCTCGGCAAGGAGAACGTCGGCGTCGACGACGACTTCTTCGCGCTCGGCGGCCACTCGCTCCTGGCCACCCGGCTCAGCGTCCGCATCCGCAAGGACTTCGACGTCGACCTGCCCCTCAGGACGATCATCAAGTTCCCCACCGTGGCCGAGCTGGCCGCGCTGCTGCTCGCCGGCGCCGTCCCCGACGAGGTCGCCAACCCCTTCGGCGTCGTGCTGCCGCTGAACAGCGACCCCGGCACGGGCAAGAAGCCCCTGTGGTTCTTCCACGGCGGAGGCGGTCTGGGCTGGGCGTACTTCAGCTTCGTGACGCACGTGAAGGACCGGCAGGCCTACGCGCTTCAGTCCCGCGGCGCGGACGGCGTCGAACCGCTGGTGGACTCGATCGAGGAGATGGTCGACCACTTCATCGAGGAGATCCTGAAGGTCCAGCCGGAAGGGCCCTTCAACCTCGTCGGCTGGTCCTACGGCGGCACCCTCGTCCAGGCCATCGCGGAGGGGCTCGACCGGCGCGGGCACGAGATCGCCCTCACCGCCATCCTGGACTCCCAGCCGGGCGGCCAGGGCTGGACGGACATCCACCGCAACAAGACCGTGGCGGACTACCGGGGGGAACTGGAGGAGTTCTTCGGCCAGTACATCGGCACCGGCAACCAGCAGGACTTCCTGGACAACATGTCGAAGGTCCTCGCCAACAACACGAACCTCATGATGGATTGGGAATCCCCGGTCTACCGGGGCGACGTGGTGTTCTTCCACGCGACGCTCAAGGACGACATGTACGCCCACCTGTGGCGGCCCTACGTCCTCGGGACCATCGAGGAGCACGACGTGCGCGCCACGCACCACGAGATGAACCTGCCCGGACCCGTGTCCGAGGTCTTCGAGGTCCTCAACCGCAAGCTGGCGGACGCGCGATGACCGGAGCCCGGATCCCCGCGGCCACGTCAACGAACCACCGAACGGAAGATTGGGGTTGGTCGGGATGACAGAACCCGGCATGTCCGCGGAACACGGGGACAAGACCACGCTGCTGTGCGTGCCGTTCGCGGGAGCGGGTCCCTCGTTCTTCCACCCGTGGCGCGAGCTGGCCGCCGGCCGGTGGCGCGTGACCTCGGTCGAGCTGCCGGGCCGGGAGCGGCGGATCATGGAGGAGCCGTACCGCAACGTCGTCGAGGCGGCCGAGGGCTCGGTCGACGACGTCGTCGCGGACCTCGGCGAAGGGGCTCGGGTCGTGCTGTTCGGGCACAGCCTGGGCGCGGTGCTCGCGTACGAGCTGGTGCACCTGCTGACCGCGCGGGGCGTGCACGTCGAGCGGCTGGTCGTCAGCGGCTCGCCGGGCCCCTGGACCCAGCGCGAGCGGCGGGCGGCGGGCCTGCCCGACGAGGAGTTCCTCGCCAGGGTCGAGGAGTTCGCGGGGTTCAGGCACGAGGCCCTCGACCACCCCGAGATGCGCGAACTGATCCTCCCCGTGCTCCAGGCCGACTGCGAGATGCACGAGGCGTACGTACCGAGCACCGACGCGCCCGTGACGGTGCCGGTCTGCTCGCTGCGCGGCGCCGTCGACGGGCTGGTCACCGCGGAGGAGGCACGGCAGTGGCGGGCGGCGACCACGGCCGGCTTCACCTACGTGGAGTTCCCGGGGGACCACATGTACCTGGTCGACGCCGGCCGCGAGGTGCTGGACGTCATCGAGGCCCAGAGCGCCGGCGACCGGGAGCGGGCGGCGCGCGCATGAGGACCTCGGCGATCTCGGTGTCGGGGCTGCGGAAGGCGTACGGCGACAAAGCCGTCCTGGACGGCATCGACTTCGAGGTCGCCGAGGGCTCGGTCTTCTCCCTGCTCGGCCCGAACGGGGCGGGCAAGACGACGACGGTGAACGTCCTGACGACGCTGATCAGGGCGGACGCCGGAACGGTGCGGATCGCCGGGCACGACGTGGCGACCGCGACCGGGAAGGTCCGCGCGGCCATCGGGGTGACCGGCCAGTCCGCCGCCGTGGACGACCTGCTGACGGGCCGGGAGAACCTGCGGCTGATGGCGGACCTCAGGCGGGTGCCCGCGGCCGCCCGGCTCGTCACGCGGCTGCTGGAGCGCTTCGACCTGGTGGAGTCGGCCGAGAAGCGGGCGTCGGCCTACTCCGGCGGCATGCGCCGGAAGCTGGACCTGGCGATGACGCTGGTCGGCGACCCGGAGGTGATCTTCCTGGACGAGCCGACGACGGGCCTCGACCCGCGCAGCCGGCGCACGATGTGGGGGATCGTCCGCGAGCTGGTGTCCGAGGGCACCACCGTCTTCCTCACCACCCGGTACCTGGAGGAAGCCGACCAGCTCGCCGACCAGGTCGCGGTGCTCCACCAGGGCCGCCTGGCCGCCCGGGGCACCCCCGAGGCGCTCAGGCGCCGCATGCCCGGCACCCACGTCCGGTTCCGGTTCGCCGACCTCTACGAACTCGACTCGGCGGCCCGGATCCTGGTCGAGGCCGCGCGGGACGACGAGGAGCTGACCCTGCGGGTGCCGAGCGACGGGGAGACGAAGTCGGTGCGGGCCCTGCTGGAGCGGCTCGACGTCCACGCGGTCGACGCCCAGGAGTTCTCGGTCCACCGACCGGACCTCGACGACGTCTTCCTCGCCCTGACCGGGCGGACGGGACCGGAGGGGGCGGAACCCGCGTACGAGGGCAAGGAGGCGAACTCACGGTGAGCACCGTACCGACGTCGTTGGCCGATTCGGCGATCATGCTGCGCCGCAACCTGAGGCACACCGCGCGGAACCCGGTCGTGATGTTCAACGCGGTCCTGTTCCCCATCGCGATCATGCTCATGTTCGTGAAGGTGTTCGGGGGCGCGTTCAGCGTCGGTGAGGACTACGTCGACTACGCGACGCCGGGCCTGCTCGTGATGGCCGTCAGCCACGGGCTGGTCGCCACCGCGACGGCCGTGAACGACGACATGACCAAGGGCGTCATCAACCGGCTCAAGGTCATGGACGTCTCCCGCGGCTCCGTGCTCACCGGCCACGTCGTCGTCACGACGGTGCGCTGCCTGGTGTCCTGCGCGGCGATCCTCGGACTGGCCTTCGCGATGGGCTTCGCCCCGTCCGCGAGCGCCCTCGACTGGCTCGCCGTCTTCGGCGTCATCGTGCTGGTCAGCTTCGCGGCCGGCTGGCTGACCGTCGCCCTGGGACTGGCCGCGAAGACCGCGGAGTCCGCGGGCCTGGCCACCGTGCCGCTGATCATGCTGCCGTTCCTGAGCAGCGCTCTCGTACCCGCGGCCACGATGGGGGCCGGCGTGCGGCAGTTCGCCGAGTACCAGCCCTTCACCCCGGTCGTCGAGACGCTGCGCGGGCTGCTGCTCGGCGGCGTGTCGAGCGGTGACGTGATCGCGGCCGTCGCCTGGTGCGCCGGGCTCGCCCTCCTCGGCTACGCGTGGGCGGTCTCCACGTTCGACAAGCGGGCGTGACCGTCCGGCCCGCACCACGACGGCGGCCGCGCAGACCCACCGGGTCCCCGCGGCCGCCGTCGTGACCGGACCTCCCTCACCCCCGCGGGGCCGGACCGAACCAGGTGGTGAGGGCGGCCCGCAGCGCGGAGGTGTCGGGCGCGCCGTCGGCCGCCCAGGCGACATGGCCGTCGGGGCGGACGAGCACCGCGGCCGGCGCGGGCACCTCGCCGATGACGGGGACCGGCCAGAAGCCGTCCTCGCTCCGCGCTTCGACGAGGTCGACGCGATCGGCCCAGCCCTCGGCGGCCGCCACCGCCGCGCCGCCGCCCAGGTCGAGCAGCAGGGGGCGGCCGGCGTGCAGCAGTTCGTAGACGCGGGTGGCACCGACGGACGTCTTGAGATCGGCGTCGGGGACCCGGCGGCCCGCCAGCTGGTGGTCGCCGTCGACCGGATACCGGATGTCCAGCGCGGTCAGCATGCCCCGCAGGTACCCGTTGACGTCGTCGGAGACCATGAGCGCGCTGAACACGTCGCGCAGCGCGTCGGTCTGCGGGCCGGGGCGGGCCAGGGCGGACTGCGCCCTGGTGTTGTGCAGCACGCGTTCCCCGACGGGGTGACGCTCGGCGTGGTAGCTGTCCAGCAGGCCCTCCGGCGCCCGGCCGTTCACGACCGAGGCCAGCTTCCAGCCGAGGTTGAACGCGTCCTGGACGCCCATGTTCAGCCCCTGCCCGCCGGCCGGGAAGTGGATGTGGGCCGCGTCGCCCGCCAGCAGCACCCGGCCCTGCCGGTACCGGGCGGCCTGCCGCGCGGCGTCGTTGAACCGGGACACCCACCGCGGGGCGCGCATGCCGTAGTCGGTGCCCGCCAGCCTGACCAGGGACTCCCGGAGCTGCTCGAACGTCGTGGGCTCGTCGCGGTCCACGACGCGGTCGTACTCGGACGTGATCACCCGGAACCAGCCCGGCTCGAAGGCGATCGCCGAGAAGTCACCGCCCGCACAGCGCCGCACCCAGACGTAGTCCTCGGTCAGACCGGGGAGCTCGACGTCGCCGATCAGCGCGGTCATCGTCGCCGCAGTACCGGGGAAGTCGATGCCCGCCAGCTTGCGCACGGTGCTGCGCCCGCCGTCGCAGCCCACGAGGTAGCGGGCGCGCAGCGTCGAGGGCGGCGCCTGCGGCGTACGCAGTTCGACCGTCACGCCGTCCTCGTCCTGGCGGATCCCGCACACCTCGGACGAGCGGCGCACCCGCACGCCGAGCTCGGCGGCCCGCTCCTCCAGCAGCTGCTCGATCGCGGACTGCAGGATCATCAGCGGGTAGGGGTGCCTGGACTCGTGCTCGTCGAATTCCAGATAAAGGCCGGAGAAATGGCCCACCGGCTGCGGTTCGCCGACGTCGAGGAAACGGTCCAGGATTCCGCGCTGGTCCAGAACCTCAAGGGTCCGGGAATGCATTCCACCGGCCCGCGACTCGCCCGTCCGCTCCGCGAGCCGCTCCAGCACCACCACCTCGACGCCCGCCAGCCGCAGTTCGCAGGCGAGCATCAAGCCCGTCGGCCCGGCCCCCGCGATCACCACGTCCGCATCCATGCCGGTGTGTCCCACGTCGTTCCCCCTCACTCCACTGCGCCTCTAACGTCGTTGAATCACCCCCACGTTCACTGAACGCGGATCAGCCGGTCAAGGAACGCCGGGGCCGGTACGGGACGGGCCGCAGCCGCGCTTGCCTGTCCCGCCGGCGGGACGGGCGGCTGCTCCGGGCGCCGGCATGCAGGCCGGCCGGTCCACTCTCAACCCCGCGGGCGGTGAAACGCCGGACACCGCCGATGCGGTGTGCGCGGACGCGCATTCACGCGACGCTCCATTCGGCCATTCGAAGAATTCGTCTCGCCGGCGGGACAGCGTGAAGGGCCGCAGCGCCCGTCACGGCGATGACGGACCGGGACGGGACCGAAAAGGACGCGAGCGGGCATTCCCGGTCGGCGGAGGAAGGAAAACGGGCAATGGAATCGTCGCCGCAGGTGCTCCACCCGCGAGGTGGACAGGACGAGACGTCGCAGCGACAGGACGCGCCTCCGGGCGCGCCGGTGCCGCTGGCGCAGGAGATCGCGGAGCTCTGGGGGGAATTCCTCACCTCCGGCGAGGTCGGGGTGGACGACGACTTCTTCGTGCGCGGCGGCAATTCGCTGATCGGCATCAAGATCATCGAGCGGGTGGCGCAGGACTACGGCGTCAAGCTGTCCGTCCGCGACTTCTACCTGGCCCAGACCCCGGCCCGGGTCGCCGAGCTGATCGAGCAGGGGAGGGCCGCGGCGTGAGACTGACGCCGGGTCCCGGGCGCGACATCGACCTCGACGACGTCGACCTGTTCGACCTGGACCTCTACGCTTCGGGCGATCCGCACCCGGTCTGGGACGTGATGCGGGCCGAGACGCCCCTGCACCACCAGGTCCTGCCGGACGGCCGCGAGTTCTGGTCCGTGACCCGGTACGAGGACGTCCGCCGCGTGCTCGGCGACCACCGGGAGTTCACCTCCGAGCGCGGCACCGTCCCCACCCACCTCGGGACGGACGACGTCGCCGCCGGCGTGCTGATGACCTCCACCGACCCGCCGCGGCACACCGAGGTCCGCCGGCCCCTCGGCTCCAAGCTCACCGCGCGCGCGGTGAAGGCCTGGGAGGACCGGATCCGCGCGACGGTCGTGCGCTTCCTGGAGCCGGCGCTCGACGGGGGCACCTTCGACCTCGCCGAGCAGGCACTGCTCCTCCCGGCGCTGGTCACCGGCCCGCTGCTCGGGATACCGGAGAAGGACTGGGAAGAGCTCGTCCGGCTGACCGCGATGGTGACGGCCCCCTCGGACCCGCACTTCCGGCTGGGCAGCGAAGCCGCGACGCTGGCCATCTCCCACCACGAGCTCGTCACCTACGTCAAGGACTGGGTCAAGGAGCGGCGGGACACCGGGGACGAGGGCGACAGCCTCCTCCACCACCTCATGAGCGTCCGCCCGGGAGGCGAACCGCTGGACGACGAGGAGATCGCCCTCGACGGCTACAGCATCCTCCTCGGCGCCAACGTCACGACGCCGCACACCGTCTCGGGCACCGTGCAGGCGCTCATCGAGCGCCCCGAACAGTTCGACAAGGCAGCGGCCGACCTGTCGCTGGTACCGAACCTGGTCGAGGAAGGGCTGCGCTGGACGTCGGCCGCCTGCAACTTCATGCGGTACGCGGTGGACGACGTCGAGATCGGCGGGGGCACGATCCCGGCCGGCGGCGCGGTCGTGGCGTGGATCGGGTCGGCCAACCGCGACGAGACCCTGTTCCCCGACCCGCACACCTTCGACATCACGCGGGAGGGCGCGAAGCGCCAGGCCGCGTTCGGGTTCGGACCGCACTTCTGCATCGGCGCCCCGCTGGCCCGCATGACGCTGCGCGTCTTCTTCGAGGAACTGCTCCGGCGGTTCGAGTCGATCGAGCTCGCCGGCGAACCGGAGCACCTGCGTTCGTACTTCATCGCCGGAATGACCCACCTCCCCATCGTCGGCCAGAAACGACAGACGCCATGACAACCGGCTCCACCACCGCCGCCTCACCGTGGTTCGTCCGGCCGGGGGCCGCCGAGCACCCCGCCCGGATCTTCTGCCTGCCCTTCTCCGGGTCCGGGGCGTCGGCCTTCAGCGCCTGGCCGGCCGCGATCGGCGACGCCGAGGTCTGCCCGGTCCAGTTCCCCGGCCGCGAGAACCGGCTGGGCCACCCCCACTACGGCACCTACGAGAACCTGGCCGCCGGCCTGGCCGAAGCGCTGGAGCCGCTGCTCGACCGGCCCTTCGCGTTCTTCGGGCACTGCGCGGGCGCGCTGCCGGCGTACGAGACCGTGCTCCGGCTCGCCGAGCTCGGCCTGCCCGGCCCGGACCGCCTCTACGTGTCCGGCCAGCCCGCCCCGCACGACGCCTCGCGCGACCGGATGCTCACCATGACCGAGCCCGAGCTGCGCGCCGAACTGGAGTCGTTCCTCCGCGGCCGCGGCATCGAACCCCGGCCGGACATGATCGACATGGGCATGTTCGTGCTGCTCCGCGACCACGCCGCCGCGGGTGCCTACCGGCGGCCGGAGCCGGTCAGGATCGACTGCCCCATCGTCGTCCTGCACTGGCGCGACGACCCCGACGTGAGCGCCGAGGAGCTGGAGGGCTGGCGCCGGTACTCGGACTCGGTCGAGATCCGGGTCGTCGACGGCGGCCACTACGACTTCATGGACGCGCCGGACGAGCTGCTGACGCTGCTGGCCGGCCGGCGGTGAGAGCAGTTCAGCCCGCACGAGCCGTAAGCCGAGGGAACCGGAAGGAATTCGTATGAGTGGCGCAGCCGCCGGCATCGCCGTCATCGGGATGGCGTGCCGCTTTCCCGGCGTGAACGACCTGGGTGAGTTCTGGCGCCTGCTGTCCGACGGGAAGTCGACCGTCGGACAGTTCCCCGACCACCGGGCGGCCGGCTCGGCGTACACGTCCCATCCGGACGCGGACACCCTGAGGTCGGGGTCGTTCTTCGACTCCGTCGACGGGTTCGACGCGGAGTTCTTCGGCACGGGCGCGGCGGAGGCGGCCGCCATGGACCCCGTGCAGCGGCTGGGGCTGGAACTCGCCTGGGAGGCCGTCGAAGACGCCCGCGTCCCGGCGAGCGCGCTCGCGGGCCGCGAGATCGACGTCGTGGTCGCCACCGCGCCCTCCGGGTACGACCTGCTCCGCAAGCTGTCCGGCAGCGACCGGGACGACCACTACGCCGCGCTCGGATCGAGCGGTGCGCTGATCGCGAACCGCATCTCGGCCCTGTTCGACGTCCGCGGCATGAGCTTCTGCGCGGACTCGGGCCAGTCCTCCTCGCTCGTGTCGCTGGCGCTGACGTGCGAACGGATACGCGCCGGCGCGGTCGACATGGCGATCGCGGGCGGCGTCCACCTGATCACCGATCCGGAAGCGGGAGGCGCGCTGGCGAACCTGGGCGCCCTGTCGCCCGACGGCCGCTGCTTCACCTTCGACGAGCGGGCCGGCGGTTTCGCCCGGGGCGAGGGCGGGGCGTTCGTCGTGCTGAAGCGGCTCGACCTCGCCGTCGCCGACGGGGACCACGTCTACGCGGTCGTGCGCGGCTGGGGCGTCGGCAACGGCGGCGCCTCCACCCGGATGCCGGATCCCAGCCCCGAAGGGCAGGCGGCCGCGGTGCTGGCCGCCCTCGACCGCGCGGCCGTACCGTTCGACAGCGTCGACTACGTCGAGGCCCACGGCACCGGCACCCGCATGGGCGACCCGGCCGAGATCTCCGGCCTGCGCCGGGTGTTCCGGGAGACCGGCCGCAGCCGCCCCCTGGCGATCGGCTCGGCGAAGACGAACGTCGGGCACCTGGAGCCCGCCGCCGGCATGGTCGGCTTCGTGAAGGCGGCCCTCTGCGTGGACCGCGGCCGGCTGGTGCCGAGCCTGAACTTCCGCTCCCCCAACCCCGGCATCCCCGACTTCCACGAGGACTTCGAGGTCCCGCGGGCCGCACGGCCCTGGCCGGGCGAACCCGGCCGGCCGCGACGCGCGGGGGTGTCGGCGTTCGGCATGGGCGGCACCAACGCGCACGTGATCCTCGAACAGGCCCCCGAGCAGCGGACGGAACCCCGCCCCGCCGGGGAGGACGCGGCCTCCGCGGGCGGTTCCGCGGTGCGGCCGTGGGTGCTGTCGGCGCGGTCGGAGCCGGCCCTGCGCGAGCAGGCGGCGCGGCTGCGGGACCTGCTGGCCGCGGACGCCTCGCTGTCGGCCGCCGACGTCGGCCACTCACTGGTGTCGACCCGGTCGCTGTTCGACCACCGGGCGGTCGTCCTGGGCGCCGGCCGCGAGGAGGCGCTGGCAGGCCTCGACGCGCTGGCGGCGGGCGATGACGCGGCGACGGTGGTCCGCGGGGCGGCCGCCGGAACGGCGGGTCCGGTCGTCTTCGTGTTCCCCGGCCAGGGGTCGCAGTGGCTCGGCATGGGCCGGCGGCTGTACGCCGAGTCGGAGGTCTTCCGGCACGGCATCGACGAGTGCGCGCGGGCCCTGGAGCCCTGGGTGGACTGGTCGCTGGTGGACGTGGTGACCGGCGCGGAGCCGGCCGGGTGGATGGAGCGGATCGAGATCGTCCAGCCCGCGCTGTTCGCGATGCTGGTGTCGCTGGCGCGGGTGTGGCGCTCCCTGGGGGTGACGCCGGACGCGGTGATCGGGCACTCCCAGGGCGAGATCGCCGCGGCCTGCACGGCGGGCGTCCTGACCCTGGCGGACGCGGCCAAGATCGTGGCCCTGCGCTCCCGGCTGCTCGCCACGGTCGCCGGACAGGGCAGCATGGCCGGGATCCTGCTGCCCGAACAGCAGGTACGGGAACTGCTGGAGCCGTGGGGAGCCCGGGTCGGGATCGCCGCGGTCAACGGCCCGAACTCCACCACGGTCTCCGGCGAGAGCGCGGTCGTCGAAGAGCTCGTCGCGGCCTGCGAGTCCCGGGGCGTGCGCGCCCGGCTCATCAAGTCGACCGTCCCCGGCCACTCGCCGCTGCTGGACCAGCTGGAGGACCGGCTCACGGACGGGCTCGGCCGGATCACCCCCGGCCCTTCGCCGGTGGCGGTCTACTCGACGGTGACCGGCGACCTGATCGACCCCGCGGAACTGGACACGGCCTACTGGTTCCGCAACCTGCGGCAGACCGTCCGGTTCGAAGCGGCCATGAGGCGCGTCATCGAACACGGACACGGCACGGTCGTCGAGATCAGCCCCCACCCCGTGCTCCAGGTGGCGGTCGAGGAGACCGCCGACGCGCTGGCGGCCTCGCCGGTGGTGGCGGGCACCCTGTACAAGCACGACGGGAGCACGGGCCGGGTCCTGGCCTCGCTCGCCGAGCTGTGGGTGCGCGGCGTGCCGGTCGACTGGGAGGCGGTGTTCGCCGCGGACCGCCCGCGCCGGATCGGCCTGCCGCACTACGCCTTCCAGCGGCAGCGGTACTGGCTGACGGCGCCCGACGACGGCGGCGCCACGAACGGCTCCTCCGCCCGGGCGGGCGCACCGGGGGCGGCCGGACCCGGGACGGGCACCCGGGCCGCGGACCTGGACTCCGAAGCCGCGGTCCTCACCCTCGTGTGCGCGGAAACGGCGGCGCTGCTGCGGGCGAAGGGCACGGACCTGACGGGCGCCGGCCTGGAAGCGAGGCCGACGGACACCTTCAAGTACCTGGGCTTCGACTCCTCGCTGGCGGTGGCCCTGCGCAACCGGCTCGCCCCGGCGGCCGGAGTACGGCTCCCGGCCACCGTCGCGTTCACCTACCCCACCCCGCAAGCCCTCGCCCGCCGGCTCTTCTCCCTCCTCCGGCCGCAGGAGCCCGAGACCCCGGAGACGCCCCCGCAGGCGCCCCGGGTCCCGGAAGCCGCGGAGGGGACGGGCCCGGAACACCACAGCGATGACGATCTGTACGCACTGATCGACCGCGGATACGTGTAGCCGCACCCGTAGCCGCACCCGTTCTTTCAAGAAACCGTAGGGGGAGGTCCTGGTGGAGGATGTCGACAAGCTCCGGTCCTATCTGCGACGCGCCGTCGGCGACGCGCAGGAGCTGCGCGAGCGGGTGCGCGAGCTGGAGGATTCCGCCCGCGAGCCGATCGCGGTCGTGGGCGTGGGGTGTCGCTTCCCGGGCGGCGTGACGTCCCCCGAAGGGCTGTGGGGGGTCGTGGCCGACGGGGTGGACGCGATCGGCGGCTTCCCGCAGGACCGGGGATGGGACCTGGAGGCGCTGTACGCCGCCGATCCCGAGGCGCCCGGCACCACGTACACGCGCTCGGGCGGGTTCCTGCACGGTCTCGCGGACTTCGACGCGCCGTTCTTCGGCATCAGCCCGCGCGAGGCCCTGGCGATGGACCCGCAGCAGCGGCTGATGCTGGAGACGTCGTGGGAGGCGCTGGAGCGGGCGGGCATCGACCCGGCCGGACTGCGCGGTTCGGCGACCGGCGTGTTCACCGGGATCTACGCCGTCGACTACGGCCCGCGGATGGGCGGCGGGGCGGCCGCCGAGGTGGAGGGCTTCGCCCTCACCGGGACGAACGCCAGCGTGGCCTCGGGCCGGGTGGCGTACGTACTGGGCCTGGAGGGCCCGGCGGTGTCGACCGACACCGCGTGCTCCTCGTCGCTCGTCGCCGTCCACCAGGCCGTACGGTCCCTGCGGTCCGGGGAGTCCACCCTGGCCCTCGCCGGAGGCGTGTCGGCCATGCCCACCCCCGGACTGCTCGTGGAACTGAGCCGGCAGCGGGGCCTGTCGGACGACGCACGCTGCAAGGCCTTCGCGGACGCCGCGGACGGCACCGGCTTCTCCGAGGGCGCGGGCGTACTCGTCCTCGAACGGCTCTCCGACGCCCTGCGCAACGGCCGCCGGATCTGGGCGGTGATCCGCGGCTCGGCGGCCAACCAGGACGGCGCCTCCAACGGCCTCACCGCGCCGAACGAACTGGCGCAGCGCCGGGTCATCAGGGCCGCCCTGGCCGATGCCGGGCTGCGGACGGGCGACGTCGACGCGGTCGAGGCGCACGGTACCGGCACCCGGCTGGGCGACCCCCTGGAGGCGGAGGCGCTGCTGGCCACCTACGGGCAGGACCGGGACCCGGACAGCCCGCTCTGGCTCGGCTCGCTGAAGTCGAACATCGGCCACACCCAGGCGGCCGCCGGCGTCGGCGCCACCATAAAAATGATCATGGCGATGCGGCACGGCGTACTGCCCAGGACCCTGCACGTGGACCGTCCGACGACGCACGTCGACTGGTCGGCCGGCGCGGTCGAACTGCTCACCGAGGCCCGGGAGTGGACCAGCGCACCGGGACGTCCCCGGCGGGCCGGCGTCTCCGCCTTCGGTATCAGCGGCACCAACGCCCACCTGATCCTCGAACAGGCACCCGAGACCCCCGACCCGGCCCCCGTACCACAGCGGGCCCCGGCCCGCCCCGCCCCCGCGTCCGTGCCCTGGGTGCTGTCGGCCCGGTCGGCGGAGGCGCTGCGCGGACAGGCGCTGCGGCTGCGCGACGCCCTGGCCGCGGACGCGGACCTGCCGCTCGCCGGCGCGGGACACGCGCTCGTGACCACGCGCTCGCTCTTCGACCACCGCCAGGTGGTCATCGGCGCCGACCGCGACGGACTCCTCGCCGCCCTCACCGCCGCTGCCGAGGGCGACGACAGCGCCGCCGGCGTGGTGTCCGGGGTCGCCAAGCCCGTCGGCAAGACGGTGTTCGTCTTCCCCGGCCAGGGTGCCCAGTGGGCCGGGATGGGCCGCGAACTGTGGGAAACCTCCCCGGTCTTCGCACGCCGGATGCGCGAGTGCGCCGACGCGCTGGCGCCCCACGTCGACTGGTCCCTCCACGACGTGCTCGGGGACGCCGACGCGCTGGAGCGCGTGGACGTCGTACAGCCCGCGCTGTGGGCCGTGATGGTCTCGCTCGCCGAGCTGTGGCGCTCGCACGGGGTGCACCCCGCCGCGGTGGTGGGCCACTCGCAGGGCGAGATCGCCGCCGCCTGCGTCGCGGGCGCCCTGTCGATCGAGGACGCCGCCAAGGTGGTGGCCCTCCGGGCGAAGGCCGTCCTGACCCTGTCCGGTACCGGGGCCATGGCGTCGATCGCACTCCCCCTGGAGGACGTGCGCGCCCGCCTGACCGACGGGCTGTCCGTCGCCGCCGTCAACGGGCCCTCCTCCGTCGTCGTGGCGGGCGACGTGACCGCACTGGAGGCGTTCCTCACCGCCTGCGAGGCGGACGAGGTGCGGGCCCGCCGGGTAGCGGCGGACTACGCCTCGCACTCCGCGCACGTGGAGGCGCTCCACGGGGAACTGCTCCGCGTCCTCGCCGGACTGGAGCCCCGCACGGCCGAGGTCCCGTTCTTCTCCACCGTGACCGCCGACTGGCTGGACACCACGGTCATGGACGCCGAGTACTGGTACACCAACCTGCGCGGGACGGTCCGCTTCGAGGAGGCGACCCGGGCCCTGGCCGCCCAGGGCTTCCGCTTCTTCGTCGAGGCGTCCGCCCACCCGGTCCTGACGCTCGGGGTGGAACAGACCCTGGACGCCGCGGGCGCCGAGGCCACCGCCGTGGGTACGCTGCGCCGCGGCGAGGGCGGCCTCACCCGCTTCCACCGGTCGGCCGCCGAGGCCTTCGTGGCGGGCGCCGAGGTGGCGTGGGAGACGGCGTTCCCCGAAGGGGACCGCCCGTGGGTCGAACTGCCCACGTACGCCTTCCAGCGACAGCGCTACTGGCTGAACACCCCCCACGAGACCACCACCGGGACCACGTCGGACCACCCGCTGCTCGACGCCGCGATCGACCTGCCCGACGACGGGGACGGCGGCGGCGTCGTGGGCAGCGGGCGGCTGTCCCTCGAAACCCACCCGTGGCTCGCCGACCACGTCGTCCACGGCGCCGTCCTGGTGCCCGCCGCCGTGCTGCTGGAACTGGCGCTCTGGGCGGCGCACAGGGCGGGCCACGACGCCGTCGACGAACTCACCCTGGAAACCCCCCTGGTGCTGTCCCGGACGGCCGGACGCGAGATCCGCGTCGTCCTCGACGGCAAGGGCGCGATCAGCGTGCACTCCCGCGGCGAGGCCGAACCCGCATGGACGCGCAACGCCGTCGGCGTCGCCGGGTCCGGCGCCGGACGCCCCCGCGCCGAGGAGGGCCTCACCGCGTGGCCCCCGCCCGGAGCGGCCGCCGTCCCGGCCGAGGACGAGTACGACCGGCTGTCCGCCCTCGGCTTCGGCCACGGCCCCCTCCTGCGCGGCCTGCGCAAGGCGTGGCGCCGCGACGACACCCTCTTCGCGGAAGTGGAGCTGCCCGCAGCCGACGGCGCGGGCGGCCGGTACCGGATCCACCCGGCGCTGCTCCACGCCGCTCTGCTCCCGGCCGGCCTGGGGCGGACCGCCGACGGCTCCCGGCCCGGAGGCCGGCTCCCGTTCCGCTGCACGGGCATCCGCGTGGACCCCGCCGAGCCGGCCGCGCTGCGCGTCCGGCTGACGCCCGCGGGGGAGGACGCGCTGTCCCTGACCCTCGCGGACCAGGACGGCGCCCCCCTCGGCGGCATCGCCTCGCTGAGCCTGCGGCCCGCGGACGCCGAGGAGCTGACGGCCCTGGGCTTCGACGACCAGGACTCGCTGTTCCGGGTGGACTGGGTGCCCCTCCCGGTCCCCGCGGGTACCACCCCGGGCCGGTACGCGGTGCTGGGCGACCCCGGAGCGGTCCCCGGGGCCCCGGACACGGACGTCTTCGCCGGCCTCGACGCGCTCGCCGCGTCCGGCGGCGCGGTACCCGCGCTCGTCGTCGCCGCCCTCGACCCGGCGGGCGCGGACGACGCGGACACCCCCGCCGCCGTCGGGCGGAACCTGCACCGCGTGCTGCGGTGGACGCGGGACTGGCTCGCCGACGACCGGTTCGCCGACTCCCGCCTGGTCATCGTCACGCGGGACGCGGTCCAGGACGGCCAGGTGCTCCGCACCGACCCCGCGGCGGCCGCCGTCTGGGGATTCGTACGCACCGCGCAGACCGAGAACCCCGGCCGGTTCACGCTCGTGGACACCGACGGCCGGGCCGCGTCCCTGGCGGCCGTCCCGGCCGCGGCCGGCACCGGGGAACCCCAGCTCAAGATCCGCTCCGGCGAGGTGACCACGCCGGAACTGGTACGCGCCCGCGACGCCTCCGCCGGCCGGGGAGCCCCCGGCGGGGCGGCGGACCTTCCCGCCCTCGGGCCGGGGACGGTACTGATCACGGGAGGCACCAGCGGCCTGGGCGCGATGCTGGCCCGGCACCTCGTGGACCGTCACGGCGTACGCCACCTGCTGCTGACCAGTCGGCGGGGCCCGGCGGCCCCGGCGGCGGCAGCGCTGCGGGAGGAGCTCACCGCGGCCGGAGCACACGTGGAGATCGTGGCCTGCGACGTCACGAGCCGTGAGTCCGTCGCCGGACTCGTCGACGCGGTACCGCACGGGCACCCGCTGACAGCGGTGGTCCACTGCGCGGGCGTGCTGGCCGACGGGGTCGTCGAGGCGCTGACCGAGGAGCAGGTGGACGCGGTCCTCGCGCCGAAGGTGCGCGGTGCCTGGCACCTGCACGAGCTGACCCGGCACCTGGACCTGTCCGCGTTCGTGCTGTTCTCCTCGATCGCGAGCGTCCTCGGGACGGCCGGTCAGGCCAACTACGCGGCGGCCAACGGCTTCCTCAACGGCCTCGCCGAAGCCCGCCGGGCCCAGCGACTGCCGGCCACCTCGCTGTGCTGGGGCTTCTGGGCCGAACGCAGCGAGATGGTCGCCGGCATCGGCGACACCGACGTCGTACGCCTGCGACGCCAGGGCGTACTGCCCCTGGCGTCACGGGAGGGCCTCGCGCTCTTCGACCGGGCCGTCTGCCTGGACGAGCCGGTACTGGTGCCCGCGCGCCTGGACCCCGCGGCGGCGGGCGCGGCCTCGCCGCTCCTGCGCGCCCTGACCGGGACACCCGCCGGACCCGGCGGCCCGGCCGGCCGGGACACCACCGGCACCGGCCTCGCGCGGCAGCTGACGACGCTGCCGCCGGCCGAGGCGGAGGCGGTCCTGCTCGACGCCGTCCGGACGCAGACCGCCCTCGTGCTCGGCCACCCGGACACCAAGAGGATCGGCCCGGCCGCGACGTTCAGGAAACTGGGGATCGACTCCCTCACGGCGCTCGAACTGCGGAACAAGCTCTCGGCGGTGACCGGCCTGAAGCTGCCCGCCACGATCGCCTTCGACCACCCGAACCCGAGCGCCCTCGCCCAGTTCCTGCACGCGGCCGTCACACCCGGCTCCGCGGCCCCGGAATCTCCCGCCGGCCACCTGGCCAACGAGATCGAGGGCCTGGGCGCCCGGCTGGAGGACGCCTTCCTCCAGCTCGCTCAAGAGGAGCGGGACACCCTTTCCACCCTGCTCGGCGAACTGCAGGGTCGGATCCGTTCACTGGCGGGCGCCGGATCACCGGCCGGCCTCGTCGACCAGATCAGTTCGGCCTCGGCGGGAGACCTTCTCGCGCTACTGGACAGAGAGCTCGGCTAGGGGATAGCGATGACCAACGACAACAACGCCGAAGTCCTCGACTACCTCAAGCGGACGTCGATCGAGCTGATCGAGACGCGCAAGCGCCTGAAGGAACTGACGGAGGCCGCCGCCGAGCCCATCGCGGTGGTGGGCGTCGCCTGCCGGTACCCGGGTGGCGCGGCCTCCCCGGAGGCACTGTGGGACCTGGTGCGGGCCGGCGCGGACGTGGTGTCGGACTTCCCCGAGGACCGCAACTGGGACCTGGAGGGCCTGTACGACCCCGATCCCGACCGGCCGGGCACCTGTTACACGCGCTCCGGCGGGTTCCTGCCCGACGCGGGTGACTTCGACGCCGAGTTCTTCGAGATCAACCCGCGCGAGGCGCTGGCCGCCGACCCGCAGCAGCGGTTGCTGCTGGAGACCTCGTGGGAGTCCCTGGAGCGGGCCGGCATCGACCCGCAGACCCTGCGCGGCAGCAGGACCGGCGTGTTCGCCGGTCTCGCCTACTTCGGATACGGCAACCACTTCCAGACCCCCGAGGCCATCTCGGGGTACGCGCAGACCGGTTCCCTGACGAGCGTGGCGTCCGGCCGCGTGTCGTACGCGCTGGGTCTGGAGGGCCCGGCGGTGTCGACCGACACCGCGTGCTCCTCCTCGCTCGTGACGGTGCACCAGGCGGTGCAGTCGCTGCGGCAGGGCGAATGCGGCCTCGCGCTGGCCGGCGGGGTCACCGTCATGGCGATGCCGCAGGTGTTCCGCGAGTTCGCGCGGCAGCGGGGACTCGCGCCGGACGGCCGGTGCAAGGCGTTCGCGGACGCCGCGGACGGCACCGGCTTCGCCGAGGGCGTCGGGATGCTCGTCCTCGAACGGCTCTCCGACGCACGGCGCAACGGACGCCGGGTCTGGGCCGTGATCCGCGGCTCGGCGATCAACCAGGACGGGGCCTCCAACGGCCTGACCGCACCGAGCGGGCCCGCGCAGCAGCGCGTGATCCGGGCGGCGCTGGCGAACGCCCGGGTGCAGCCCGGCGACGTCGACGTGGTGGAGGCGCACGGGACCGGCACCACGCTCGGCGACCCCATCGAGGCCCAGGCGCTGCTCGCCACCTACGGGCAGGACCGGGACCCGGGCAACCCCCTGTGGCTGGGCTCGCTGAAGTCGAACATCGGACACACGCAGGCGGCCGGCGGCGTCGGCGGGATCATCAAGATGATCATGGCGATGCGGCACGGCGTACTGCCCAAGACGCTGCACGTGGACCGTCCGTCGACGCACGTGGACTGGTCGGCCGGCGCCGTGGAACTGCTCACCGAGGCCCGGGAGTGGACCAGCGCGCCCGGCCGCCCCCGGCGGGCCGCCGTGTCCAGCTTCGGGGCCAGCGGCACCAACGCCCACCTGATCCTCGAACAGGCCCCCGAGGAGGAGACAACCCCCGGCACCGGCCCCGACAGCGCCCCCGACGCCGCCGACGGCGTGCCGGCCGGCGCCGCCGGCCCGGTGCCGTGGGTGCTGTCGGCGCGGTCGGAGCAGGCCCTGCGGGCGCAGGCCGAGAAGCTGCGCGAGTTCGTCGCCGCCCACCCGCACGCGGACGCCGCCGCGATCGGCGCGTCCCTCGTGTCGGGCCGGTCGCGGTTCGAGCACCGCGCGGTGCTGCTGGGACACGGCCGGGACGAGTTCCTGACCGCCCTGACGGCGCTGGGCGAGGGCGCCGAATCCCCCGCGGTGGTGCGCGGCGCGGCCGGGGAACCGGGCGGGTCCGTCTTCATGTTCCCGGGCCAGGGAGCGAAGTGGACCGGCGCGGCACGGGAGCTGTACGACACCTTCCCCGTCTTCGCGCAGAGCCTCGACGAGGTCTGCGCGGCTTTCGACGCGCACCTCCCCTTCGCCCTGAAGCCCCTGCTCCTCGCGGACGAGCCCGCCGAGCCCGCCGACCCCGCCGGGCCCGCCGGGCGCACGGACGTCATGCAGCCGGCGCTGTTCGCCCTCCAAGTCGCCCTGTACCGGCTCATCACCCGGTACTGCCCGCCGCCGGACCACCTGATCGGCCACTCCGTCGGCGAGATCGCGGCCGCCCACGTGTCCGGCGCCTTCGGCCTCGACACCGCGACCAGGCTCGTCGCCGCTCGCGGACGGGTCATGCAGACCGTCACCGAGCCCGGCGCCATGCTGGCCGTCCGCGCCTCGGAAGCCGAGGTGGGCACGCTGCTCGGCCGCTACGCCCGGGTCGGCTTCGCCGCCGTCAACGGCCCCGAATCGGTGGTGGTGTCGGGCCTGCGCGACGAGGTCCACGACCTGCGGGACCGCCTCGTCGCCGACGGCCGGTCGGCGAAGCTGCTCCCCGTCGCCCACGCGTTCCACTCCCCGCTCATGGACCCCGTCCTGGAGGAGTTCGCGCAGGCGCTCCACGCCCTCCCCGGGGGCGGCGAGCTGACGGTCCCGGTCATCTCGACCAGGACGGGCCGCGAGGCCACGCTCCAGGAGCTGACGTCCGTCGGGCACTGGGTGGACCACGTCCGCGAACCCGTGCGCTTCCACGCCGCGGTGGAGCGCGCGCGTGAGGCCGGGGCGAACGTCTTCCTGGAGGTCGGGCCGGGATCGACGCTCGCCGGCCTCACCAAGGACGCCTTCGCCGCCGAGGGCGTGCACGACGCGGTCGTCGTGTCCTCGTCGCGGCGCGGCCGCGGCCCGGCGCGCGCGCTGGCCGGCGCACTGGCCGAACTGCACGTCCGGGGCGGGTCCGTGGACTGGGCCGCCCTGACCGGCACGCACCCGCGCGTGGACCTTCCGACGTACGCCTTCCAGCGGCAGCGCTACTGGATGGACTTCCTGGCCGGGACGGAGCAGACGGACGTGGCATCCGCCGGTCTGTCGGCCCCCGGGCACCCGTTGCTGGGCGCCGTCGTGGACCACCCCGGCACCGGCGAGGTGGTGTTCACCGACCGGTGGTCCCTGCGGACCCACGCCTGGCTCGGCGATCACGCCGTGTTCGGTGCGGCCGTCGTCCCGGCGACGGCCTACCTGGATCTGGCGCTGTCGGTGGGCGGCCACGTCGGGTGCGCGGCCGTCGGGGAACTCTCCCTGGAAGTCCCGCTGGTCCTCCCCGACCCGGGCGAGGTACAGGTGCGGATCGTCGTCGGCGCCGCGGACGGAACGGGACGCCGCCCGCTGGACGTGTACTCGCGCCCCGCCGAGGACGCCGCGACCACCGGCGGCTGGACCCGGCACGCGACGGGCCACCTGGCACCGGGCACACCGCCGGCCGCCGAAGGGGCCGACGGCGCGGACGCGCTCGCCGTGTGGCCGCCCGCCGGGGCCGAACGGCTGGGCTTCGACGGCCTCTACGACTCCCTCGTGGACGCGGGCTTCGACTACGGCCCGGCGTTCCGCGGACTGCGCGAGGTCTGGCGGCGCGGCGACGACCTCTTCGCCCTCGCCACCCTGCCCGAGGACGCCGGGGGCGCCGACGGCACGGCCGGGGGCGGGTTCGCCCTGCACCCGGCGCTGATCGACACCGTGCTCCACTCGGTCGTCGTCGGCGGCGTCATCGAGGTCACGGGAGAGCAGGGCTGGATGCCCTTCTCGTGGTCCGGCGTGCACCTCTCCGGGGAGTGCGGACCCACCGTGAAGGTCCGCATCACCCCGTCCGGCGAGGGCGTCGTGTCCCTCACGGTCGCCGACGGGCACGGCCGCGAGATCGCCCGCGCCGACGCGCTCGCCTTCCGGCCCGCCCGCGCCGAGCAGGTCCGCTCGGCGCCCGGCGGCCGGGAACGGCAGCTGTACGAGGTGCGATGGCGGCCGGCCCCCCGGGCCGCGCGGGAAACCGGCCGCGGACCGTGGGCCGTCGTCGGCGCCGAGAACGGCCAGGCCTCCCGGCTCGCCGGGACGGCCCGGGGGAGCGCCACGCTCCACACCTCCGTCGACGCGGTCCTCTCCGGGGACGCCCCCCGGCACGTCGTCCTCTGCCTGGACGACGTCGTCACCGCCGGGCCCGACCTGCTCACCACGGTCGGCGACGCCGACAAGCACGTACTGGACCTGCTGCAGCGGTTCCTCGCCGAGGAGCGGCTCGCCGGATCCACCCTGGTCGTCCTCACCCGCCTGGCCCTCGCCACCGGTGCGGGGGAGGGCGTCGAAAGCCTGCCCGGCGCCTCCGTGTGGGGTCTGGTCCGCTCCGCGCAGACAGAACACCCGGGCAGGTTCCGCCTGGTCGACGTCGACGACGAGGAGACCTCCTGGGCAGCCGTCCCGGACGCCGTCGCCCTCGGCGAGGAGCAGCTCGCGCTGCGCGGCGGCGCCCCCCTCGTCCCCCGCATGGCGCCGGCCCAGCCCGCGGACCACCGGCTCGAACCGCCGGCGGACGGCGCCCACCGGCTGGGCATCCCGAAGAAGGGCACCCTGGAGAACCTGACGTGGGTGCCGTGCCCCGAGGTGGAAGCACCCCTGACGAGCGGGCAGGTCCGCATCGCCGTACAGGCCGCGGGCCTCAACTTCCGCGACGTCACGATCGCCCTGGGACTCATCGACAGGACGGCCTTCGACGCCGGACTCGGCAGCGAGGGCGCCGGCGTCGTCCTGGAGACGGCCGACGACGTGACCGGTTTCGCACCGGGCGACCGGGTGACCGGCATCTTCAACGGCGCCTTCGGACGCGTGGCCGTCGCCGACCACCGCCTGCTGACGGCCGTCCCCGACGGATGGAGCCACGCCGAGGCGGCGTCCGTGCCGAGCACCTTCCTCACCGCCTACTACGCGCTCTTCCACGTGATGCGGCTGGAGAAGGGACAGCGCATCCTCGTCCACGCCGCGGCGGGCGGCGTCGGCATGGCCGCCGTCCAGCTGGCCAAGCACGTCGGCGCCGAGGTCTACGCCACCGCGAGCCCGGCCAAGTGGCCCGCCCTGCGCGCCCTGGGGCTGGACGACGCGCACCTGGCCTCGTCGCGCGATCTGGAGTTCGTGGAGAAGTTCCTCGGCTCCACGGCCGGCGACGGCGTCGACGTGGTCCTCAACTCCCTCGCGCACGCCTTCGTCGACGCCTCGCTGGAGCTGCTGCCCCGGGGCGGACACTTCATCGAGATGGGCAAGACGGACATCCGCGAGCCCCGGCAGGTGGCGTCCGACCACCCCGGAGTCCACTACGAGGCCTTCGACCTCTACGGCTCGGCGGGCACGGACATCATCCACGACATGTTCCGGGCCGTCATGGAGCTGTTCGCCGACGGACGCCTGGAGCTGAGCCCCGTCTCCGTCCGCGACATCCGCGACGCGCGCGCGACGTTCCGCGAGATGAGCCAGGGCCGCCACATCGGCAAGCTGGTCTTCGACGTGGGCGGCGGATTCGGCGGCGGGACCGTACTGGTCACCGGCGGCACCGGGGGAGTGGGCTCCCTCGTCGCGCGGCACCTCGTCACCGGACACGGAGTACGCAGCCTGGTGCTGGCGAGCCGCCGGGGAACGGCGGCCGAAGGGGTCCGCGAACTGGTCGCGGACCTGGAGGGAGCGGGCGCCGCCGTCCGGGTCGTCGCCTGCGACGTCGCGGACCGGGCCGCCCTGGCGGAGGTGCTCGCGGACATGCCCGGCCGGTACCCGCTGACGGCGGTCGTGCACGCGGCCGGCGTGCTGGCGGACGGCACCGTCGCGTCGCTGACCGCGGAGGGCGTCGACCACGTCCTGCGCGCCAAGGTCGGCGGCGCGGTCAACCTGCACGAACTGACCGGGGGACACACCCTGTCGGCGTTCATCCAGTTCTCCGCCCTCGCGGGCACGCTCGGCACCGCTGGACAGGCGAACTACGCCGCAGCGAACGGCTTCCTGGACGGTCTGGCGGCCCGGCGCACCGCGTCCGGTCTCCCCGGCACCTCACTGTGCTGGGGCTGGTGGGAACAGAGCAGCGGCATGACCGGGGACCTGAACCAGGCCGACTTCTCCCGGCTCCGGAGGATGGGCATCGACGCCATGCCGACGGCCGAGGCACTGGCCCTGTTCGACGCGGCGTACGCGTCCGGCAAGCCGGTCCTCATCCCGGCCCGCGTGGACGTCACCGCGCTGCGGAAGAAGACCGCCGACGAACTGCCGCCGCTCCTGCGCGGCCTCGCCGACGGCGGCCGCCCCCGCCGGAACAAGACGGGCACCCCCCAGGACGGCGGCCCGGCCGGCCTGCCCGCCCGGCTGGGCACCCTCCCGGCCGACGAGGCGCAGGCGTCCCTCCTGGACTGGGTCCGCGACCAGGCCGCCATCGTGCTCGGACACCCCTCCAGCGCGGCCGTCGACGCCGACCAGCCGTTCACCCAGCTCGGATTCGACTCGCTGACCGCGGTCGAACTGTGCAACCGGCTGGCCGCCGCGACCGGACTGCGCCTGGCGTCCACGCTCGTCTTCAGCTACCCCACACCGCGCGAGCTGGGCCGGCACCTGCTCGGCCTGCTGCGCCCCGCGGCGGACCCGGCCGCGGACGAGGACGCGCGGATCCGCGAAGTGCTGCGGACCGTGCCCGTCGACCGCCTGCGCAGCGCCGGCCTCCTGGAACTGGTCCTGGCGTGCGCCGACCCGACCCGGCCGGACGGCGCCGCGGACACGGCGGAAGCGGCGGCCACCGGCACCGGTGCGGACGCGGACGCACTCTCCGACATGGACCTGGACGCGCTGCTCGACCTGGCTCTGGATGAAAGAGGTAAGTGACATGACCAACCCCGGGGATCAGCCGGCGGAGGGCACGGACCGGGTCCAGCGGGCGCTGCGCACCCTGCTGGAGGAACGCGACCGCCTGCGCCAGGAGAACGAGGCCCTGAAGGCCGGCCACGGCGAGCCCATCGCCGTGGTCGCCATGGCCTGCCGCTACCCGGGAGGCGTGGCGTCGCCCGAGGACCTGTGGGACGTGGTCCGCGAAGGCCGCGACGTCGTGGGCGAGTTCCCGACGGACCGCGGCTGGCGGGACGTGTACGACCCGGACCCCGACACCGTCGGCAGCGCCTACGTCCGCCACGGGGGCTTCCTCACGGACGTGGCCGGCTTCGACGCCGACTTCTTCGGCATCAGCCCGCGCGAGGCACTGGCCACCGACCCGCAGCAGCGCCTACTGCTGGAGACGTCCTGGGAGGCCTTCGAACGGGCCGGCATCGTCCCCGCCGACGTGCGCGGCGCCGACGTCGGGGTCTTCTCCGGGGTCAGCTCGACCGAGTACGGGTGGCGCTTCCTGGAGGCGGGCCAGAGCGAGCTGGAGGGCTACCTGCTGTACGGCAGCTCGCTGAGCGTCGCGTCCGGCCGGGTGGCGTACGAACTGGGCCTGACCGGGCCGGCGGTGTCCGTGGACACGGCCTGCTCCTCGTCCCTGGTCACCCTGCACCTGGCGGTCCAGTCACTGCGCGCCGGGGAGTGCTCGCTCGCGCTCGCGGGCGGGGCCCTGGTGATGTCGACGCCCGCGCCCTTCGTGGAGTTCGCCCGGCAGGGCGCCCTGTCGGCCGACGGCCGGTGCAAGGCCTTCGCGGACGGGGCCGACGGAACCGGCTGGGCCGAGGGCGTGGGCGTACTGCTGCTGGAGCGGCTGTCCGACGCCCGCCGCAACGGCCACCCGGTCCTCGCCGTCGTCCGGGGTTCCGCCGTGAACCAGGACGGGGCCAGCAACGGGCTGACCGCCCCCAACGGCCGCGCCCAGGAGGCGGTGATCCGGCGGGCCCTGGCGAACGCCGGGGTCGCGGCCCACGACGTGGACCTGGTCGAGGCCCACGGCACCGGAACCACCCTGGGGGACCCCATCGAGGCGGGCGCCCTGCTGGCGACCTACGGCAAGGACCGGGCCGGGGACAGGCCGCTCTGGCTGGGATCCCTCAAGTCGAACATGGGCCACGCCCAGGCCGCCGCCGGCGTCGGCGGGGTCATCAAGACCGTCATGGCCCTGCGCCACGGCTACCTGCCGAAGACCCTGCACGTGGACGCCCCCTCGCGGCACGTGGACTGGTCGTCCGGCGGGATCGAACTGCTGGCGGAGGGCCGCGAGTGGACCCGTACGGACGGTCCGCGGCGGGCCGGCGTGTCGTCGTTCGGCGTCAGCGGCACCAACGCGCACGTCATCCTGGAAGAGGCGCCGCACCAGGAAGAGGACCGGGAGCGGGCCGGCGGAAACGCTCCGGACCCGGCGGCCGCCCGCGCACTGGTGCCGTGGATCCTGTCGGGCAAGAGCCCGGCCGCCGTGGAGCGCCAGGCGGCCAGGCTGCGCGACTTCGTCGCCGCCGGTCTGCACACGGACCTCGCCGCCGTCGGCGCTTCGCTGGTGTCGGACCGGTCGCGGTTCGAGCACCGTGCGGTGGTGCTGGGGCGCGACCGCGACGAACTGCTCGGCGCCCTGACCGCGCTGAGCGAGGGCGCCGAATCCCCCGCGGTGGTGCGCGGCGCGGCCGGCGCCCGCGGCGGGGTCGCCTTCGTGTTCCCCGGACAGGGATCGCAGTGGGCCGGCATGGGCCGGCAGCTGTACGACACCTTCCCCGTCTTCGCGCGGAGCCTCGACGCGTGCGCGGCCGCACTGGACGAGTGGGTGGACTGGTCGCTGCTCGACGTGGTGCGGGGCGCCGCGGGGGCGGCGTCACTGGACCGGGTGGACGTGGTCCAGCCCGCGCTGTTCTCGGTGATGGTGTCCATGGCCGCCCTGTGGCGTTCCTGGGGCGTGGAACCGGCCGCGGTGGTGGGACACAGCCAGGGCGAGATCGCCGCCGCCCACGTGTGTGGCGCGCTGTCGCTGCGGGACGCGACCCGGGTCGTGGCCCTGCGCAGCAAGGCGCTGGTGGACCTGATCGGTCACGGCGGGATGGCATCGGTCGCCGAGTCCGCGGACCTCGTGGCGGAACGTCTCGCTCCGTGGGGTGGCCGGGTGAGCATCGCCGTCGTCAACGGGCCCCGCTCGGTGGTGGTGTCCGGGGAGCCCGACGCGCTCGACGAGTTCGTCGAGAAGATGAAGGCCGAAGGCTCCCAGGCCCGGCGGATATCGGTCGACTACGCCTCGCACTCCCACCACGTGACGCGGGTCCGCGACCAGGTCCTCGAAGCGCTGCCCGGCCTGAGCCCGAAGACGTCCGCGCTGCCCTTCTACTCGACGCTGCACGGGGAGGTCATCGACACCGCCCGGCTGGACGGCGGCTACTGGTACGACAACCTGCGCGAGAAGGTCCTCTTCGAGACGTCCGTCCGGCGGCTGGCCGACGACGGCTTCCGGGTGTTCGTCGAGATGAGCCCGCACCCCGTCCTGACCGTCCCGGTACAGGAGACGGTCGAGGACGTGGACGACGCGGTGGTGCTGTCCTCGACCCGGCGGGACCGGGACGAGGTGGCGGACCTGGTCGCCTCGCTGGCCCAGCTCCACGTCCGCGGCGGACCGGTGGACTGGGACGCCCTGCTCGGCACGGACCGGCGCGCGGACCTTCCGACGTACGCGTTCGAGCGGCAGCGGTACTGGCTCAGCGCCTCGCGGACGGCGGCGTCCGCGGAAGTGCCGCCGACGCAGCCGCCCGCGGGCGACGACCACCTCGTCCCGCTCGCGGACCGGGTCTCCGCGCTCCCCGGCGACGAGGCCGAGGCACTCGTCCTCGACCACGTCCTGGAGCGGGTCGCCGTCGTCCTCGGGCGCCCCTCCGGCGCCTCGGTCAACCCCGACCAGGAGTTCAAGGAGATCGGGTTCGACTCGCTGCTGTCGGCCGAGCTGAGCAAGCGCCTGACCGCCTCCACCGGCCTCAAACTGCGGGCCAACCTGGTCCTGAAGCACCCGTCACCCCGCCGGATCGCCGGGCACATCGTGTCCTCGATGGCCGCATAGGCGGCGCGGCCCGCCGGCGGGAATGTCTCGCCGGCGGGACACCGCAAGCCCGGCCGCGGCCCGTCCCGCCCGGCACCGAGTTGCATTGAACGGCCGTGTCGCTTCCCCGAAGGTGGGGGTGATCTGCGACGACTTCCGATTCCGGTCCTGTCTGCTGAGAGGTTGATCTGTATGCCTTCGTTCGGCGCGTCGTCTGCGCACAAGGGGTTGTGGCGGGCGCAGGAAATGGCCGCCGACACCCCGAACCACGCGCTGACCATGTGGGACGTGGCCGGTGAGCTGGACGCGGCGGTCATGGACACCGCGTTCCTGCACGTGATGGGCGAGGCGGAGGTACTGCGCGTCAACTTCGTCGACGACGGCACCGGGCTGCGCCTGGTCCCCAGGGAACTGGGCGACTGGCGTCCGTTCTTCCTCGACCTCAGCGCCGGGCCCGACCCCGAGCAGGCGGCGCGCGAAGCGCTGGCCGACCTGGTGCGGCAGCCGTTCGACCTGGAGCGGGACCTGCTGTTCCGGCTGGGCGTCGTCAAGCTCGCCGAGACCCGCTCCCTCCTGGTGATCGCCTACCACCACCTCATATCGGACGGGTTCGGCGCGGGCGGCCTCCTCTCGCGGCGCCTCGCCGAGGTGTACACGGCGCTCGCGCGGGGCGAGGACGTCCCGCCGCTGCCGCACCCCTGGGACGTCGCGTCCTTCTCGGCCGAGGCCGTGGACTACCTCGCCTCCGACACGTTCACCGAGGACACGGAGTTCTGGCGCGACTACCTGAAGGACGCGCCGGCGCCCGCCCGGGTACCGCGCGTCACCCTGTCCGACTCCGCGCGGACCGCGCTCTCCGAACCCCTGGGCAACGCCGACCGCTGGGCGGAGGTGGCCGGCGCCATCGGCATGTCCGGCCGGACGCTGACCGTCCCGCGCGCCCGGGCGGACGCGTGGACCGCGACCGCGACGTCCATGGGCGTGTGGACGTCCCAGATGCTGACCGCGGCCGCCGCGGTGTACTTCCGGCACCGCTGCGACCGTCCGGAGTTCCTCCTCTCGCTGGCCGTCGGCAACCGGGTCGGCGTCGCGAGCAGGACCCCCGGCCTGGCCGTGAACGTCGTACCCGTGCGCGTGGCCGTTCCGCTCACGGCGACGTTCACCGAGATCGCCGACGCGATCGTCGACGAGACGTACGAGCTCTTCGGTCACACCGCCTGCCACTACTCGGACATCCAGCGCGCGAGCGGCACCGTCCTCAGCGACCGCGGCAGCTTCGGCGCCGTCGTCAACGTCGTCGAGTTCGCGGAGCAGCTCCACTTCGCCGACAGCCCGGCGAGCTACTTCGGCGCGACCACCGGAACCTTCGACGAACTGTCGATCGGCGTGTACTCCGACGGCACCCCCGACAGCGACCTCTTCATCCGCCTCGACGCCCCCGAGAGCCTGTACTCCCGCCCCGAGCTGCGGTTCGTCGGCGAGGAACTCATCGCGTACGTCGACGCGCTGGTGGCCGCCGCGGACCAGCCGGTCGGCGCCCTCGACGTGGTGAGCGGCGTCGAACGGGACCGGGTGCTGACCGCGCCGGGCGACACGCGGGAGCCGGCCGCGGAGCCGGCCGCGCCGCGGGAGCTGACGGTGCCGCGGCTGTTCGCCCGGCAGGTGGAGCGGCGCCCCGACGCCGTCGCCCTGGTCTCCGGGGACTCGGCGCTCTCGTACCGGGAACTGGACGACCGCTCGACCCGCCTGGCCGCGGCGCTGAGGCGGCGCCGGATCGGCTCCGAGACCGTCGTCGCGGTGGCCCTGCCCCGCTCCGCGGACCTGGTCGTCGCCCTGCTGGCCGTGGCGAAGGCGGGCGGCGCCTACCTGCCGGTCGACCCGGCGCTCCCGGCCGAGCGCACCACCGCGCAGCTCCTCGGCTCCGCCGCGCGCGTCCTGCTCACCGACGCGAAGACGGCCGGCGCGCTCTCCATCGGCCCCGACGTCTCCCCGATCCTGTTCGACGACATCGCGTCGGAGCCCGCGTCGGAGCCCGCCGACGGAGCCGACGGCGTGCCGGAGGCCGCGGCCCCCCACCCGGACGGCCTGCTGGCCGTCGCGTACGGCTCCGGACCGGCCGCAACGGCCACCGCCGTCACGCACCGCAACCTGAGCCGGTTCGTCACGGACACCAACTGGACGGAAGCCGGCGACGGCACCGTGCTGTGGCACGCGCCGCACACCTGCGACTCCCTCGCCCTCGAAGTGTGGGCGCCGTTGCTCAACGGCGGCACGGTCGTCGTGGCCCCGCCGGGCGACCTGGACCTCGACGCGCTCACCCCTGCGGGGGAGGCGCACGGCGTCTCCGCGGTGTGGCTCCCCGCGGCCCGGTTCTCGGCGATCGCGGCGCAGCGCCCCGAACTCCTCGCCGGGCTGCGCGAGGTGTGGACCGGCGGTGACCGGGTGCCGGCGGCCGCGCTGCGACGCGTCCGGGAAGCCTGCCCCGGGCTGACGGTCGTCCACGGCCACGGCCCGACGGAAACCACCGTGTTCGCCGCCTGCCACCGCCTGGCCGCCGGCGAACCCGTCCACCGCGCGGGCGCGGTCGGCCGCCCCCTGGACGACACCACCCTCTACGTACTGGGCCCGGGACTGGCACCCGTCCCCGCCGGCGTGGTGGGAGAGCTGTACGTGGCCGGACCCGGAGTGGCCCGCGGATACGCCGGCCGGCCCGGGGCGACCGCCGAGCGCTTCGTGCCCTGCCCGTTCGGTCCGCCCGGCGCCCTCATGTACCGGACCGGGGACCGGGTCCGCTGGGGCACCGACGGCCGGCTGGAGTACGTGGGCCGGTCCGGCGCCCAGCTGGAGGTGCGCGGAGTCCGCGTCGAACCGGCCGAGGTCGAAGAGGCGCTGGCCGAGTACACCGGGCTGGCGCAGTCGGTGGTCGTCGCCCGCGAGGACGGCACCGGGCAGCGGCGGCTGGTGGCCTACGTGGTCCCGGTCGCCGGCCGGACCGTCCCGGCCGACGAGCTCCGCCGGTTCGCCGCCGGGCGGCTGCCGGAGTCCGGGGTACCGACGGTGTTCACGGTCCTGGAGCACCTGCCGGTGACGTCCGACGGCAGGGTGGACCGGCCGGCGCTGCCGGCACCCGGGTTCGACGACGGGAAGTACCGGGCGCCGCGCAACGACACCGAGCGGATCCTGACCGGACTGTTCGCCGACGTGCTCGAAGTGGACCGGGTCGGCATCGACGAGGACTTCTTCGACCTCGGCGGGAACTCGCTGCGCGCGATCCGGCTGGTCGGCCTGATCCGGGCGGAGCTGAAGCAGGAGGTGTCGATCCGCAAGCTGTTCGCGGCGCGCACCGTCATCGGCCTGTCCGACATGTGGAAGGACCTCGACCGGTCCAGCAGGCCGAGCCTGCGCAGGAGGACGAAGGACGGCGCGGTCCTCTGACCGCTGCCCGCCGCCCGGCCGCGGAGTTCGGCCACTGCGAAGGAGTGAGGCAACATGGATTCTTTGACCGAGGCCCTGCTGGGCGGGGCCGGCCCGGACGAGATCGAAAGACACGCCCTGCCGACGGAATACGAGGCCGCGCACCTCCTGGCCTCCGACGTCGGCATGTTCGACGGCGTGCAGGACAAGGACGTCCGCAAGTCGCTGCACGTCGGCCGGGTGCCGATGCCCGACCTCGCCCCGGACGAGGTGGTCGTCGCCGTCATGGCGAGTTCCATCAACTACAACACGGTGTGGTCGGCGACGTTCGAGCCGGTGCCCACCTTCGAGTTCCTCAAGCGCTACGCCCGGGAGGGCGGGTACGCCGCCCGCCACGACCTGCCGCACCAGGTGGTCGGCTCCGACGCGGCCGGCGTCGTCGTGCGCGTCGGCGCCGGGGTGCGGCACTGGAAGGCCGGCGACCACGTCGTCGCCAGCTGTGTCCAGGTCGACGAGCAGGAGCCCGCCACGCACGCCGACGCGATGCTCGGGTCGGGCCAGCGCATCTGGGGCTACGAGACGAACTTCGGCGGACTCGCCCACTACTCGGTGGTGCGCGCGAGCCAGCTGCTGCCCAAGCCGCCGCACCTGACCTGGGAGGAGTCGGCGGGTGTCCTGCTGACCGCGGCTACCTCGTACCGGATGCTGGTCGGTGACAACGGCGCGCGGATCAAGCAGGGCGACGTCGTGCTCATCTGGGGCGCGACGGGCGGGCTGGGCGCGTTCGCGGTACAGATGGTGAAGAACGCGGGCGGCATCGCCGTCGGCGTCGTCAGCTCCGAGCACAAGGCCGGGGTGCTGCGCCGCCTCGGGTGCGACGTGGTGATCAACCGCAACGAGATCGGCATGGGCGGGGACGACGCCCTCACCCCCGAGCGGACGATCGAGCTCGGCAAGCGGCTCGGCCGGGAGATCCGGCGGCAGGTCGGCGAGGACCCGCACGTCGTGTTCGACTACGTCGGGCGGGCCACCTTCGGGATCTCCGTCTTCGTCGTGCGCAAGGGCGGAACGGTCGTCACCTGCGGATCGAGCACGGGGTACGACCACCACTTCGACAACCGCTACCTCTGGATGAACCTCAAGCGGATCATCGGCAGCCACGCCGCGAACCTCCAGGAACAGGCCGAGTGCAACCGCCTGTTCCGGCTGGGACAGCTCTCCCCCATCCTCTCCGAGGTGTTCCCGCTGAAGGAGGTGGGCGAGGCCGCACGACTGGTCCAGCTGAACCGCCACACCGGCAAGGTCGGCGTGCTCTGCCTCGCACCCGGGGAAGGGCTCGGCGTCACCGATCCCGTCCTGCGGGAGAAGATCGGGGCGGCCCGGCTCAACCCGCTGCGCGGCTCCGGCGCGCCCGCCGCCGAGGTGTCCTGACGTGGGGATCGGCATCCTCTCCACCGGCTCCTACCTGCCCAAGAACGAGGTGGGCAACGAGGAGGTCGCCGAGCGGGTCGGCGTCACCGCGGAATGGATCGAACGCAAGACCCAGATCCGGTCCCGGCGCTACGCGGCCCCCCACGAGGCGACCTCCGACCTGGCCCTGAAGGCCGCCGAACGGGCGCTGGAGCAGGCGGAACTGACCGCCGACCAGATCGACTACCTCATCGTCTCGACCTCCACCGGCGACCACCCGCAGCCACCCACCTCCTACCTCGTCCAGCACGGGCTCGGCGCCTACGGCGCGGCCTGCTTCGACGTCAACGTCGTGTGCAGCGGCTTCGTCTACGCGCTCGCGCTGGCCCACAGCCTGGTGGCCGTCCGCCCGGACGCCCGGGTCCTGGTCATCGGGGCGGACGTGTACTCGCGGATCCTGGACTTCACCGACCGCAGGACGGCGGTCCTGTTCGCCGACGGCGCCGGGGCCGCGGTCGTCGGCGCGGTGCCGGACCCGTACGGGATCATCGCGAGCGACCTGGCCAGCCGGGGCGACGCGCACCACCTGATCCGTGTCGAGGCCGGCGGCAGCCGCACTCCGGCATCGGCGCAGACCCTCGCGGACGGCGGCCACTTCTTCCGGATGGACGGCCGCGGAGTACGGGACTTCGTCGCCGAACACGTACCGCCGGCCCTGATCGCGCTGACGCGCAGGGCCGGAGTGGACATCGGCGCCGTCGACCACTTCGTACCGCACCAGGCCAACGGCGTGATGCTCGGCGAGGTCGTCGAACGCGCCGGGCTGACCGCCGCGCACACCCACCGCACGCTGATCCGGTACGGCAACGTCGGCAGCGCCTCGGTGCCCGTCGCCCTCGACGAGGCCAACCGGACGGGAGCGCTGTCGCCGGGAGACCTGGTGCTGCTCGCCGGGTTCGGCGGCGGCATGTCGATCGGAGCGTCACTTCTGACCTGGGGGACCCGCACATGACCACGTCCACGCAGAACGCAGCCGCCCGCATCGACCGGGTGGGTGTCGTCGGCAGCGGCATCATGGGCACCGGCATCGCCGAACTGTGCGCGAAGGCCGCACTGGACGTCACGGTCGTGGTGTTCTCCGAGCCGTCGCTGGTCACGGCGCCGCGGCGGCTCGCCGCGTCCCTCGACCGGGGGGTGGCCAAGGGCAAACTGACGGAGGAGCAGCGCGACGCGGCGCTGGGCCGGGTGTCGTTCACCCGTGACCTCGGCGAGCTGGCCGACCGTCACCTGGTGATCGAGGCGGTCAAGGAGGACGAGCAGGTCAAGCTGGACCTGTTCGCCGCCCTCGACAAGATCGTCGAGGACCCGGACGCGATCCTGGCGACCAACACCTCCTCGATCCCCGTCGTCCGGCTCGCCGCCGCGACCGCCCGACCGGGCCGGGTGCTCGGGATGCACTTCTTCAACCCGGTGCCGGCACTGCCGCTCGTCGAGCTCGTCGACTCGGTGCTGACGGACGGGGAGGCGAGCGCGCGGGCGCTGGTCTTCGTCCGGGACGTCCTCGGCAAGGAGCCCGTCGCCTCCCCGGACCGGGCGGGCTTCCTCGTCAACGCGCTGCTGTTCCCGTACCTGCTGTCCGCGGTCCGCATGGTCGAGTCGGGCCTGGCGACCGCCGAGGCCGTCGACCGGGCCATGGTGGCGGGCTGCGCGCATCCGATGGGGCCGCTGCGGCTCGCCGACCTGATCGGCCTGGACACCACCGTGTCCATCGCGCGGGCCATGTACGAGGAGTTCAAGGAGCCGCTGTACGCGCCCCCGCCGCTGCTGCTGCGCATGGTCGAGGGCGGTCTGCTGGGCAAGAAGTCCGGCCGCGGTTTCCACACGTACGCGTAGGGCGGTGTCGGTCCTGCCGGCTCCCCGGGTCCCGGGCAGTCGGCAGGACCACGCGCACGCTCAGGAGACGGCCGCGCCGGCGAGCAGCCCCTCGGTGACGGCCGAGGCGACCTGGTCCAGATGGTCGTTGAGGTAGAAGTGGCCGCCGGAGAACACCTCCAGGGCGAACGGGCCGCTGGTGTGCTCCCGCCAGGCCAGGGCCTCCTGGACCGTCACCACCGGGTCGCTGTCCCCGACCAGGGCGGTCACCGCAGTGGTGAGCGGCTCACCGCCGCCCCAGCTGTACGTGCTCAGGGCCCGGTAGTCGGCGCGCAGCGCCGGCAGCACCATCTCCAGGATCTCGGGGTTGTCGAGCGTCGTCTGGTCGGTGCCGCCCAGCCTGCGGACCTCGGCCAGCACCGCGGCGTCGTCGAAGCGCCGGTAGTGGGCGCTCGACTTGCGCAGGCCCGGAGCGTCCCGGCCGGAGAGGAACAGCCGCTGGGGGCCCGGGAGCCCGTCGCGGGCCAGCAGCCGGGCCGTCTCGAACGCGACGAGCGCGCCCATGCTGTGGCCGAACAGGGCGTACGGTCTTCCGGGATCCTCGGCCAGTTCGCGGGCCAGTTCCCCGGCCACCGCCTCGACGAGCGGATCCAGGGCCGTGAACGGTGCCTCCAGGTACCGGTCCTGGCGTCCCGGGTACTGCACGGCCACCACGTCGAAGTCCGCGGGCAGGGTGCGCGCCAGGTTCGTGTACGCCGTCGCGGAACCGCCCGCGTGCGGGAAGCACACGAGCCGCGGACCGTTGCCCGCGGCCGTGGTGAAGCGCCGCAACCATGTGTTGTTCACCGGTGTCTGTCCTCTCGTGTGGACGCCCGGCCGTACGGCTGCGGGGCTCCGAGCGGACCGGGCCCGGCGGCCGGGACCCCGCGGGGGCGCGCGTCCGTCCGTACCGGACCTGACCACCGAATATCCCGCTCCGGCCTCGACCGGTCCTCGTACAGCGGTGGAGCACCCGCGCGGACTCCCTCCGGCGGCCGGGCACGCGAACGGGGCGGTGTGCGCCGGCGTGGTGTCGGCGTACACCGCCCCGGGGCGGGACGGGCTGCGGGCGGTGTGGTCCCCGCTGTCACGGCGGCTACTTCGGGTCGTGGTTGAACTTCGAGGTCGACCAGAAGTACCCGAGGACCGTGAGGGCCAGGCACCAGGCGACGGCGAGCCAACCGTTGTGGCCGATCTCGCTGCCGAGGAGGAGCCCGCGGAGGGTCTCGATGGCGGGGGTGAAGGGCTGGTACTCGGCGATGGGCTGGAACCAGCCCGGCATCGAGTCGACCGGCGTGAAGGCGCTGGAGAGGAGCGGCAGCAGGATCAGCGGCATGGCGTTGTTGCTGGCGGCCTCGGCGGTGGGGCTGATGAGGCCCATGCCGACGGCGATCCAGGTGAGCGCCAGGGCGAAGAGGACGAGCAGGCCGAACGCCGCCAGCCACTCCAGGGCGGTCGCGTCCGTGGAGCGGAAGCCGATGGCGACGGCGACGGCGCCGACGAGGACCACGCTCGCGATGGACTGCAGGACGCTGCCGATGACGTGCCCGACGAGTACCGAGGGGCGGTGGATCGCCATGGTCCGGAAGCGGGCGATGATGCCTTCGCTCATGTCGTTGGAGACCGACACGGCGGTGCCGATGACGGTGCTGCCGATGGTCATCAGCAGCAGGCCGGGGACGAGGTAGGCGATGTACGCCGACCGGTCGGGGGTGCCGCCGGTGATGCCGGCGCTCATCGTGCCGCCGAAGATGTAGACGAAGAGCAGCAGCAGCATGATCGGGGTGAGCAGGAGGTTCAGGGTGAGGGAGGGGTAGCGGCGGGCGTGCAGGAGGTTGCGGCGCAGCATCGTGGACGAGTCGCGCACGGCGA
>NZ_JBEXPG010000045.1:0-70654 GCF_040611935.1 Streptomyces sp. NPDC006512 | reverse complement strand
CACTCGCTACGACAAAACCCGCGAGTCCTACCAGGCAGCCGTCACCGTCGCATCCCTGTTCCTCTGGCTAAAGCCCCTTTGAAGACACTGCCTAGCGTTCCCCCATGGACACCCGCGGTTTCTACGACGAACTCGCCGACCGGTACGACCTCATGTACGCGGACTGGGACGCCAGCACCACCCGGCAGGGCCGGGCCCTGGACGCCCTGCTCACCGCCTCCCTCGGGCCCGGACCGCACACCGTGCTGGACAACGCCTGCGGGATCGGCACGCAGGCGCTGGGCCTGGCCCGCCTGGGCCACCGCGTCACGGGCACCGACCTCAGCGCCCGCGCCGCCGCCCGCGCCGCCCGCGAGGCGACCGCCCGGGGGCTGGCGCTGCCGGTCGCGGCGGCCGACATGCGGGCCCTGCCCTTCCCCGACGCGGCCTTCGACGCGGTGGTGTGCGCCGACAACGCCCTCCCGCACCTGCTGACCGAGGCGGACGTCCGCGCCGCTCTGGCCGAAACCCGGCGGGTGCTCCGCCCGGGCGGCCTGCTGCTCCTCTCGACCCGCCCCTACGGCGCCCTGCGCCGGACCCGGCCCGGCGGCGAGGCCCCGCACGTGCGCACCGGCCCCGACGGGCGGACCGTCACCTTCCAGCTGTGGCACTGGCACCCCGACGGGGAGCGGTACGACGTCGAGCTGTTCCAGCTGCTGCCGTCCGGCGGGACCTGGACCACGCACACCTCGGGGGCGACCTACTGGGCCCTGCCCGAGGAGGAGACGGCCCGGTACGTGCGGGAGGCCGGCTTCGGCGAGCCGGTCTGGCACCCCTCGGCCGCCACCGGGTTCCACCAGCCCGTACTGGGCGCCAGGCGGCCGGTGCCCCGTACGCGCTCGACGGAATGACGCGTCACCGGCGCCCGCGCTGGACGCTGTGAACACCCCGGCGCCGGTGCGGCGGCCCTAGGCTGACGCGCCATGAGCACCAGTGACCGCAGCCCCGCCCCCGCCTCCTTCGCCGTGTCCGTCGCCGACGTCCCCGACGCCGAGCTGGAGACCGAGGAGCTCGACCCCGGACAGATCCTCTCCGGTACGCCCGTCGTGACCGGCAAGGTGCTGTGGGAGTCCGAGGACGGCTCGCAGATCCGGGGCATCTGGCAGATCACCCCCGGGGTGGTCACCGACACCGAGGCCGACGAGCTGTTCGTGGTCGTCAGCGGGCGCGCGACCATCGAGGTCGAGGGCGGCGCGACCCTGGAGGTCGGGCCCGGCTCCGCCTGCGTCCTGCGGGAGGGCGACCGGACCACCTGGACCGTCCACGAGACGCTGCGCAAGGCCTACCACATCAACTGCTGAGCCCGGCCGGCCCGCTGCCGGGCCCCACGGGCGGCCGCCGGCCCCTCACGCGTCCGTGGGCCCCCCGTCCTTGGCGGCCACGGGGTGGCGCCGCGCCGTGAACAGGGCCAGCGCCGCCATGGGCAGGAGCAGCGCGGCGCCGATCGCGTTGAGCCAGCCGTAGCCGGCCTGGGACATGACCAGCCCGGCCGCGGCGCCGCCGACGCCGGCCGCCGTGTTCATCGTCAGGTCGCTCAGGCCCTGTACGGCGGCCCGCGCGGGCTGCGGCACCGAGTCGGTCAGCAGCGCCGACCCGGAGACCATGCCGGCGGACCAGCCGAGACCGAGCAGGAAGAGGCCGATCGCGCTCTGGGTGTGGCTCTCCCGCGCGGTACCGGCGAGCAGGGCGGCGACGGACAGCAGTCCGGCCGCGAGGCCGATCACGGAGAGCCGGCCGAGGCGGTCGGCGAGCCAACCCATGACGGGGGAGAAGGCGAACATGCCGGCGATGTGGCCGCTGATCACCAGGCCGACGAGCCTGAGGTCGGCCCCGTGGTGCCCCAGGTCGACCGGGGTCATCACCATGATCGAGACCATGGTGGTGTGGGACACCGCGACGGTCAGCAGGGCGAGCCGGGCCCGCGGCGACGCCTTGACGGCGGCCATCCCGGCGCGCAGCGAGCGCCCCTGCGGGCCCTGTTCCGCGGCCGGGGCCAGCGCCCGGGCCGTCAGCAGCGGGTCGGGCCGCAGGAACACGGCGATCAGGGTGCCGGTGAGGACGAAGACGGCGGCGGCCCAGACGAAGGGCCCCGCCGTCTGGGGTATCGAGGTGCCGGCGAAGCTGTCGCTGGCGGGGGCCGAGAGGTTGGGGCCGAGGACGGCGCCGACGGTGGAGGCCCAGACGACCACGGAGATCGCGCGGGCCCGCCGGTCGGGCTCCGCGAGGTCGGCGGCGGCGAACCGGGCCTGGAGGTTCGCGGAGGAGGCGGCCCCGAAGGCGGCCATGCCGATCATCAGCAGGGGGAAGCTCTTGACGGCGGCGGCCAGCACCACGAGGCCCGCACCGAGCGTGCCGACGCCGTACGCGACGACCAGCCCGGGCCGCCGCCCCCGGGAGGTCATCAGGGCGGCCAGCGGCAGCGAGACGAGGGCGGTGCCGATCACCGCGGCGGTGGAGGCGATGCCGGACAGCGCCTCGGTCCCGCTGATCTCGGTGGCCAGTACGGGGGCCAGGGCGATGCTGATCGGCACGCCCATCCCGCCGAGCGCCTGGCTGGCGATCAGCACGCCGGAGATCCGGCGCCGCAGCCGCGGCAGCTCCGCCGCGTCGAGCGACGGGCCCTCGCGGCCGGCCACGGGCGGGGCGCCGGGGGCGGTCCCGGGGGAGGCGGTCACGCCGGACACCCCCGTCGCGGTCGCGGGGGCAGGACGCGCGGGGTGAGGCCTGGTGCGGCAGGAGTAGTCACCGCGGAAGTGTCCCACCCCTTACCGCCCGGGGGAACCGCGTATCCGGGGCGCATTCCGCCACGGCCGCGCGCACCCGCCGGGACCGCGAACACCCAGGTCAGAACAGGGGTTGCGGGAGTACTCCCTCCAGCGCGAGCAGGATCCGCTTCGTCTCCACGCCACCCCCGAACCCCCCGATGCCGCCGTCGTTCTCCACGACCCGGTGGCAGGCCACCACCAGCGGCAGCGGGTTCGACCCCATGGCGTTGCCCACGGCCTGCGCCGCCCCCGGCTGCCCGACCCGGGCGGCCAGCTCTCCGTACCCGACGACCGAGCCGTACGGCACGGACCGGTCCAGCTCCAGCAGCACCTGGCGGTTGAAGCCGGAGCTGAGCCGCCAGTCCAGCGGCAGCTCGAAGCGCCGCAGGGAGCCGGCGAAGTAGGCCTTCAGCTGGCGTATCGGCTCGGCCAGCAGGACCTCCGCGCCCCGTTCGGGCCGCCGGGCGTCCGCGCCGAGCCGGGAGACCAGCGAGGCGATCATCCGGTCGGCCCGGTCGGGCCCGGCATGGAACTCGACCCGGACCAGACCCTCGGGGGTCGCGGCCAGGAGCAGGGGACCGATGTCGCTGGGGACGACGGTCCATTCGAGGTGCGGCCCGCGGGGCCGCTCGGTGCTGTCCACGCGTCCACGGTACGGCCCCGCACCGACAGCGCGGCCGGGGTCAGGGGCCGCCCGAGGGTCAGTGGCCGCCCTAGGGTCAGGAGCCGGAGGTCAGAAGCCGCCCACCGCCTCGCGCACCACGTCGGGGGCGTTCGTGATGATGCCGTCGACGCCCATGTCCTGGACCTTCCGGGCCGTGGCCGCGTCGTCCACGATCCAGGTGTCCACCTCCATGGCCCGGCCGTGGGCGCCCCGCAGCCGGTGCACCGCCGCCACCCAGTCCGCGGAGATCGTCGTGTGCCAGGGGTTGATCCGGTCCGTGAACTCGGCGTACCGGGGCAGGTCGGCCACCGTCGGCGTGCCCAGGAAGGCGGTCACGAGGTCAGGGCGCAGGCCGTGCACGATGCGGACCGAGTCGGCGCTGAAGCTCTGCACCACCAGACGGCCGCTGACGTGGCGCTCGTCGAGCCAGCCCGCCTCCTCCAGCACCCGCAGGGTCTCCTCCTCGATCCCCGGGTAGAGCTCCGGCTTCTTGATCTCCAGCAGCAGCCGCTGCTGGTTCCGCGACACCCGGTCCAGGTACTCCCGCAGCGTCGGCACCCGGGCCCCCGCGTAGCGGCCGTCCCCGAACCAGCTCCCCGCGTCCAGCCGGGCGATCTCCGCCGCCGTGAAGTCCCGCACCCGCCACGGACCGCGGTCGGGGAACACCTCCTCGACGTCGGTCGTCCGGGCCAGGGTGTCGTCGTGGATCACCACCAGCTCGCCGTCCCTGGTGCGCTGGACGTCGTTCTCGACCCAGTCGAAGCCGAGCCCCATCGCCAGGTCGATCGCGTCGAGGGTGTTCTCCGGGGCGTAGGCCGAGGCCCCCCGGTGGGCGTACACGACGGGGCCGCCGAGCCCCATCGGCCGGGGCCCGGCGGCCGGGGCCGCGGGACCGGGGCCGGGGGCGGCCGCGGTCGTCCCGCCGCACAGCACGGTGAGGGTGAGTCCCAGGAAGGCGGCCGCGGCCGCGGCGGCGGGTCGGACGACGTACATGTGCGTTCTCCTCGGATCGTGAGCCCTGCCGCTGCGTCAAACGGGTGCGGAGCGGCAGACGTTGCGGCGGTGCACTGCGGAGAGCCGTTGCACGGCGATCATGGGGTTGAAGATCACCGCGGCGCCACCGAACTACGACAAACGGACCAGACCCGTGCTGCTGTCAGTGGGGGGCCGTACGGTTGACCCATGCGGCCCGTATCGAAGATCGAACGCACGGTGGCGCCTTTCGAGGTCGTCAGCCCCTACCAGCCCAGCGGCGACCAGCCGGCGGCCATCGCCGAGCTGGAGAAGCGCATCCGTGCAGGTGAGAAGGACGTCGTACTGCTGGGTGCGACGGGTACCGGCAAGTCGGCGACCACCGCCTGGATGATCGAGAAGCTTCAGCGCCCCACCCTGGTCATGGCGCCGAACAAGACCCTCGCCGCCCAGCTGGCGAACGAGTTCCGCGAGCTCCTGCCGAACAACGCCGTCGAGTACTTCGTCTCGTACTACGACTACTACCAGCCCGAGGCCTACGTACCGCAGTCGGACACCTACATCGAGAAGGACTCCTCGATCAACGAGGAGGTGGAGCGGCTGCGCCACTCCGCGACCAACTCGCTGCTGACCCGGCGCGACGTGATCGTCGTCGCCTCCGTGTCCTGCATCTACGGTCTCGGCACCCCGCAGGAGTACGTCGACCGGATGGTCTCCCTCAAGATCGGCGAGGAGATCGACCGGGACCAGCTGCTCCGCCGCTTCGTCGACATCCAGTACACGCGCAACGACGTCGCCTTCACCCGCGGAACCTTCCGGGTCCGCGGCGACACCATCGAGATCTTCCCGGTCTACGAGGAACTGGCCGTCCGCATCGAGATGTTCGGCGACGAGATCGAGGCGCTCTCCACCCTGCACCCGCTGACCGGCGAGGTCATCAGCGAGGACCGCGAGCTCTACGTCTTCCCCGCCAGCCACTACGTCGCCGGCCCCGAGCGCATGGAGAAGGCGGTCCGCGGCATCGAGGCCGAGCTGGCCGAGCGCCTCGCGGAGCTGGAGAAGCAGGGCAAGATGCTGGAGGCCCAGCGGCTGCGCATGCGCACCACCTACGACCTGGAGATGATGCGCCAGATCGGGTCCTGCTCCGGCATCGAGAACTACTCGCTGCACATGGACGACCGCGAGCGCGGCTCCGCCCCCAACACCCTCATCGACTACTTCCCCGAGGACTTCCTCCTCGTCATCGACGAGTCCCACGTCACCGTGCCCCAGATCGGCGCGATGTACGAGGGCGACGCCTCGCGCAAGCGGACCCTGGTCGACCACGGCTTCCGGCTGCCGTCCGCGCTCGACAACCGGCCGCTGAAGTGGGAGGAGTTCCAGGAGCGGATCGGCCAGACCGTCTACCTGTCGGCCACCCCCGGCAAGTACGAGCTCTCGCGGGGCGACGGCTTCGTCGAGCAGATCATCCGCCCCACGGGCCTCGTCGACCCCGAGGTCGTGGTCAAGCCCACCGAGGGGCAGATCGACGACCTGGTGCACGAGATCCGCGCGCGCGTCGAGAAGGACGAGCGCGTCCTGGTCACCACCCTCACCAAGAAGATGTCCGAGGACCTCACGGACTACTTCCTGGAACTGGGCATCCAGGTCCGCTACCTCCACAGCGACGTCGACACCCTGCGCCGCATCGAGCTGCTGCGCGAGCTGCGGGCCGGCGAGTACGACGTCCTGGTGGGCATCAACCTGCTCCGCGAGGGCCTCGACCTGCCCGAGGTGTCCCTGGTGGCGATCCTCGACGCCGACAAGGAGGGCTTCCTGCGCTCCGGGACCTCCCTCATCCAGACGATCGGCCGCGCCGCCCGCAACGTATCGGGCCAGGTCCACATGTACGCGGACAAGATGACCCCGGCGATGGAGAAGGCCATCGACGAGACGAACCGGCGCCGCGAGAAGCAGATCGCCTACAACACCGCGCACGGCATCGACCCGCAGCCGCTCCGCAAGAAGATCAACGACATCGTCGCCACCATCGCCCGCGAGGAGCTGGACACCGAGGAGCTGCTCGGCACCGGCTACCGGCAGGAGGGCAAGGGCGCCAAGGCGCCGGTCCCCGCGCTGGGCGGCAAGGCGGCCGCGGGCAAGGCCGGGAAGGGTGCCAAGGGCGCCAAGGCCGCCAAGGGGGCCGAGGTCCTCACCGACCGGCCGGCCGCCGAACTGGCCTCGCTGATCGAGCAGATGACCGATCGGATGCGGGCGGCGGCGGCGGAGCTCCAGTTCGAGGTCGCGGCCCGGATCCGGGACGAGGTCGGGGAGCTGAAGAAGGAGCTTCGCCAGATGAAGGAAGCAGGCCTCGCCTGACCCGGGGCCGGTCAGTAGGGTTGGGTCACAGCCGCAGGTACACGCTGCGCACCCGTTATCGGGGCGGGCTATGGAGAGGGGACAGCGCGTGACGGTCAACATGACCAAGGGTCAGGCCATCAGTCTGCAGAAGGCGGACGGCGGCACGCTGACCGCGGTCCGCATGGGCCTCGGCTGGCAGGCGGCCAAGCGCCGCGGACTGTTCGGCTCGCGGACCCGGGAGATCGACCTGGACGCGTCGGCGGTGCTCTTCGCCGACAAGCAGCCCGTCGACGTGGTGTTCTTCCGGCACCTTCAGAGCGACGACGGCTCGGTCCGGCACACCGGTGACAACCTCGTCGGCGGCGTCGGGCAGGGCGGGGACGACGAGGCCATCCTCGTCGACCTCCAGCGCGTGCCCGTGCACATCGACCAGATCGTCTTCACGGTGAACTCGTTCACCGGCCAGACCTTCCAGGAAGTGCAGAACGCGTTCTGCCGCATCGTCGACGAGACCAACGGCCAGGAACTGGCCCGTTACACCCTCGACGGCGGCGGCCAGTACACCGCGCAGATCATGGCGAAGGTGTCCCGGGTCGGCAGCGGCTGGCAGATGACGGCCCTCGGCAACCCGGCCAACGGCCGGACCTTCCAGGACCTGATGCCGGCGATCCTGCCGCACCTGTAACAGGACGGACAGCGGTACCGGAAGCGGTACCGCGAGCAGCACGGAACAGCAGAAGAGAAGAAGGCACGGGGGAGGGGCTGCACGATGACGGCCGAACTGGTCCGGGGGCAGAACCACCCCGTGTCCCACAGCCGGGTGGAGGTCAGGGTCTCGGCGGGCGCGCCCGTACTGGCCCTGGCCACGCTCGCCGACGAGCAGGGCCGGTTCACCGGCCCGGGGGCGCTGGCCCACGCCGGCTCCCCGGCCCTCCCAGGGCTGCGGGCACCCGGGGACGTCGCCGACCGGCACGCCCTCGCCGTCGACCTCGACGCGGTCGCGGCCGGCGTCCACCGGATCGGCGTCGTGCTCGTGCTCCCGCCCGGCGGAGCGGTCCGCTTCGGCGCGGTCCCGGCCCCGTACGTGGCGGTCGCCGCCGAGGGCGGGCCCGAACTGGCCTGCTTCACCCTGACCGACCTCGACGCCGAGACGGCCGTCGTGGCCGTGGAGCTGTACCGGCGCCAGGGCGCCTGGAAGGTCCGGGCCGTCGGCCAGGGCTACGCCACCGGCCTCCCCGCCCTGCTCACCGACGGCGGACTGGCCGGACCGGAGGCCGCCGCCCTGGCCGCCGCCGCGCTGGGGGCCGTCCCGCCGCTCGCCGACGCCGACCGCACGCTCGCCACCATGCCGACCCAGGTACGGGACGCGCACGCGCTCGGGGACACCGGCCACCAGGACCCGGCCCGCCCGGACTCCGGGCCGCAGGACGCCGTCCCGCAGTCCGTCACACCCGCGCCCGAACCGCCCGAGCCGATCCCCGTCTCCGGGGTCCCGTACGCGGGAACGCCCGGCCCCGCCCCCGCCCCCGGGGACACCGCCGGCGGCCCGCCCACCATCGACTACGCCCACCCGCGAAGGCGCCGCACCAGCACGGAGCCGCCCGAGCCCGCGCCCCGCCCCGCCCCGGCCGCCGGGCCCGGACAGCCGCCGCGCCCCGTCGCGGGCGACGCCAGCGGCTGGTCCATGGAGGAGCGGCTCTACAACCAGGTCTGGGGCATGTTCGAGGACCTGGCCCGTACCGTCGCCGCCTACCGCAGTGCCGTCGACTTCGCCGACTCCCGGCTGGACCGCGAGCTCGACGACGCCCTGTCCGACCCCCGCCACCGCCTCGGCGGCTCCGGCAACGCCGCCCGCGACACCGCCCGGGCCCGCCGCGAGGAGCTCGTCGCCCAGGCCCGGGCCGTCCTCGACCGGAACCTGGTCCAGCTGACCGCCGAGGCCGAGGTGGTCGAACCGGCGCTGCCCGCCGCGTACGCCCGCTGGGACAACCCGGTCTGGCACGGCCAGGTCGCCCCGGAGGAGGCCCCGCTGGCCCTGCGCCTCGGCGACCTGAGCCTGCCCGAGCGGCCCGACCTGCGGATCCCCATGCTGATGCGGTTCCCGCTGGAGCGCGGACTGTGGATCGACAACGGCCGCACCGGCTCCGAGGCCGCCATGGCGATGGACACCGACCGGCTGCGCCGCGCCGCCATGGACATGGCCGTCGCGCATGCCGTGCGGCTGCTCGCCGTCCAGCCGGCGGGCCGCCTGTCCGTCCACGTCATCGACGCCGCCGGGGCGGGCGCCGCCGCACTGGCCCCGCTGGTGCGCGCCGGTGTCCTGGCCTCGCCGCCCGCCGCCGGAGCCGCCGGGGTGACCCGGACGCTCGCGGACCTGACCCGGCGGGTGGACCTCGTACAGATGGCCCTGCGCGCCGGAGCGCCGGAGGAACTGCCGGCGGACGTGGACCGGGCCGAGCAGCTGCTCGTCGTCCACGACTTCCCCCACGGCTTCGACGACCGTGCCGTCACCCAGCTGCGCTACCTGGCCGACGAGGGCCCGGCCGTGGGCGTGCACCTGCTGATGGTCGCGGACCGTGACGAGGCCTCGGCGTACGGGCCGCTCCTGGACCCGCTGTGGCGCTCGCTGATGCGGCTGTCGCCGGTACCGGACAACCACCTGGCCGACCCGTGGGTGCAGCACGCCTGGACCTTCGAGCCCGATCTGCCCCCGCAGGGCAGCCGGGTCCTGGACCAGGCGCTGGAGCGCATAGCGCGGGCCCGGCGGAGCGGTCGATGACCAGTCACTGACCAGTCTTTGGGATTCCCTTTACCTTCTCGGGGGTCGACGGGTACTCTGGTGCGTGCGGAGGGGAGTATTCCTGCTTTCCTGCTACGGCGTGCCCGTCAATACGGACCACTGCGGTTTTTCACCAACGCGGCCGGTCCCGGGGCGTCGGCCCACGGCCTCCAGGCCGCCCGGGTGGAAGAGACCTCCGGCAGCGATGACGCTGACGAAGTGCTGAGCCATCCGCCGGAGGCGTGTTCACCGTGGAAGTTTCCTGGGCCCTTTGGGTCGCGACCATTCTGGGTCTCTCCCTGCTCATCGGCGCCGATTTCTTCATCGGCCGCAAACCGCATGACGTTTCGATCAAGGAAGCGGGCATCTGGACGGTCGTCTGGATCGTCCTCGCCGCGCTCTTCGGCCTCGGCCTCTGGTTCTTCGGGAGCGGGCAGGCCTCGCAGGAGTTCTTCGCCGGCTTCATCACCGAGAAGTCCCTGAGCGTCGACAACCTCTTCGTCTTCGTCCTGATCATGGCGAAGTTCGCGGTGCCGTCCCACCTCCAGCAGCGCGTGCTGCTCGTGGGCGTCCTGATCGCCCTGGTACTGCGCGCGATCTTCATCGCGGCCGGCGCCGCGATCATCGCCAGCTTCTCCTGGGTCTTCTACATCTTCGGCGCGTTCCTGATCTACACCGCGTGGAAGCTGATCCAGGAAGCCCGCAAGGACGAGGAGGACGAGGAGTTCGAGGAGAACCGTCTCCTCAAGTCCGTCGAGAAGAAGTTCGGCGTCGCCGACCAGTACCACGGCACCAAGCTCTTCATCCTGAACAACGGCAAGCGCATCATGACCCCCCTCATGATCGTGATGCTCGCCATCGGCACCACCGACGTGCTGTTCGCCCTGGACTCGATCCCCGCGATCTTCGGCCTCACCCAGGACCCGTACATCGTCTTCACCGCCAACGCCTTCGCCCTCATGGGTCTGCGCCAGCTGTACTTCCTCATCGGCGGCCTGCTCAAGAAGCTGGTCCACCTCAGCTACGGCCTGTCCGTCATCCTGGGCTTCATCGGCGTCAAGCTGGTGCTGCACGCCCTGCACGAGTCCGGGGTGCACGTCCCGCAGATCTCCATCCCGGTCTCCCTGGGCGTCATCTGCGGCGTCCTGGTGATCACCACGATCACCAGTCTGATCGCCTCGAAGAAGCAGGCGGCGGCCGAAGCCGCCGCCGGCCCGGAGAGCGAGAGCGTCGACGCGTGACCACGGCCCTTCGGGGCTACGCGGGGGCGGCCGCTTCGGCCGCCCCCGCATCCGTGTCCGCGTGCGCCCCGGCGTCGGCGCGTACGCCCGTCACCGCCGGGTTCGTCTCCGGCAGCAGGGCGAAGCAGCCCAGACTCACGACCGCGATCGCGGTCAGGTACGCCGCCACGCCCCACGGCGGACCCGAACCCTCGGCCAGGGCCGTCGCCACGACGGGCGTCAGCGCCCCGCCCAGCACCCCGCCCAGGTTGTAGCCGACGGCGGCGCCCGTGCACCGGATCCGCGGGGCGTACAGCTCGGGCAGGTACGCGCCCACCACCGCGAACATCGTCACCATCCCCACCAGCGCGACCGTGCACCCCAGGGTCATCAGCAGCGGGTCCGCCGTCCGCAGCAGGGCCACGAACGGCAGCATCCACACCAGGCAGGCCGCGCAGCCGGCCAGACACAGCGGCCGCCGGCCCCAGCGGTCGCCGAGCACCGCCAGCACCGGGGTCGCCAGCCCCATCACCAGGACCGCCGCCATCACGCAGCCCAGCATCACCGTGCGGTCCACGCCCAGGGCCGCCGTCGCGTAGGCCAGGGCCCACGTCGTGACCGCGTAGAAGACGGCGTACGCGATCGCGAGCGCCCCGCCGGTCAGCAGGAGCAGCCGCCAGTGGCCGCGTACGACCTCGGCGAACGGGGCCTCGGCCCGCCGGCCGCTCTCGGCGAGCGCACGGAACTCCGGGGTCTCCTCGACCGAGCGCCGCAGCCACAGCCCGGCCAGGGCCAGCAGCCCGGCCGCCCAGAACGGCACCCGCCAGCCCCAGGCGGCGAACTCCGCGTCGGTCAGGGAGCCCGACAGGACCAGCACCAGGCCGTTGGCCGCCAGGAAGCCCACGGCCGGGCCGATCTGCGGGAAGCTCGACCACAGCCCGCGCCGCCGCTCGGGGGCGTGCTCGGCGGTCAGCAGCGCCGCTCCGCCCCATTCGCCGCCGAGCCCGAACCCCTGGAGGAACCGCAGCAGAACCAGCAGGAGGGGCGCGGCGATGCCGATCGAGGCGTACGAGGGCACGCAGCCGACGGCCACCGTGGCGAGGCCGGTGAGGAGCAGCGAGCCGAGCAGGACCGGGCGGCGCCCGTAGCGGTCGCCGATGTGGCCGAAGACGGCGGAGCCCAGGGGGCGGGCCAGGAAGCCGACGCCGAAGGTGGCGAACGCGGCGAGGGTCCCGGCGAGCGGCGAGAAGGACGGGAAGAAGAGCGGCCCGAGGACCAGGGCGGCGGCCGTGCCGTAGACGAAGAAGTCGTAGAACTCGATGGCGGTCCCGGCGAGGGCGGCCGAGGCGAGCCGGAGCATCGAGGGCGGAGCGGGAACGGGTGCGGGAGCTGGACGGGGGGAGGGGAGCGGGGAGGGGTGCTGTCGCATGGTGCAGCAACTACCCCAACCCACACCCCCAGGACAGGCGTTCGGACATCATCGACCGGAAGGAGTGCACGGCCCCCCGCGGTGTTGACGGCCGGGCCGTGCGGGCCGCGCACTACGGCCGCGCACGACACCCACGGACGACGCCCACGCGCTGCGGCCGGGCGTTACCAGCCGCGCTCGCGCCACTCGGCCAGGTGCGGCCGCTCGGCACCGATCGTCGTGTCGTTCCCGTGGCCCGGGTAGACCCACGCCTCGTCCGGCAGCCGCTCGAAGAGCTTGTGCTGGACGTCGTCGAGCAGCTGGACGAAGGCCTGCGCGTCCCCCCACGTGTTGCCGACGCCGCCCGGGAAGAGGCAGTCGCCGGTGAACACGTGCGGGTGCCCGTGCGGGTCGTCGTAGACCAGCGCGATCGAGCCGGGCGTGTGCCCGACCAGGTGCCGCGCGGTCAGCTCGACGCGGCCGACCCGGATGGTGTCGCCGTCCTCGACGAGGACGTCCGTGCCGACCGGGATGCCCTCCGCGTCGTGGGCGCCGGCGTACGTCCGCGCACCCGTCGCCTCGACCACGTCCGCGAGCGCGCCCCAGTGGTCGCCGTGCCGGTGGGTGGTGACGACGGACTCGATGCCGTCGTCGCCGATCAGGCTGAGCAGCGTGTCCGCTTCCGCGGCCGCGTCGATCAGCAGCTGCGCGCCGGTGGCCCGGCAGCGCAGGAGGTAGGCGTTGTTGTTCATCGAACCCACCGCGACCTTGGAGATCATCAGGTCCGCGAGTTCGTGCACGTCGGCCGGACCGCCGACTTTGACCGCTCCGCTGTACGTCATGTCTCGATCCTAGAGGGGTGCGTGCCGGTGACGGCGGGGTCCTACAGGGCGGGGAGCTCGGGGAGGCCGTCGCCGGCCTCGACGGAGAGGCGGGCGCCCTTGCGGCCGCGGCCGGCCAGCCAGCCCAGGAGCTCGTCCTTGGGGCCGCTCAGGGTGACCGGGGTGCCCTGCGGGCCGCCGGTGTGCCAGACGGGGCCGCCGTGCGCCGTGAGCGTGACCGGCGGGACGTCCGGGCGGCCGGACCAGCGGTCGGCGAGGAAGGCGATCTCGCGGTCGGTGAACTCCTCCGGCAGGTCGTGGAGCTCGTAGCCGACGTTCAGGTCCACGTGGTGCAGCTCGACCTCGACGAGGCGGCGGAAGGGCACGTTGGCGGCGAGATCGGTGACGCCGTTGCGCAGCTCGACGGTGCGGGACCAGTCCTGGTCGGGTTCGGTGGTGGCGAGGAAGCGGGCCCCGGAATCACGGAGGTCCGTCAGGTGTTCTTCCAGGGACCGGCCGGCGTCGCGTGCGATGTCCGCGTCGCGCGCTTCGGCGCTCTCGTACATCGGGCGCGCCTCGAAGACGTTCACCAGGGCGTCCGCGTTGCGCGCGAGGTGGGCCAGGATGTGGCCACGGGTCCAGCCGGGGAGGTGTGACTCCTCGGCGAGGGCGGCGTTGTCCAGTTTCGCGACCGCGGTCAGCAGCCGGTCCGTGGCTTCACGTACAGATCGCAGGTCGTGCACATGATCAGTCATGGAACCGAGCCTAGTGGGCCCGGATCCGCCGCCACACGATCGGGTGAAGCGGTCTTCCGAGTGCCGTAAATCGAATGTGCGTGCTATACGCTCGGAAGTCCATCGACCAAGTCCATCGCAGCGGCGTCCCCCATACCCTGGGACGGGGGCCGTGCCCCCGCTCTCTCAAGAAAGGTGCGGACCGGCGTGACCGACCGTCTCATCGTTCGTGGCGCTCGCGAGCACAACCTCAAGAACGTCTCGCTCGACCTCCCCCGCGATTCGCTCATCGTCTTCACCGGCCTCTCCGGGTCGGGGAAGTCCTCCCTGGCCTTCGACACGATCTTCGCCGAGGGGCAGCGCCGCTACGTCGAGTCGCTCTCGTCGTACGCCCGCCAGTTCCTCGGGCAGATGGACAAGCCCGACGTCGACTTCATCGAGGGCCTCTCCCCGGCCGTCTCGATCGACCAGAAGTCGACCTCGCGCAACCCGCGCTCCACCGTCGGCACCATCACGGAGGTCTACGACTACCTCCGCCTGCTCTTCGCCCGCATCGGCAAGCCCCACTGCCCCGAGTGCCGCCGTCCGATCTCGCGGCAGTCGCCGCAGGCGATCGTCGACAAGGTGCTCGCGCTGCCCGAGGGCAGCCGCTTCCAGGTGCTGTCCCCGCTGGTCCGCGAGCGCAAGGGCGAGTTCGTCGACCTGTTCTCCGACCTCCAGACCAAGGGCTACAGCCGGGCCAGGGTGGACGGGGTGACCGTCCAGCTCTCCGAGCCGCCCACGCTGAAGAAGCAGGAGAAGCACACCATCGAGGTGGTCATCGACCGCCTCACCGTCAAGGACGGCGCCAAGCGCCGGCTGACGGACTCCGTCGAGACCGCCCTCGGCCTCTCCGGCGGCATGGTGATCCTGGACTTCGTCGACCTCGCCGAGGACGACCCCGAGCGCGAGCGGATGTACTCGGAGCACCTCTACTGCCCGTACGACGACCTCTCCTTCGAGGAACTGGAGCCCCGCTCCTTCTCCTTCAACTCCCCCTTCGGCGCCTGCCCCGAGTGCACCGGCATCGGCACGCGCATGGAAGTGGACCCGGAGCTGATCGTTCCGGACGAGGACAAGTCCCTCGATGAGGGCGCGGTCTCCCCGTGGTCGCTCGGCCACACCAAGGACTACTTCCAGCGGCTGATCGGCGCGCTCGCCGGAGAGCTCGGCTTCCGTACGGACATCGCCTGGGCCGGGCTGCCGCTGCGCGCGAAGAAGGCCCTGCTCTACGGGCACAAGACGCAGATCGAGGTGCGTTACCGCAACCGGTACGGGCGGGAGCGCGCGTACACGACCGCCTTCGAGGGCGCGGTGCCGTTCGTCAAGCGCCGGCACGCGGAGTCCGAGAGCGACGCCAGCCGCGAGCGCTTCGAGGGCTACATGCGCGAGGTGCCCTGCCCGACCTGTGAGGGCACGCGCCTCAAGCCGATCGTGCTCGCGGTGACGGTGATGGAGAAGTCCATCGCCGAGGTCGCCGCGATGTCGATCAGCGAGTGCGCGGACTTCCTCGGCCAGATGCGGCTCGACGCCCGCGACAAGAAGATCGCCGAGCGGGTCCTCAAGGAGGTCAACGAGCGGCTGCGCTTCCTCGTGGACGTCGGACTGGACTACCTCTCGCTGAACCGTGCCGCCGGCACCCTGTCGGGCGGCGAGGCCCAGCGCATCCGGCTGGCCACGCAGATCGGCTCCGGCCTGGTCGGCGTGCTCTACGTGCTGGACGAGCCGTCGATCGGCCTGCACCAGCGGGACAACCACCGGCTCATCGAGACGCTGGTGCGGCTCCGGGACATGGGCAACACCCTGATCGTCGTCGAGCACGACGAGGACACCATCAAGGTGGCCGACTGGGTCGTCGACATCGGCCCGGGTGCGGGCGAGCACGGCGGCAAGGTGGTCCACAGCGGTTCGCTGAAGGACCTGCTGAAGAACCCCGAGTCGATGACCGGGCAGTACCTGTCGGGCAAGCGGTCCATCCCGCTCCCGGACGTACGCCGCCCCGTGAACGGGGAGCGCAAGCTGACCGTTCACGGCGCCAAGGAGAACAACCTGCGGGACATCGACGTGTCCTTCCCGCTGGGCGTGCTCACCGCGGTCACCGGTGTCTCCGGCTCCGGCAAGTCCACCCTGGTCAACGACATCCTGTACACGCACCTGGCCCGCGAGCTGAACGGCGCCCGGTCCGTGCCGGGCCGGCACACGCGGGTCGAGGGCGACGACCTGGTCGACAAGGTCGTCCACGTCGACCAGTCGCCGATCGGCCGGACCCCGCGGTCCAACCCGGCGACGTACACCGGTGTCTTCGACCACGTGCGCAAGCTCTTCGCGGAGACGATGGAGGCGAAGGTCCGCGGCTACCTGCCGGGCCGCTTCTCCTTCAACGTCAAGGGCGGCCGGTGCGAGAACTGCTCCGGCGACGGCACGATCAAGATCGAGATGAACTTCCTGCCGGACGTGTACGTCCCGTGCGAGGTGTGCCACGGCGACCGGTACAACCGGGAGACGCTGGAGGTCCACTACAAGGGCAAGTCCATCGCCGAGGTCCTGAACATGCCGATCGAGGAGGCGCTGGGCTTCTTCGAGGCGGTGCCGACCATCGCGCGCCACCTCAAGACGCTCAACGAGGTCGGTCTCGGGTACGTCCGGCTCGGCCAGTCCGCGCCGACCCTGTCGGGCGGTGAGGCGCAGCGCGTCAAGCTGGCGTCCGAGCTCCAGAAGCGCTCGACGGGCCGGACGGTGTACGTCCTGGACGAGCCGACGACCGGTCTGCACTTCGAGGACATCTCGAAGCTGATCAAGGTGCTGTCGGGTCTGGTCGACAAGGGGAACTCGGTGATCGTCATCGAGCACAACCTGGACGTCATCAAGACCGCGGACTGGGTCGTGGACATGGGTCCCGAGGGTGGTTACGGCGGTGGCCTCGTCGTCGCGGAGGGCACCCCGGAGCAGGTCGCGTCGGTGAGCACGAGCCACACGGGCAAGTTCCTGAGGGACATCCTGGGCGCGGACCGGGTGTCCGACGCGACGGCCCCGGCCGCTCCGGCCCGGCCGGCGAAGAAGACGACGGCGGCCGCGAAGAAGGCGGCCCCGGCGAAGAAGACGGCGGCGAAGAAGACGGCGGCGGGCAAGACGACGGCGGCCAAGACGGCGGCGGCCGCGAAGCAGGCCGCTTCCGCTCCGGCGAAGAAGGCGACGCGCGCCCGCAAGGCGTAGGGCACGCCGAGAGGGCGGGGCGCCGCGCCGCCAGTACGCGTCACGGAGCGGGGCCCGGCCATCAACGGCCGGGCCCCGCCCCGTGCGGCGTGCCGGGTCGGGTCGGGGCCGCCCGCCCTGCCCGGCGGAGGCGCGGGCGCGGCGCGGCGGTCCCGGGCCGGCAGGGAGCCGCGGGGTAGTCCCCGGCCGGGCCCGGGAGGGCGGGCGGCCGCAGGGCGCCCCGGGGGCTCCCATGGCTCCGGCCGCTCCGGCCGCTCAGGCGGCCACGCCCACCGCGTGGCCGACCGTGGAGGGGTCGGTCAGGGTCGTCAGGAGGGCGTCCGCGACGTCCGCGCGGGCGATGTGCTTCCCGCCCGGCACGTTGGCGTCGAGGGCGCGCCGGTAGGTGCCGGTGCGGGGCCGGTCGAGCAGCCGGGGCGGGCGGATCACCGTCCACTCGGTGCGGCTCGCGCCGATCGCGGCCTCCATGACCGCGAGGTCCGCGTACAGGTCGCGCAGGGCCCGCCGCAGCAGCGGGTAGACCGCCACCCGCAGCAGTGCCCCGTCCTCGGGGCAGTCGGGCCCCAGCGGCGCCGCGCTGATCGCCGACAGCCGGCTGACCCCGGTCCGCTCCATCACGGCCAGGACGGCGGCGAGCGCGGGCCCCGCGACGGGGGTGAGCCGTGCCTGCTTGTTGTTCGCGGCGCCCAGCGCCGACACCACCGCGTCCCGGCCCGCCACGACGGGCGCCAGGGCCGTCTCGTCGGTCAGGTCGGCCACCACGGCCACGTGCAGGCGCTCGTGCGCGGGCACGCCCAGCCGGGCGGGGTCGCGCACGACCGCGGTCACCTCGTGGCCTGCGGCGAGCGCCTGACGGACGACCTCGCGGCCGACGCCGCCGGTTGCTCCGAACACCGTGAGCTTCATCGTGGACCCCTGTGTCTGTACGGATGCTTCCCGTGCGGGTAGATGGTTCCAGCGGGGGTGGGTGAGTATTCACTCACCCCTCTGTCCACTAGGGTGAGCGCATGCCCGCCGCCACGTCAAGCCGTCCCACCCCCGAGCGGCTCCTGGACGCCGCCGAGAGCCTCATGCGCACCATCGGCCTCGCCAACACCACCACCAAGGCCATCGCCCGCGAGGCGGGCTGCTCGGAGGCCGCGCTCTACAAGCACTACGCCAACAAGGAGGAGCTCTTCGTGCGCGTGCTGATGGAGCGCACCCCCAACGCCGGGCCGCTCATGGCCGCGCTGGCCGCCGACCCGGGGGAGCACACCGTCGAAGAGGCCCTGACCGGCATCGCCCGCAACGCCTCGCTCTTCTACGCGGACGCCATCCCGATGGCGGCCTCGCTCTTCGCCGAGCCAGCCCTGCTCACCCGCCACCGCGAGGGCGTCCAGAAGATCGGCGCGGGCCCGCACCTGGTGCTGGAGGCCCTGACCGAGAAGCTGCGCCGCGACCTCGCCGAAGGCCGCCTGCGGCCCGGCGCCGACCCCGGCGCCGCAGCCGCGCTGCTCCTCGGCGCCTGCTTCCAGCGGGCCTTCTTCCTGCACTTCTCCGGCGCCGAAGTGGTCCAGCCGGTCGAGGAGTTCGCCCCCGCCGTCGCCCGCACCGTGTGGGCCGCTATCGGCTGAGGTCCAGCTCGGCCGCGTAGGGCGGCTCGGCGCCGGCCCGGGTGCAGGTGAGCGCCGCCGCGCGGGCGGCGTACGCCAGCAGGTCCGGCCAGTCGGCGCGGGCGGGGTCCGTCCCCACGAGCCGGTGCAGCAGCGCCGCGTTCACGGTGTCGCCCGCGCCGATGGTGTCGGCGACGGTGACCGGGCTGGCCGCCGCGCTGTGCTCGGCGCCCCCGGCCGTCCACACCGTCAGCCCGGCCGAGCCCCGGGTGAGCACCACGGCCGACGGCCCCGCCGCGAGCCAGTCGGCGGGCCGCCCGCCGAGCCAATCCGCGTCCTCCTCGGACAGCTTCAGCACCGACACGTACGGCAGCCGGCCGAGGAAGCGCTTGCGGTAGGCCGCCGGGTCGGAGATCAGCGCCGGGCGGATGTTGGGGTCCATCAGGGTGAGCAGGCCGCGCCGCGACTCCCGCCGCAGGAGGGCCTCGTACGCGCTCGCGCCGGGCTCCAGCACGAGCGAGCAGGTGCCGAGCGCGAGGGCCCGTACGCCGGCCGGCAGCGCGGTCGGCAGGGTGAAGAGCCGGTCGGCGGTCCCCTCGACGTAGAAGCGGTACGCGGCCGAGCCGTCCGGGGCCAGCGAGGGCACGGCCAGGGTGGTGGGCTCCGGCCCGCGCTGCACGAGCGAGAGGTCCACCCCGGCGGCGCGCAGCCCGGCGAGGAGGCCCTCCCCGAAGCCGTCCGTGGACACCCGGGAGCAGAAGGCGGCGCTCGCACCGAGCCGGCCGAGCGCCAGCGCGGTGTTGTACGGCCCCCCGCCGGGCCGCGGCAACAGGGCGCCCGGCGGCTGCGCGACGGGCACGAGGTCGATCAGGGCTTCTCCACCGACGACGATCACGCGGGGGAAGGTATCCCATCGGGCCCCGGTATCGTCGGGTGGGCCCGCCCAGGGCCTCCCTCGCGACGGGCCTGCCGGGCCCCGCCCCCCACCGGGCCCGCCCCGCGGCCCGGCCCTCGCGCCAGGAGAACCGCATGTCCGCGTCACAGTCCGCCGCCCGCCGTACCGTCCTCAAGGGCGCCGCCGCGCTCGCCGGGGCCGTCGGCGCCGGAGCGGCCCTGTCGGCGTGCTCCACCGAAACCAACAGCGGCTACGGCAGCCCCGCCGTGCCGACGGAGCCGGTCGAGCTGGGCGAGGCGGCCGCCGTCCCGGTCGGCGGCGCGAAGCTGTTCCGGGAGCGCAAGGTCGTCGTCAGCTGCCCGGCGGAGGGCCAGTACAAGGCGTTCAGCGCGCAGTGCACGCACGCCGGCTGCGTCCTCGACAAGATCGTCGAAGGTCAGGGCAACTGCCCCTGCCACGGCAGCCGCTTCGACCTCGGCACGGGCGAGGTCCTGCGCGGCCCGGCCACCGCCCCGCTGCCCGCCGTCCCGGTCAAGGCGGAGAACGGCAAGCTCATCGCGGGCTGAGCGAACCCCCGCCCGTCCGCCCGGCCCCCCGCCCGTCCCCCGGCTCCCGGCCCTCGCGATCCGGGCCGCGCCGTACGGGCCCGTCGGCTACTCCCAGTCCCAGGCGATCCCGAGGATCCCGCGCCGGACCCCCTGCTCCACCAGGTGGACGGACCGGTGGCGGCCGCTCGGCGTCAGGTCGGCCAGCCCGGTGCGGGGGGCCAGCGGGCCGGTCCGCGCGAACCGGCGGCAGCGCACGGGCAGCGCCGCCCCGTCGAAGCGGACCTGGAGCATGTACTGGCCGCCCGCGTAGCTGAACCCGCGCACGTACTCCGTGCTCCGCGCCCCCGTGCCGTCCTCGATGCCGTAGCCGAAGACGTACGTGTCCCCGCGCCGCAGCCGGGCGTCGAACAGGAGCTCCGCCACCACCACCCCGGCCTCCGGGTGGCAGCGGATCCGGCCCGTCCGGCAGTTCTCGTGGGCCCGGACCTCCACGCGGGCGGCGTCGCAGCCCGGATCCCCGTGGTGGACGGCCAGGTACCGGTCCACCCCGTCGCGGTGCGCGCGGACGATCTGCTGCGAGGCGCGGCGGCGCAGCTCGCCCGCCGCCCCGATGCGGACCCGCTCGTGGTGCCCGACCGAGTGCAGCCCGCCGTCCGCCGGGAGTTCCATCCCGTCCAGCAGCTGCTCCACCGCCGCGCCGACGCTCACCAGCGCCCGGTACGAGCGGGCCGCCGGCCGGGCCGGGCCGATGGGGCCCTCCGGGGTGCCCAGCAGCCGCAGCAGGGCGCCGTCCGGCAGCTCCAGGATCTGCTCCAGCGCGGAGACGGCCCGCAGGGATTCCGGGTGCCGGGGCCTGCGGGCGCCCTGCTGCCAGTAACTGAGGCTCGTGACCCCGACCTTGATGCCGCGCGCGGCGAGCCGGTGCTGTACCCGGTGCAGGGGCAGCCCGCGCGCGGCCAGCGCCGCGCGCAGGGCGAGGTGGAAGGGACCGCCGCGCAGCAATTGGCCGATCTCCGCCGTTCCCGGCCCGCCCGCCCTGCCCGCCTGGTCGCCGGTCGGCCGCATGGCGACTCCTCTGTGAACGTTCACATCAGCCGACGTGGGGGCCGGCCGGCGGGGCCGGGGAGACCAGGTGGAACGAAGTCAACCGTTCACACCGCAGCCCCACCGTTCACACCGCGACGTCACCGCGTATTGAAGCGTGTTGACCTGATCGCGACAACACCCTGATGCTCCTCCACAGCGTCCGGACGCGCTCCTCCACCCCCCCCACATCCCCCCACTTCCCACCTCGGGTCCCCACCTCGGGAGGAACGCGATGCGCAACAGAACCAGGCGGTTACCCCTCGCCGCCTTCGTCTCCGCCCTGCTCCTCGTCCTGCTGCCCACCGGCTCCGGCACCGCCGCCGCCGTCGGTGCGGGCACCGACACCGCGAATGCCGCCCTCGCCTCCAAGCGCCTGAACATCACGATGCAGGCCCAGCAGAAGACCAACTGGTGCTGGGCCGCGGGCGGCAACACCATCGCCACCTGGTTCGGCCGCGGCTACAGCCAGAACCAGTTCTGCAACGCCGCCTTCAACCGCCAGCAGGGCACCGAGTGCCCCAACAACCAGGCCACCCTCGGCAACGTCCAGACCGGCCTGCGCTGGGCCGGAGTCAACTCCGGCAGCTACGTCACCGGCTGGCTCCAGTACTCCACCGTCCAGACCGAGATCAACGCCAACAGGCCCGTCGAGACCCGCATCCAGTGGTCCAACGGCGGCGGCCACATGCACGTGATCTACGGCTACGACACCGCCAGCAGCTGGGTCTACTGGGGCGACCCCTGGCCCTCCAGCGACCGCTACAACTGGGCCTCCCACGCCTGGTACGTCGACAACGGCACCTTCTCCTGGACCCACTCCCTCTACCGGATCGGGGCGTGACAGCCATGACCCCCGCACCCCGGGCCGCGCGCCGCGCCGCCGTCGCGGCCCTCGCCGCCACCGCCGTACTCACCCTCGGCGGACAGGCCGCCGCCGCACCCGTCCCGCAGCCGCGGACCGCCACCGCCGAGACCACGGCGCAGGCCCGGGAGGCGGCCGCCGCGCCCGAAACCCTGGCCACCCTCTCCCGGTTCTTCTCCCGCGAGGGCAAGGTGTCGCTCACCGCGGCGCAGCCCCGGATCGAGGGCGAGACCGTACCCGTCCACCACCTCTCCCCGGACTTCGTCGCCGGCAAGTCCGGCGCGGACGTCGCCCGCCTGGAGTTCCTCGCCACCAAGGCGGTCTCCTCCGACGGCCAGCAGGCCGCCCTGTGGACCGCGAAGACGGAGACCGGCTGGCAGGTGGTGAACATCGCCACCGGCGACGACGAATTCCGCTACGCCGGGCTCGGCGCGGCCAGACTCCCCGGCGGCACCGTGTTCCGGGAACCCCAGACCGACGCCTGGTACGTCGCCGCCGGCGGGCGGGTCCTGCCGCTGGACGAGGACGCGGAGCGGGCCGTCGGCGCCGGGGGGACCAGCCTCGCCGCGTACCGGGTCCGCGTGACGCAGGCGTACGGGGACAAGCTTCCCGGCTCCGCGTACGCCCGGCGGGGCGCGGCGGGCGGCTTCGCGGAGCCGGCCCCGCCCGCGTCGGGAGCGCCGGTCGGCCTGCTGGCCGGGGCCGGAGCGGGGGCGCTCGCGCTGGCCGGAGCGGGGGTGCTGGTGCTGCGCCGCCGGAGCCCGGCGGCCCGCCGGCCCTGACCACCCGCCTCCCCGCCCGCAGGGTCCGGCTCCGCTTCAGGGGCCGGGCCCTCCGGCTCGGGCCCGCCCCGCGCCGCCCCGCCCTGTCGCGGCCGGGGCGGCGGACGTCGTCGGGGCGGGCCCGGGGAGGTGCCGGAGGCGGCGGGTACGGCCGGTTGTCGGTGCGCGACAGTAGGGTGGGCGGCATGGCCGACCCTTCCAGCTACCGCCCCAAGCCTGGGCAGGTCCCCGACTCCCCGGGGGTCTACAAGTTCCGCGACGAGCACCGCCGGGTGATCTACGTCGGGAAGGCCAAGAGCCTGCGCCAACGCCTGGCCAGCTACTTCCAGGACGTCGCAGGCCTGCACCCCCGCACCGCCACGATGGTCACCACCGCCGCCTCCGTCGAGTGGACCGTGGTCTCCACCGAGGTCGAGGCGCTCCAGCTCGAATACTCCTGGATCAAGGAGTTCGACCCCCGGTTCAACGTCAAGTACCGGGACGACAAGAGCTACCCCTCCCTCGCCGTGACCATGAACGAGGAGTACCCCCGCGTCCAGGTGATGCGCGGCCCCAAGAAGAAGGGCGTGCGCTACTTCGGCCCGTACGGGCACGCCTGGGCCATCCGCGAGACCGTCGACCTGATGCTCCGGGTGTTCCCGGTACGGACCTGCTCCGCGGGTGTGTTCAAGCGGTCCGCGCAGATCGGCCGGCCCTGCCTGCTCGGCTACATCGGCAAGTGCTCCGCGCCCTGCGTGGGCCGGGTCACCCCCGAGGAGCACCGCGAACTCGCCGAGGACTTCTGCGACTTCATGGCCGGCCGCACCGGCACCTACCTCTCCCGCCTCGAACAGCAGATGCACGAGGCGGCCGAGGAGATGGAGTACGAGAAGGCGGCCCGCCTGCGCGACGACATGGGGGCCCTGCGCCGGGCCATGGAGAAGAACGCCGTCGTCCTCGCCGACGCCACCGACGCCGACCTGATCGCCGTCGCCGAGGACGAGCTCGAAGCCGCCGTGCAGATCTTCCACGTCCGCGGCGGCCGCGTCCGCGGCCAGCGCGGCTGGGTCACCGACAAGGTCGAGGCCGTGGACACCGCCGGACTCGTCGAGCACGCCCTCCAGCAGCTCTACGGGGAGGAGCAGGGCGAGGCCGTCCCCAAGGAGGTGCTCGTCCCGGCGCTCCCCGAGGACACCCCGGCGCTGGCCCTGTGGCTCGCCGAGCGGCGCGGCTCGCTGGTCAGCCTGCGCATCCCGCAGCGCGGCGACAAGAAGGCCCTCATGGAGACCGTCCACCGCAACGCCCAGCAGTCCCTCGCCCTCCACAAGACCAAGCGGGCCGGCGACCTCACCACCCGCTCCCGGGCCCTGGAGGAGATCGCCGAGGCGCTGGAACTGGACAGCGCCCCGCTGCGCATCGAGTGCTTCGACATCTCCCACCTCCAGGGCGACGACGTCGTGGCCTCCATGGTCGTCTTCGAGGACGGACTCGCCCGCAAGAGCGAATACCGCCGCTTCCAGATCAAGTCCTTCGAGGGGCAGGACGACGTCCGCTCCATGCACGAGGTCGTCTCCCGCCGCTTCCGCCGCTACCTCCAGGAGAAGCTGAAGACGGGGGAGTGGTCCCCCGAGGACGCCCGGAACGCCGAGACCGCCGAGCACGCCGGGCACGCCGAGGACACCGAGGCCCTGCGGGGCGGCGAGGTCCCCGCCGAGGACGACGGCCGGCCCAAGCGGTTCGCCTACCCGCCGCAGCTGGTCGTGGTCGACGGCGGTCAGCCGCAGGTCGCCGCCGCCAAGCGGGCCCTGGAAGAGCTCGGCGTCGACGACGTGGCCGTGTGCGGCCTGGCCAAGCGCCTGGAAGAGGTCTGGCTGCCCGGAGAGGACGACCCCGTCGTCCTGCCCCGCACCAGCGAGGGTCTGTACCTGCTCCAGCGGGTCCGTGACGAAGCCCACCGGTTCGCCATCCAGTACCAGCGCAGCAAGCGCGGCAAGCGGCTGCGGTCCGGGCCGCTGGACGAGGTGTCCGGCCTCGGCGAGAGCCGCAAGCAGGCCTTGATCAAACACTTCGGTTCGGTGAAGAAGCTGAGACAGGCGACAATCGACCAGATCTGCGAGGTCCCGGGCATAGGCCGCAAGACGGCCGAGACCGTGGCCGCGGCCCTCGCCCAGGCGGTTCCCGCTGGTCCTGCCGTCAACACGGCGACAGGAGAGATCATGGAGGACGAGACCCCCGCGCCAGCGGGAGCATCGTCCGAACGGGGGACCGAGCAATGACCGAGCACGAGTCCGAACGCAAGACCGAGCACGACCGAGACGGAGCACAGGTGAGTACGGGCACGACCGTGGAGCCCGGCGACAACGCCGAGGCGGCCATCCCCGAGCTGGTGATCATCTCCGGCATGTCCGGAGCCGGCCGCAGTACGGCGGCCAAGTGCCTGGAGGACCTCGGCTGGTTCGTCGTCGACAACCTGCCGCCCGCGCTGATCCCCACCATGGTGGAGCTCGGCGCCCGCTCCCAGGGCAACGTGGCGCGCATCGCCGTCGTCGTCGACGTCCGGGGCCGGCAGTTCTTCGACGCGCTGCGCGAGTCCCTCTCGGACCTCGACAGCAAGGGCGTCACCCGGCGCATCGTCTTCCTGGAGTCCTCCGACGACGCCCTGGTCCGCCGCTTCGAGTCGGTCCGCCGCCCGCACCCCCTCCAGGGCGACGGCCGCATCACCGACGGCATCGCCGCCGAGCGCGACCTGCTGCGCGAGCTGCGCGGCGACGCCGACCTGGTCATCGACACCTCCAGCCTGAACGTCCACGAACTGCGCGCCAAGATGGACGCCCAGTTCGCCGGCGACGAGGAGCCCGAGCTGCGGGCCACCGTCATGTCCTTCGGCTACAAGTACGGCCTCCCCGTCGACGCGGACCTCGTCGTCGACTGCCGCTTCATCCCCAACCCGCACTGGGTCCCGGAGCTGCGCCCCTTCACCGGGCTCAACGAGGAGGTGTCGGGCTACGTCTTCAGCCAGCCCGGCGCCAAGGAGTTCCTCGACCGCTACACCGAGCTGCTCCAGCTCATCGCCACCGGCTACCGCCGCGAGGGCAAGCGGTACGTGACCATCGCGGTCGGCTGCACGGGCGGCAAGCACCGCAGCGTGGCCATGTCCGAGAAGCTCGCCGCCCGCCTCGCCTCCGAGGGAGTCGAGACCGTCGTCGTCCACCGGGACATGGGGCGCGAGTGACCGGACGGACCCTGCGGCTGCGCCGCCTGCGCCGCCTCGCCCCCAGGGGCGAGGAGGGCGCGGGCCGCACCGGCCGCCGCGGCGCGGCACCCAAGGTGGTCGCCCCCAAGGTCGTCGCCCTCGGCGGCGGCATGGGGCTGTCGGCCTCCCTCGCCGCGCTGCGCCGGATCACCGGTGAGCTCACCGCGGTGGTCACCGTCGCCGACGACGGCGGCTCCAGCGGCCGGCTCCGGGAGGAGCTCGGCGTCCTGCCGCCCGGCGACCTGCGCAAGGCCCTGGCCGCGCTGTGCGGGGACGACGAGTGGGGCCAGACCTGGTCCCGCGTCATCCAGCACCGCTTCCAGTCGCGCGGCGACCTGCACGAGCACGCCGTCGGCAACCTGCTGATCGTCGCCCTGTGGGAACAGCTCGGGGACCCCGTCCAGGCCCTCGACCTGGTCGGGAAACTGCTGGGCGCGCAGGGCCGCGTCCTGCCGATGTCGGCGGTGCCGCTGGAACTCCAGGCGCTCGTCAAGGGGCACGATCCGGCCCGCCCGGAGGACGTCGACACCGTCCGGGGACAGGCCACGGTGGCCCTCACCCCCGGTGAGGTGCTCTCCGTCCAGGTCGTGCCGAGGGACCCGCCGGCGGTGCCCGAGGCCGTCGCCGCGGTGCTCGACGCCGACTGGGTGGTCCTCGGTCCGGGGTCCTGGTTCTCCTCCGTCATCCCGCACCTGCTGGTGCCGGAACTGCTCGACGCGCTGGTCCAGACGAAGGCGCGGCGCGTCCTGTCGCTGAACCTCGCACCGCAGCCCGGCGAAACAGAAGGCTTCTCTCCGCAGCGTCATTTGGAGGTTTTGGCCCGACACGCCCCTAAACTCGCCCTGGACGTGGTGCTGGCCGACGAGGCCGCCGTGCCCGACCGCGAGTCCCTCTCCGATGCCGCAAAACGGTTCGGTGCCGCGGTCGAGCTGGCGCCGGTGGCCCGACAGGACGGCTCTCCGAAACACGACCCGGAGCTGCTGGCCGCCGCGTACGACCGTATTTTTCGGATGCATGGAAGGATCGGCCCATGGCGATGACGCCCGCGGTGAAGGATGAGATCTCCCGCCTGCCCGTCACCCGGACCTGCTGCAGGAAGGCGGAGGTTTCGGCGATTCTTCGGTTCGCGGGCGGGCTGCACCTGGTGAGCGGCCGCATCGTCATCGAGGCGGAACTGGACACCGGGATCGCCGCCCGCCGGCTGCGCAAGGACATCCTGGAGATCTTCGGACACTCCTCGGACCTGGTCGTGATGGCCCCGGGCGGTCTGCGCCGGGGCAGCCGCTTCGTCGTCCGGGTCGTGGCGGGCGGCGACCAGCTGGCACGCCAGACCGGCCTCGTGGACGGCCGCGGCCGCCCCATCCGGGGTCTGCCCCCGCAGGTGGTCTCGGGGGCCACCTGTGACGCGGAGGCGGCCTGGCGCGGCGCCTTCCTGGCTCACGGCTCCCTCACCGAGCCGGGCCGGTCCTCCTCCCTGGAGGTCACCTGCCCCGGACCGGAGGCCGCCCTGGCCCTGGTCGGCGCCGCCCGACGGCTCTCCATCGCCGCCAAGGCGCGCGAGGTGCGCGGTGTGGACCGGGTCGTGGTCCGCGACGGCGACGCGATCGGCGCCCTGCTGACCCGCCTCGGCGCCCACGAATCGGTGCTGGCCTGGGAGGAGCGCCGGATGCGCCGGGAGGTCCGCGCCACCGCGAACCGCCTCGCCAACTTCGACGACGCCAACCTGCGCCGCTCGGCGCGGGCCGCGGTGGCCGCCGGAGCCCGCGTGCAGCGCGCGCTGGAGATCCTCGGCGAGGAGGTCCCCGAGCACCTCGCCGCGGCCGGCCGGCTGCGCATGGAGCACAAGCAGGCCTCCCTGGAGGAGCTCGGCGCACTGGCCGACCCGCCGCTGACCAAGGACGCGGTCGCGGGCCGGATCCGCCGCCTGCTCGCCATGGCCGACAAGCGGGCCCAGGACCTCGGCATCCCGGGCACCGAGTGCAACCTCGACCTCAGCGAGGAACTGGCCGACAACATGGCCGGCTGACCCGGCCGCACCCGTACGCCGACAGGGGCCCGCACGCTCACCCGTGCGGGCCCTTCGCGGTATGCCCCATTGACATGAGCACGGGCCGGTCGTGAGCCTGGCGTCCGCACGCTTTCGTGGCAGACGACGCCCAGGGGGGCACATGAGGCACCGCGCGAGAACGATCCTCGCCGCAAGCGCACTCGTCTTCGGAACCACACTGGCCGCACTACCCGCGACGGCCCAGGCCCAGCCCGTGCCCGGCACCGCATCCGGCGCCGACGAGGTGCGGGTCTACGACGCCGACATCACCCGCGAGCAGGTCCCGCTCGTCCTGGCAGCCGGCCAGGACGCCCACGAACTCGCCGAGCGTGCCCCGGAGACCGGGACGGCCAAGGTCGAGCTCTTCCTCACCGGCGACCAGGCCGAGCAGCTCGCCGCCCAGGGGATCGCGCTCGCCGAACGCAAGGTCCCCGCCCAGGGCCTGGCCCGCGCCAAGGCCGCCGGGGACGGGGTGTTCCGCCCCTACAGCGGCGGCGGCGGCCTGCGGGAGGAGATCCTGCGCACGGCACAGCAGCACCAGGCGCTCACCAAGGTCGTCTCCATCGGCAAGACCGTCCAGGGCAAGGACATCCTCGCCCTCAAGGTCACCAAGAACGCCAAGAAGGCCAAGGACGGCGACAAGCCCTCCGTGCTCTACATGTCCAACCAGCACGCCCGCGAGTGGATCACCCCCGAGATGACCCGGCGGCTGATGCACCACACCCTCGACAACTACGGCAAGGACCCGCGGATCACGAAGCTGGTGGACTCCACCGAGCTCTGGTTCCTGCTCTCCGCCAACCCCGACGGCTACGACCACACGTTCACCGCCGACGACGCCCGCCTGTGGCGCAAGAACCTCCGTGACAACAACGGCGACGGCAAGATCGGCGCCGGCGACGGCGTGGACCTCAACCGCAACTTCTCCTACAAGTGGGGCTACGACAACGAGGGTTCCTCGCCGAACGAGGCGAGCGAGACCTACCGCGGCCCCAAGGCGGCCTCCGAGCCCGAGACGCGCGCCCTGGACGCCTTCCAGAAGCGCATCGGCTTCGAGTACGCCATCAACTACCACTCCGCGTCCGAACTGATCCTCTACGGTGTCGGCTGGCAGGTGGCCACCCCCACCCCGGACGACGTCGCCTACAAGGCGCTCGCCGGCACCCCGGAGAACCCGGCCGTCCCCGGCTACTACCCGCAGCTCTCCTCCGAGCTGTACACCACCAACGGCGAGGCCGACGGACACGCCGCGAACGTCAACGGCGCCATGATGTTCACGCCCGAGATGACCACCTGCCAGACGGCCTCCGAGATCGACCCGAACGACCGGTGGAAGCCCGAGGACTGCGCCTCCGGCTTCAACTTCCCGGACGACGAGAAGCTCATCCAGGCGGAGTTCGCCAAGAACGTCCCCTTCGCGCTGACCGTCGGCGAGAGCGCCGCGCACCCCGACCGGCCGGCCTCCGCCGTCGGCCTGAGCGCCGCGGACTTCACCCCGGACCCGTTCACGACCTCCTACGTCGCCCGCGGCGAGGACCAGACGGTCTCCGTCACCGCCCGCAAGTCCCTGCGCGACAAGGAACTCAACTTCCGCGTCAACGGCGGCCGCGCCCACGACGAGGAACTGGAGCCCTGGAAGGGCGGCGAAACCTACGGCGGCGAGGACAACAACTGGTTCGACGAGTACCGGGCCGAGGTCGACGGCACCCGGCCCGGTGACAAGGTCGAGGTCTGGTTCACCGGCCGCGACCGCTCCGGCGGGCAGGTCTCCAGCGAGCACTTCACGTACACCGTCGCCGAGCGGCCCCGCGCGGACGTCCTGGTCGTGGCCGAGGAGGGCGCCAAGGCCCAGCACGCCTCGGCCTACGTCGACGCGCTGCGCGCCAACGGAAGGTCCGCGGCCGTCTGGGACGTGGCCACCCAGGGCGCCCCGCACCACCTCGGGGTGCTGTCGCACTTCGGCACCGTCGTCCACTACACGGGCGCCAAGACCCCCGGCGGCGACACCCAGCTGGCGGTCCGCGACTTCCTCAACGAGGGCGGCAAGCTCATCGAGGCCGGTGAACTGGCGGGCGGCAACGCCCAGGTCGGCCGGGCCGTGACCAACGACTTCAGCCAGTACTGGCTCGGCGCCTACGGCCGGGCCGGCGTCACCGGCCCCACCGGCTTCACCGGAGCGGGCGCGCTGACCGGCGGCAAGGGCGGCCTGGGCGACGCCGCGGGCAACCCGCTCAACGCCCCGGGCGCCTACACCGTGACCTCCGAGACCCTGGCGCCCGCGCAGTTCCCGCAGTTCAAGAGCGCGCAGGCGGGCCAGTACACCGGAGTGAAGAACCCGTACGCCCCGTACGCCGGCACCGGGATGGCCTCGGCCACCCATGACGACGACGACTGGCGCCGGCTCACCCGCACCATCGACCTCACCAAGGTCACCGCCGCCGACAAGCCGCAGCTCAAGCTGGCCCTCAACTGGAACACCGAGGAGGGCTACGACCACGCCGCGCTGGAGGCCCGTACGGCCGGCGGGGACGACTGGACCACGCTCCCGGACGCGGGCGGACTGACCTCGGCCACCGTCCCGGCGGAGTGCGGCGCCGGGTTCTTCGTCAACGGCCACCCCTTCCTGCGCCGCTACCTCACCGTGGAGGCGGGCGGCTGCGCGCCGAAGGGCACCAGCGGAACCTGGAACAGCTTCACCGGCTCCTCCGGCGGCTGGAAGCAGGTCTCCTTCGACCTGAGCGCCTACGCCGGCAAGTCCGTCGAGGTCTCCCTCGCCTACATCACCGACCCGGGCTCCGGCGGCCGCGGCGTGTTCGCCGACGAGGCCCGCTTGAACGTGGCCGGAGCCGACCAGGCCGCGGAGGGCTTCGAAACCTCCCTCGGCGGCTGGACCGTCCCGGGCGCCCCGGCCGGAAGTCCCGATGTTCCGGGCGATTGGTCCAGGACCGGCGAACTGTTCAAGTCCTACGCCGCGGTCACTACGCGTGACACCGTGCTCCTCGGCTTCGGGCTGGAACACGTGCCGGCCACGGCCGATCGTGCCGTACTCGTCGGTAAGGCGCTCCGGGCGCTGAACCGCTGATCAGCACCCCTCCCGTCACTCACCCTGAGTGACGGGGCACAAAGTCCCAGGACCCCGTACCAGCACCAGTGGTACGGGGCTCCGGGGCGTGTCAGGCCCCGGCCGATGTCACTTGGAAGCTCACGGAGAGGTAGGGTCGTAAGCGGTCGGGGACATCCCATACAGCTCGCCGGCGGACAGACCGGCGCACCAACGAGGAGATCGGTTCGTGACGATCCGCGTAGGCATCAACGGTTTTGGCCGAATTGGCCGCAACTACTTCCGTGCGCTCCTGGAGCAGGGAGCGGACATCGAGATCGTCGGTGTCAACGACCTGACTGACAACGCCACTCTGGTGCACCTGCTCAAGTACGACACCATCCTGGGCCGCCTCAAGGCCGAGGTCTCCCACACCGCGGACACCATCACGGTGGGTGGCAACACCTTCAAGACGTTCGCCGAGCGCGACCCCGCGAACCTCCCCTGGGGCGAACTGGGCGCCGACATCGTCATCGAGTCGACCGGCATCTTCACGAAGAAGGCCGACGCCGCCAAGCACATCGCGGCCGGCGCGAAGAAGGTCCTCATCTCGGCTCCGGCCAAGGACGAGGACATCACGATCGTGATGGGCGTCAACCACGACAAGTACGACGCGGCCAACCACCACGTCATCTCCAACGCCTCCTGCACCACCAACTGCGTGGCGCCGATGGCCAAGGTCCTCGACGAGAACTTCGGCATCGTCAAGGGCATGATGACGACGGTCCACGCGTACACGAACGACCAGCGCATCCTGGACTTCCCGCACTCGGACCTGCGCCGCGCCCGCGCCGCCGCCGAGAACATCATCCCGACCTCCACCGGTGCCGCCAAGGCCACCGCGCTGGTCCTCCCGCAGCTCAAGGGCAAGCTGGACGGCATCGCCATGCGCGTCCCGGTCCCCACCGGCTCGGTCACCGACCTCGTACTGGAGCTCTCCCGCGAGACCACCGTGGAAGAGATCAACGCCGCGTTCCAGAAGGCCTCCGAGGGCCAGCTGAAGGGCATCCTCGACTACACCGAGGACGCCATCGTGTCCTCGGACATCGTCAACTGGCCGGCCTCCTGCACGTTCGACTCCTCCCTGACGATGGTGCAGGACGGGACGCAGGTTAAGGTCGTCGGCTGGTACGACAACGAGTGGGGCTACTCCAACCGTCTCGTCGACCTCACCGTCTTCGTCGGCGGTCAGCTCTAAGTACGCAGGGCAAGGCACCACGATGTGAGCACAGGGTCCGGGCAGCGCGATGGAGCGCGGCACGGGCCCTGTTGCTTGCCTCGTTCTCCCTTCCTCGCCCTTCGGGTGAAGGCATCAAAGGAGTAGGAACAGCATGAAGACGATCGACGAACTGCTCGCCGAGGGCGTCCAGGGCAAGCGGGTATTCGTCCGCGCGGACCTCAACGTCCCGTTCGCCAAGGGCACCACCACGATCACCGACGACGGCCGCATCCGCGCCGTCCGGCCGACCGTCGCGAAGCTCGCCGAGGCCGGCGCCCGCGTGGTCGTCGCTTCGCACCTGGGCCGCCCGAAGGGCACCGGCGTCGAGCCGGAGTTCTCCCTCGCCCCCGCCGCCGCCCGCCTCGGCGAGCTGCTCGGCACGGAGGTCGCGTTCGCCACCGACACCGTCGGCGCGTCCGCCAAGGAGACCGTTGCCGCCCTCGCCGACGGCCAGGTCGCCGTGATCGAGAACCTGCGCTTCAACGCCGGTGAGACCTCGAAGGACGACGCCGAGCGCGGCGCCTTCGCGGACCAGCTCGCCGAGCTTGCGGACGTCTACGTCGGCGACGGCTTCGGCGCCGTCCACCGCAAGCACGCCTCGGTCTTCGACCTGCCCGCCCGCCTCCCGCACGCGGCCGGCTACCTCATCGCCACCGAGGTCGGCGTCCTGAAGAAGCTGACCGACGAGGTCGAGCGCCCCTACGTCGTGGTCCTCGGCGGCGCCAAGGTCTCCGACAAGCTCGCCGTCATCGACGAGCTGCTCGGCAAGGCCGACCGCATCCTCATCGGCGGCGGCATGGCCTACACCTTCCTCAAGGCCCAGGGCCACGAGGTCGGCATCTCCCTGCTCCAGGAAGACCAGATCCCGGTCGTCACGGAGTACATGGAGCGCGCCAAGAAGACCGGCGTCGAGCTGGTCCTCCCGGTCGACGTCCTGGTCTCGGCCGAGTTCCCGGACCTGAAGACCAAGGCCCCGGCGGTCTTCGACACCGTCGCCGCGGACAAGATCCCCGCCGACAAGGAGGGCCTGGACATCGGCCCGAAGACGCGCGAGCTCTACGCGTCGAAGATCGCCGATGCCAAGACCGTCTTCTGGAACGGCCCGGTCGGCGTCTTCGAGCACCCCGACTACGCGGGCGGCACCACCGCCATCGCGCAGGCCCTCGTCGACAGCGACGCCTTCACCGTGGTCGGCGGCGGAGACAGCGCCGCCGCGGTCCGCATCCTGGGCTTCGACGAGAAGGCATTCGGCCACATTTCCACCGGTGGCGGCGCAAGCCTCGAATACCTCGAAGGCAAGACGCTCCCCGGCCTCGCTGCCCTGGAGGGCTGAACCCACATGACCGCAGTTGAAAACGGCCGCACCCCGCTGATGGCGGGCAACTGGAAGATGAACCTCAACCACCTTGAGGCCATCGCCCACGTCCAGAAGCTCTCCTTCGCCCTGGCCGACAAGGACTACGACGCCGTCGAGGTCGCGGTCCTGCCGCCCTTCGTCGACCTGCGCTCGGTCCAGACCCTGGTCGACGGCGACAAGCTGAAGATCAAGTACGGCGCCCAGGACATCTCGCAGTACGACTCCGGTGCCTACACCGGCGAGATCTCCGGCCCGATGCTGTCGAAGCTGAAGTGCTCCTTCGTGGCCGTCGGCCACAGCGAGCGCCGCCAGTACCACGGCGAGAACGACGAGATCTGCAACGCCAAGGTCAAGGCCGCCTACAAGCACGGGATCACCCCGATCCTGTGCGTCGGCGAGGGCCTCGACGTCCGCAAGGCCGGCGAGCAGGTCCCGTACACGCTGAAGCAGGTCGACGGCGGCCTCAAGGACGTCCCGGCCGAGCAGGTCGAGTCCATCGTGATCGCGTACGAGCCCGTCTGGGCGATCGGGACCGGCGAGGTCGCCACCCCCGAGGACGCGCAGGAGGTCTGCGGGGCGATCCGCGGCCGTCTCGCGGAGCTGTACTCGCAGGAGCTGGCCGACAAGGTCCGCATCCAGTACGGCGGCTCGGTGAAGTCCGGCAACATCGCCGCGATCATGGCCCAGCCCGACGTCGACGGGGCCCTGATCGGCGGCGCGGCACTGGACGTGGACGAGTTCGTCAAGATCGTCCGCTTCCGCGACCAGTGAGTATGCGGTAGGGCGGATCCGTCGTACCCTTGCGGGGGCCAGGGGCTGTACAGACAGCCGCTGGCCCCCGCGCCCGTCGCAGGTCCGGTGAAACCTGAAAGCCCAGAATGCCCAGAAAGTAGGAATCAGCCGTGATTATGGGGTTCTCGATCGCCCTGGTCGTTTTCAGCGCCCTGCTGATGCTGCTCGTGCTGATGCACAAGGGCAAGGGCGGCGGCCTCTCCGACATGTTCGGCGGCGGTATGCAGTCGTCGGTCGGCGGTTCCTCCGTGGCGGAGCGCAACCTGGACCGCATCACCGTCGTGGTCGGCCTCCTGTGGTTCGCGTGCATCGTCGCGCTCGGCCTGATCATGAAGTCGAGCAGCTGACCGTTCTCGCCGTTCCGGCCGTCCGGCCGGCGCCCCCCGGCCTATCATGGGACCCGGCGGCCACAGCCTGGAGCGAGTAACTCCGGTTGCTGGACGTGCGTTGGGCCTTACGTAGACTGGGGCGCCCGCAGCGGACATCCCTCACGCTCCGCGGCACCATCACGCAGGGAGTTACGACCGTGGCAAGTGGCAACGCGATTCGTGGAAGTCGGGTCGGAGCCGGGCCGATGGGCGAGGCCGAGCGCGGTGAGTCCGCGCCCCGTCTGCGCATCTCCTTCTGGTGCTCGAACGGGCACGAGACGCAGCCGAGCTTCGCCAGTGACGCGCAGGTGCCGGACACCTGGGACTGCCCGCGCTGCGGATTCCCGGCCGGCCAGGACCGGGACAACCCGCCCGCCCCGCCGCGCACGGAGCCGTACAAGACGCACCTCGCGTACGTGCGGGAGCGTCGCACCGACGCCGACGGCGAGGCGATCCTCGCCGAGGCGCTCGCGAAGCTCCGCGGCGAGATCTGAGGCTCGGCGGCGACCTGAGCCGCACTCAAGAGTGACCGGGGGCCCGGCCCGTGGGATGAGGAATCCCGCGGGCCGGGCCCCTTTGTGTGCGTTGTCCCCCTTCGGATCCCTTAGGTTGGAGGTGGCGGGGCACAACAGGACAGGAAGAAGTGGGTTGATGTCCGAGATGAACGCAGACAGCCGTACGAGGCTCGACCGGACGCCCGAGTGGAACGCGCTCGGCAAGCACCGCGAAGAGCTGGGGCACACGCATCTGCGGGAGCTGTTCGAGACGGACCCCGACCGGGGCACCAACTACACGCTGCGGGTCGGGGACCTGTACATCGACTATTCGAAGCACCTCGTGACGGACGAGACGCTCGCGCTGCTCCGCGAACTCGCGTCGGCGACCGGCGTGGCCGCGCTGCGGGACGCCATGTTCCGCGGCGAGAAGATCAACACCACCGAGGACCGGGCGGTCCTGCACACCGCCCTGCGCGCCCCCGCGGACGCCGTCGTCGAGGTGGACGGCGAGAACGTCGTACCCGGCGTGCACGCGGTCCTCGACAAGATGGCCGCCTTCTCCGACCGGGTGCGGTCGGGGGAGTGGAAGGGCCACACCGGCAAGCCGATCAAGAACGTCGTCAACATCGGCATCGGCGGCTCCGACCTCGGTCCGGCGATGGCGTACGAGGCGCTGCGCGCCTTCACCGACCGCTCGCTGACCGTGCGCTTCGTGTCCAACGTGGACGGCGCCGACCTGCACGAGGCCGTCCGGGACCTGGACGCGGCCGAGACGCTGTTCATCATCGCCTCGAAGACCTTCACGACCATCGAGACCATCACCAACGCCACCTCGGCACGGAACTGGCTGCTCGCGGAACTGGGCGCCGGCGACGAGGCCGTGGCCCGGCACTTCGTGGCGCTGTCCACCAACGAGGAGAAGGTCTCCGCGTTCGGCATCGACACGGCCAACATGTTCGGGTTCTGGGACTGGGTCGGCGGGCGCTACTCCTTCGACTCGGCCATCGGCCTCTCGCTGATGATCGCCATCGGCCCGGACGCCTTCCGCGAGATGCTGCGCGGCTTCCACGCGATGGACGAGCACTTCCGCACGGCGCCGCCCGAGCAGAACGCCCCCTTCCTGATGGGCCTGTTGGGCGTCTGGTACGGGGCCTTCTTCGACGCGCAGTCGCACGCGGTACTGCCCTACAGCCACTACCTGTCGCGCTTCACCGCCTACTTGCAGCAGCTGGACATGGAGTCCAACGGCAAGTCCGTCGACCGCGAGGGCAACCGGGTGGACTGGCAGACGGGTCCGGTGGTCTGGGGCACGCCCGGCACCAACGGCCAGCACGCGTACTACCAGCTGATCCACCAGGGCACCCGGGTGATCCCCGCCGACTTCATCGGCTTCGCCCGGCCGGTGGCCGACCTGCTGCCCGGGCTGGTCGCCCAGCACGACCTGCTGATGGCGAACTTCTTCGCGCAGACGCAGGCGCTGGCCTTCGGCAAGACCGCCGACGAGGTACGGGCCGAGGGCGTGGCCGAGGAACTCGTCCCGCACAAGACCTTCCAGGGCAACCACCCGACGACGACGATCCTCGCCGGCGACCTGACCCCGGCGGTCCTGGGCCAGCTCATCGCCCTCTACGAGCACAAGGTGTTCGTCCAGGGCGCGGTGTGGAACATCGACTCCTTCGACCAGTGGGGCGTCGAACTGGGCAAGGTCCTCGCCAAGCGGGTGGAGCCGGCCTTGACGGAGGGCACGGGTACCGAGTCCCTCGACCCGTCGACGCGGACCCTGGTGGCCGCCTACCGCGAGCTCCGCGGCCGGGCCTGACCCACGGCGAAGGGCCCGTCCCGCGCACCGTTTCCGGTGTGCGGGACGGGCCCTCCGTACGTTTCCGGGACCGGTCAGGCGGAGGCCGGCGGGTACATGTCCGACGGCAGTTCGGCAGCGGCCGCGCGGTCCAGGAGCCACAGGGTGCGGCTGCGGCCGTGGGCGGCCGCGGCCGGGGCCTGGACCTCGCCCGCGCCGCCGAGGGCGATGGCGACCGCGCCGGCCTTGTCCTCGCCGGCCGCGAGCAGCCAGACCTCACGGGCCGCCCGGATCGCCGGGAGGGTGAGGGAGACCCGGGTGGGCGGCGGCTTCGGGGCGCCGTGGACGCCGACGACCGTACGCTCCGTCTCGCGCGCGGCGGGGTGCTCGGGGAACAGCGACGCCACGTGGGTGTCGGGGCCGACGCCCAGCATCAGTACGTCGAAGCGGGGGACCGGGCCGTGGTCCTCCGGGCCGGCCGCCTTGGCCAGTTCGGCCGCGTACGAGGCGGCGGCCGCGTCCACGTCGGCGCCGTACGGGCCGTCGGAGGCGGGCATCACGTGCACGCGGGCCGGGTCCACCGGGACGGAGTCCAGGAGGGCCTCGCGGGCCTGGGTGTGGTTGCGCTCGGGGTCGTCCGCGGGGAGGTACCGCTCGTCCCCCCACCACAGGTCGAGGCGGGCCCAGTCGATCGCGTCCCGGGCGGGGGCGGCGGCCAGGGCCGCCAGGAGGCCGTTGCCGTTGCGGCCGCCGGTCAGGACCACGGAGGCGCTGCCGCGGGCGGCCTGCGCGTCCACGATCTTCGTGATGAGCCGGGCCGCCGCGGCCTGGGCCATCAGCTCCTTGTCCCGGTGGACGACGACCTGGGGAGTCGTCATACCCATGTGCTGCCGCCTTCTTGGTAGTTCGGGGTGCGGTGGTTCCGGGGCGCGGTGGTTCCGCGGGAGGTGCCGCGGGGCGGGGCCCGGGAAAGGGCCCCGCCCTGCGGTTACTTGGCCGCGGCCTTCTTCGCCGGCTTGGGAGCCGGCTTCGAGGGCGGGGTCTCGGACTTCGCCTCGGCCGGCTTCGTCCCGGCCGCGGGCGCCGCCGGGGCGGTGGCCTCCAGCCGGGCCACGCCGAACTTCAGCGAGGCCTCGTAGGTGTTGTCCGGGTCCAGCCGGCGCAGCTCCTCCGCCAGCAGCTCGGCCGTGTCGCGGCGCTGGAGCGCCACGGAGCGGTCGGGCTGCCCCGGCATGCACAGCGTCGCCAGGGCGCCGTCCGCGCGGTCCAGGACGATCACGCCGTCCTTGGTCTCCATGCGGACGGCGGTCAGACCCGGGCCGCCCGAAAGGGTGCGGTTGACCGGGACCCCGAGGCGGTCCGCGAGCCACATGGCCAGCAGCTCGCAGCTCGGGTTGTCGTTCTCGCCCTCGACGGTCGCCGAGACGACCGCCAGGTTCTGCTGCTGGTCCAGCGCGGCCGCCAGCATCGAACGCCACGGGGTGATCCGGGTCCAGGACAGGTCCGTGTCGCCGGGGGCGTAGGCCGCCGCCCGGCTGCCGAGGGCCGCGACCGGGTCCTCGCACGAGTACGTGTCCGTGATCCGGCGCTGCCCCAGCGCCCCCAGCGGGTCGCCCGCCAGGTCCGCCGGAGCGCCCTCCGGCCACCAGACGACCACGGGGGCGTCGGGCAGCAGGAGCGGGAGAACCACCGACTGGGCGTGGTCGACCAGTTCACCGTGCAGGCGGAGCACGATCGTCTCGCCGGTGCCGGAGTCCGCCCCGACGCGGATCTCCGCGTCGAGCCGGGCTTCGCGGCGGCTGCGCGGCGATCGGCTGATCCGCTTGACGACGACGATGATCCGCGAGGGGTGTTCGTGGGAAGCGTCGTTCGCCGACTTGAGCGCGTCGTACGCGTTCTCCTCGTCGGTCACGATCACCAGCGTGAGGACCATGCCGATGGCCGGCGTGCCGATGTCCCGGCGCGCCTGCACCAACGCGGCGTTGATCCTGCTGGAGGTGGTCTCCGTGAGGTCGATCTTCATGGCCGGCGCCAGCTCCGTCCGTCTCGTGCGAGCATCTCGTCCGCCTCGACCGGCCCCCAGGTACCCGCCGGGTACTGCGCGGGCTTGCCGTGCTTGTCCCAGTACTCCTCGATCGGGTCGAGGATGTTCCAGGACAGCTCGACCTCCTGGTGGCGCGGGAAGAGGTTCGCGTCACCCAGCAGGACATCGAGGATCAGCCGCTCGTACGCCTCGGGGCTGGACTCGGTGAAGGACTCGCCGTACGCGAAGTCCATCGTGACGTCCCGGACCTCCATGGAGGTGCCCGGCACCTTGGAGCCGAAGCGGACCGTCACGCCCTCGTCCGGCTGGACCCGGATGACCAGGGCGTTCTGCCCCAGCTCCTCGGTCGCGCCCGACTCGAACGGCAGGTAGGGGGCCCGCTTGAAGACGACCGCGATCTCGGTCACCCGGCGGCCGAGGCGCTTGCCCGTCCGCAGGTAGAACGGGACGCCCGCCCAGCGGCGGTTGTTGATCTCCAGGCGGATGGCCGCGTAGGTGTCGGTCTTCGACTTGGGGTCGATGCCGTCCTCTTCGAGGTACCCGACGACCTTCTCGCCGCCCTGCCAGGCGGCCGAGTACTGGCCGCGCACGGTGTGCTTGCCCAGGTCCTCGGGCAGCTCCACGGCGGTCAGGACCTTGAGCTTCTCGGCCACCAGCGCCTTGGGGTGGAAGGAGCCGGGCTCCTCCATCGCGGTCAGCGCCAGCAGCTGGAGCAGGTGGTTCTGGATGACGTCACGGGCCGCGCCGATGCCGTCGTAGTAGCCGGCCCGGCCGCCGATGCCGATGTCCTCGGCCATCGTGATCTGCACGTGGTCGACGTACGACCGGTTCCAGATCGGCTCGAACATCGTGTTGGCGAAGCGGAGCGCCAGGATGTTCTGGACGGTCTCCTTGCCGAGGTAGTGGTCGATCCGGAAGACCTCGTCACGGGGGAAGACCTCGTGGACGACCTTGTTGAGTTCTTCCGCGCTCTTGAGGTCGTGGCCGAAGGGCTTCTCGATGACGGCACGCCGCCAGGAACCCTCCTTCTGCGCCAGACCGTGGTCCTTGAGCTGCTGGACGACCTTGGGGAAGAACTTCGGGGGCACCGAGAGGTAGAAGGCGAAGTTGCCGCCCGTCCCCTGGGCCTTGTCCAGTTCCTCGATGGTCGACTTGAGCGTCTCGAAGGCCGCGTCGTCGTCGAAGTCGCCCTGGACGAAGCGGCAGCCCTGCACCAGCTGCTGCCAGACCTCTTCACGGAAGGGGGTGCGCGAGTGCTCCTTGACCGCGTCGTGCACCACCTGGGCGAAGTCCTCGTCCTGCCACTCGCGACGGGCGAATCCGATCAGCGAGAAGCCCGGAGGCAGCAGGCCGCGGTTCGCGAGGTCGTAGACGGCGGGCATGAGCTTCTTGCGCGACAGGTCACCCGTAACGCCGAAAATGACCAGGCCGGACGGCCCCGCGATGCGCGGGAGCCGTCGGTCCTGTGCGTCACGAAGCGGGTTCGCTCCGTTTGCTGACAAAATACTCAGTCCTCCGCGGGGGCGAGGCGCTTGAGCTCCGCCTCGGTCGACTTCAGCAGGTCGTTCCAGGACGCCTCGAACTTCTCGACGCCTTCGTCTTCGAGCAGCTGCACCACATCGTCGTACGAGATGCCGAGCTTCGCGACCGCGTCGAGCTCGGCGCGGGACTGCTCGTAGGTGCCGCGAATGGTGTCGCCGGAGACCTCGCCGTGGTCGGCGGTGGCCTCCAGGGTGCCCTCGGGCATGGTGTTCACGGTGCCGGGCGCGACCAGGTCCACCACGTACAGGGTGTCCTTGTACGCCGGGTCCTTGACGCCGGTCGAGGCCCACAGCGGACGCTGCTTGTTGGCCTGGGCCTTGTCCAGGGCCGCCCAGCGCTCGCCGGCGAACACCTCCTCGAAGGCCTCGTAGGCCAGGCGGGCGTTCGCGAGGGCCGCCTTGCCCTTCAGGGCCTTCGCCTCGTCGGTGCCGACGCCGTCGAGGCGCTTGTCGATCTCGCTGTCCACGCGGGACACGAAGAACGAGGCGACCGAGTGGATCTTGGAGAGGTCCAGGCCGGCGGCCTTCGCCTTCTCCAGGCCCGCCAGGTACGCGTCCATGACCGCGCGGTAGCGCTCCAGCGAGAAGATCAGCGTCACGTTGACGCTGATGCCCTTGCCGATGACCTCGGTGATCGCCGGCAGGCCGGCCTCGGTCGCCGGGATCTTGATGAGCGTGTTCGGGCGGTCCACCAGCCAGGCGAGCTGCTTGGCCTCGGCGATGGTCGCCGTGGTGTTGTGCGCCAGGCGCGGGTCGACCTCGATCGAGACGCGGCCGTCCTGGCCGTCGGTCGTGTCGTAGACCGGGCGCAGGATGTCGGCGGCGTCGCGGACGTCCGCCGTGGTGATCATGCGGATGGCCTCGTCGACGGTGACCTTGCGGGCGGCGAGGTCCGCGAGCTGCTGCTCGTAGCCGTCACCGCTGCTGATGGCCTTCTGGAAGATCGACGGGTTGGTGGTGACACCGACCACGTGCTGCTGGTCGATCAGCTCGGCGAGGTTGCCGGACGTGATGCGCTTGCGGGACAGGTCGTCCAGCCAGATCGCCACGCCCTCGTCGGAGAGGCGCTTGAGTGCGTCTGTCATGGGAATTGCATCTCCTACTGGTTCTTGTACCGGTGTCAGCGCGCGTCAGCGGCGTTCAGGCCGCCCGTTTCGCTCAGGGAGGCCTTTGCGGCTGCGGTCACGGCCTCGGCGGTCAGGCCGAACTCGCGGAACAGCACGGCGCCGTCGGCCGACGCGCCGAAGTGCTCCAGCGACACGATCCGGCCCGCGTCGCCGACGTAACGGTGCCAGGTCAGGCCGATGCCCGCCTCGACTGCGACTCGCGCCTTGACGGACGGGGGCAGGACGCTGTCCTTGTACTCCTGGTCCTGCTCCTCGAACCACTCGACGCACGGCATCGAGACGACGCGGGTCGGCACGCCCTCGGCCTGCAGCGCCTCGCGCGCGGCGACGGCGAGCTGGACCTCGGAGCCGGTGCCGATCAGCACGACCTGCGCCGGGCCGCCCTCGGCCTCGAACAGGACGTAGCCGCCCTTGACCGTGTCCTCGTGCGCCGGGTAGGTCGGTACACCCTGTCGGGTGAGGGCGAGGCCGTGCGGGGCGCCCTTGCCGTACACCTTGGTGTGACGCTTGAGGATCTCGCGCCAGGCGATGGCGGTCTCGTTCGCGTCGGCCGGACGGACCACGTTCAGGCCCGGGATGGCGCGCAGCGCGGCGACGTGCTCGACCGGCTGGTGGGTCGGGCCGTCCTCGCCCAGGCCGATGGAGTCGTGCGTCCACACGTACGTCACCGGAAGGTGCATCAGCGACGACAGGCGGACGGCGTTGCGCATGTAGTCGGAGAACACCAGGAAGGTGCCGCCGTAGATGCGGGTGTGGCCGTGCAGGGCGATGCCGTTCATGGCCGCGGCCATGGCGTGCTCGCGGATGCCGAAGTGGATGGTGCGGCCGTACGGGTCGGCCTCCGGCAGCGGGTTGCCCACCGGCAGGAACGAGGAGTTCTTGTCGATGGTGGTGTTGTTGGAGCCGGCCAGGTCGGCCGAGCCGCCCCACAGCTCCGGGATGACCGCGCCGAGCGCTTCGAGGACCTTGCCGGAGGCGGCGCGGGTGGCGACGCCCTTGCCGGGCTCGAAGGTGGGGAGCTCGTCCTCCCAGCCGGCGGGCAGCTCGTTGGCCTCGATGCGGTCGAAGGAGGCGGCGCGCTCCGGGTTGGCGGTGCGCCAGGCGGAGAAGTCCTTCTCCCAGGCGGCCTTGGCCTCGCGGCCGCGGTCCAGCGCCTTGCGGGTGTGGGCGATGACCTCGTCGGAGACCTCGAAGGTCTGCTCCGGGTCGAAGCCGAGCACGCGCTTGGTCGCGGCGACCTCGTCGTTGCCGAGGGCCGAGCCGTGCGCGGCCTCGGTGCCCTGGGCGTGCGGGGCCGGCCAGGCGATGATCGAGCGGGCCGCGATGAAGGAGGGGCGGTCCGTCTCGGCCTTGGCGGCCTGGAAGGCGGCGTAGAGCGCCTTCGGGTCGAGGTCGCCGTTCTCCTGCGCGGCGACGCGCTGGACGTGCCAGCCGTAGGCCTCGTAGCGCTTGAGGGTGTCCTCGGAGACGGCCGTCTCCGTGTCGCCCTCGATGGAGATGTGGTTGTCGTCCCACAGCAGGACCAGGTTGCCGAGCTTCTGGTGGCCGGCCAGCGCGGACGCCTCGTGGGAGATGCCCTCCTGGAGGCAGCCGTCGCCCGCGATCGCGTAGATCATGTGGTCGAACGGGGACGTGCCCGCGGGGGCTTCGGGGTCGAAGAGGCCGCGCTCGTAGCGGGCGGCCATGGCCATGCCCACCGCGTTCGCGATGCCCTGGCCCAGCGGACCGGTCGTGGTCTCGACGGCGGCCGTGTGGCCGTACTCCGGGTGACCCGGGGTCTTGGAACCCCACGTGCGGAACGCCTTGAGGTCATCCAGCTCCAGGCCGAAGCCGCCGAGGTAGAGCTGGGTGTAGAGGGTCAGGGACGAGTGCCCTGCGGAGAGCACGAAACGGTCACGGCCGACCCACTGGGGGTCTGCCGGGTCGTGCCGCATGACCTTCTGGAACAGCGTGTAAGCGGCGGGGGCCAGGCTCATCGCCGTACCGGGGTGGCCGTTCCCGACCTTCTGGACCGCGTCGGCGGCCAGGATGCGGGCGGTGTCGACGGCCCGCTGGTCCAGTTCGGTCCACTCGAGCTCTGTGGTGGTCGGCTTGGTGCTCACCGTTGGTCAGGGCTCCTCTCCACATGTTGTTTTCCCGGTGACGAACGGTGCCACCGGCGCGATTCCGAGCCTACCCCCGCCAGGGCGTGCGGCTATTCGAGTGCCGGTAGTGCGTCGCCGGGTCGCTGCCCGGTGTTCACCTGGGCTCACCACCGCTCATCTGGGATCCCCGTGACCCCGGTCCGATCGGCCCAACACGAGGTGACCCCCGCGCAGGGCGACGCAAGGGCAACGTCTACAGTGGCGTGGTACGCGCAAGCCTTTACCGGACCTTCATCTTCTGAAGGGTCCGCGTCGGAGCTTGCTGGATTCTCTCTCAGGGGTGTGCGTGACGGCCGTCGAATCCCGTCCAGCGGGGGTGCTCGGGACGAGCCCCGGTCACCGGCCGTTCGGGGCCCGGGTCATGGCATTCGTGGCACTGACCAAGCCTCGGATCATCGAGCTGCTGCTCATCACGACCGTGCCGGTCATGTTCCTCGCGGAACAGGGTGTTCCGTCGTTGTGGCTGGTCCTCGCGACCTGCTTCGGCGGCTACCTGTCGGCCGGTGGCGCGAACGCGCTGAACATGTACATCGACCGCGACATCGACGCGCTGATGGACCGCACGTCGCAGCGGCCGCTGGTGACCGGCATGGTGAGCCCGCGGGAGTGCCTGGTCTTCGGCATCTCCCTCGCGGTGATCTCCACCTTGTTCTTCGGTCTGCTCGTCAACTGGCTGTCGGCCGCCCTCGCGCTCGGCGCGCTCCTCTTCTACGTCGTGGTCTACACGATGCTGCTGAAGCGGCGCACCGCGCAGAACATCGTCTGGGGCGGCATCGCCGGCTGCATGCCGGTGCTCATCGGCTGGTCGGCGGTGAAGAACGAGGTCTCGTGGGCCGCGGTCATCCTCTTCCTGGTCATCTTCTTCTGGACGCCGCCGCACTACTGGCCGCTGTCGATGAAGGTCAAGGACGACTACGCGCGGGTCGGCGTGCCGATGCTGCCGGTCGTGGCCGGCAACAAGGTGGTCGCCCGCCAGATCGTCATCTACAGCTGGGTGATGGTCGCCGTCTCGCTGCTGCTCACCCCGCTGCACTACACCGGCTGGTTCTACACGGCGGTCGCGCTGGTGGCCGGCGGCTGGTGGCTGTGGGAGGCGCACGCGCTGCACGCCCGGGCCAAGGCCGGGGTGACGGGCGCGAAGCTCAAGGAGATGCGGCTCTTCCACTGGTCGATCACCTACGTGTCGCTGCTGTTCGTGGCCGTGGCCGTGGATCCCTTCCTCCGTTGATTACTCGCCGGTAGCATGTGGTACATGGCAGAGACCGCAGACACCGCAGACAAGAAGCAGGACCGTACGGCGGCGAAGCTGGCCCGCCAGATCGGCGCGTTCGCCAAGGAGCACGGCGGCGCCGAGGGCCAGCTCGCGCACATCGGCCAGGCCGGTACCCGGATCCTCCTCGTGGGCACCGACGGCGGCTGGGGCGACCTGGTCGCCCCGACGTACGACGTGGCCCGCCTGGCGGCGGAGAAGTCCGGCCTGACGTTCCTGGACGAGTTCGACGGGGAGATGGCCGCCCGCGTCGTGACGGGCCCGTACGAGTGGACCCGCATGGCGGGCATCCAGCTCGGCGGCCCCGCCAACCCGAAGGCCTGACACCCCCCGGACCGGTTCCCGAAATACCGGCCGGGGCAACACCTCGGACCCGGCTCACCCGTTAGGACGTGTGGAAGCCCCTTCCTCACGTCCGCAACGGGATGCCCGGATGATCGAAACGCCGCCCCTGGTGGACCAGTACTGCCACGGAGTGCTCCGTACGGAGCTGGGCCTCGGCACCTTCGAGGCCCAGCTGGTCCGTTCGGCCGGTCCGCCCGCCGCGGGCACCACCCTCTTCGACACCCAGACGGGTTTCGCCGTGCGCCGCTGGTGCCCGCCGCTGCTGGGGCTCGAACCGCACTGCGCGCCCGCCCGCTACCTGGCCCGGCGGCGGGAACTCGGCGTCGTCGAGACCGGCCGCAGGCTGCTGCGCGGCGCGGGGGTCGGGGCGTACCTCGTGGACACGGGGGTTCCGGAGGACCTCACCCGGCCCGAGGAGCTGGGCCGGGCCGGGGACGCGCGGGCCTTCGAGGTGGTCCGGCTGGAGGTGCTCGCCGAACAGGCCGCCGACACGTCGGGGACCGTCGCCGCCTTCCTGGCCAACCTCTCCGGAGCCGTCCACCACGCCGCCGCCGCGGCCGTCGCCCTCGGCTGCGGGGCCGCCGCCGCCCGGGCCGCCCGCGAGGCGGAGCCGCCCGGACCCGGCGAGGTGCGCGGGGCGGCCGGGCGGTGGCTCGCGGGCCGGGCCAGGGGCGGCGCGCTGCGGGACCCGGTCCTGCTGCGGCACCTGCTGTGGAGCGCGGTGGCCTCGGGGCTGCCGCTCCAGCTGCACACCGGCGGGGCCGGCCCCGAGCCGCTGACCGGATTCGTACGGGCCACCGGGGGCCTCGGGACGCGCCTCGTGCTGCTCGGCACGTACCCGTACCAGCGGCAGGCGGCCCGGCTGGCGGCGGCCCACCCGCACGTGTACGCCGACCTGGGCCCGGACCCGGCGCGGACGGGGGTCCGGGCGGCCGCCGTACTGGCCGAGCTGCTGGAGCTCGCGCCGTTCGGGAAGCTGCTGTTCTCCAGCGGAGGCCGGGCGCTGCCCGAACTCCACGCGGTCGGCGCCCTGGTGTTCCGCGAGGCGCTGGGCCGGGTACTGGGCGGCTGGGTCACCGAGGGGGCCTGGTCCCGGCGGGACGCGGACCGCGTGGCGGGGATGCTCGCGGCGGGCAACGCCCGGCGGGTCTACCGGCTGGACGAGCGGAGCTGAACGCCGCCGCCCGCCCCGCGGCGGACCGTCAGACGGCGGACAGCTGCGCGTCGGCCGGCGCGGGGACCTCGTCCCGCTCGGCGGAGCGCTCGCGCAGGCTGAGGGCCACGCGCAGCACCGCGATCCACACCAGGCAGGAGCCGAACATGTGGGCGGCGACCAGCACCTCGGGCAGCTCCGTGAAGAACTGCACGTACCCGATGGCGCCCTGCGCGAGCAGGACCACCAGCAGGTCGCGGGCGCGGGCCCGGGTGTCGACGGGGGCGTCGACCACGCGCAGCACCAGCCACATCGCGACACCGAGCGCGCAGACCAGCCAGGCGGCGATGGCGTGGACGTGGGCGGTGGTCGCCCAGTCGAAGGGCATGCGCGGCACTTCGCTGCTGTCGCCGGCGTGCGGGCCGGAGCCGGTCACCACGGTGCCCGCCGCGATCAGGACGAGGGTGGTGGCGACCAGTGCCCAGGAGAGTTTGCGCACCGGACCGGGCACCCGGGGCTTGGGGGCGCCGTCGCCCTCGCGGGCGCGCTGCCAGGTGAGGGTGGTCACGGTGATCAGCGCGGTGGCGAGCAGGAAGTGCCCGGCCACGCTCCACGGGTTGAGCTTGGTGTGCACGGTGATCCCGCCGAGCACGGCGTTGCCGCACACGACCCAGAACTGCACCCAGCCGAGCTTCGTCAGCGAACGGCGCCACGGCTTGGCGCACCGGGCGGCCAGGATGCACCAGCCGACGGCCGCGCTGACGACGTACGTCAGCATGCGGTTGCCGAATTCGATGGCGCCGTGGATGCCCTGGGCCTGAGTGGTGATCAGGCTGTCGTCGGTGCACTTCGGCCAGGTGTCGCAGCCGAGACCGGATCCGGTCAGCCGCACCGCCCCACCGGTGATGACGATGACGACGGTCATGACGAGCGCGGCGAGTGCGGCCCGCTGGACGATCCGGGGTGACGGACTCCAGCGGGCGGCGAGGTAGGCGAAGGGGTTAAACACGCCCCTATCGTAGGCCGCGCCTTGTGCAAAGTTTCACGAGGGGGTGCCCGCTGGTGCGCCGGGGCCGATGACCAGGCGGAACCTGGCTCCGGCCGGATCCCCCTCGGTGTGCCACCAGACGCGCACGCGCCAAAGGCCGCCGTCACCCGGGTAGTCCGGGGACTCCCTGAAGCCCCGCACGAGTTCGTGCGCTACGTCCTCCGACGTCCGGTTCCTCACCTCTGCCCCGCCATGCCAGGGATGTTCCTGTACGTTCCACAGTCCGTCGGCGCCGCGCACGTCCACGCGCCACACCGCGCGCCAGGGCGTGACCTCCAGCATCGTGGCGACCTGCTCGGCCTCCAGGCCCAGCCGGGCCGCGATCGCGGGACCCGGCACGCCCTGGATCCGCGCGGCCACCACGGCCTGGGGCAGCAGCCGTTCGGGCAGCAGCCCGTCGGCGCGCAGCCCGACGAGGGAGTCGAACGAGAGGTAGCGCAGCCGCAGTTCCAGCTGCCGGCCGATGTGGTCCAGGGCCTCCTCGGCCTCCTGGGCCTCCTCGGGGCCGGGCGCGGCGCGCAGCAGCCGGCGGAACCCGGCCTCGGCGTCCACGGCCCAGGCCACCGCGTCCGCGGCGTTGCCCAGCTCCGCGAGCCGGTCGCCGAGGAAGACCTTGGCCTGGGCGAGCCCGCGCCGGTTGACCGGGTCGTGCTGGTCCAGGCCCGCCCACACCTCGACGGCGGCCCGGGTCAGGTCGCGGGCGCGCTCGCCGGCCGCCCGCTCCATGGCGCCGGGGCCGTTCTCGGAGGCCGCGCCGAGCGGGTGCCGGGGCAGCCGGTCCCCGTCGCTCAACGGCCAGGCGAGCCAGACGCCCTGGTTGATCAGGCCCCGGGCGTACCAGCGGGCGTACTCCGGGTCGTGCCCGGCGGCCTGCTGGGCGTGGTGCAGGCCCTCCTCGATGGCGGCCAGCGCCCCGGCCCGGTCCCCTCCCGCGAACCGGCGGGCCGCGAGGTCGCCCAGGCGCAGCCCGAGCCGGGCGGCGCACTCGGCGTCGGTCCGGGCGGGCTCACGGAGCGCGCCGATCAGCTCGCCCAGCAGCCGCTCGCTCTCGGCGGGGCCCGCCTGGGCGGCTCCCGACCGGATCCGGGCCCACTGTTCGTCCAGCCGCAGAACGGCTTCCCGCTGCGCCATGCCCGCCCCCCGGCGTCCCGGTCGTGCGTCGCCGTGTCGCGCGGCGCTGGTGTGTGGAGGCGCTCATCCTCCCGCCAGGCCAACGTTCAGCGGAAGGGATTCACTCCCAGCGGAAGGTGCGGGCCGCCGCGCCGAGCCCGAGGACGGCCCAGCCGGCCAGGACCGCCGCGTCGGCCCAGGGCAGCGCGGCCCCGTGCTGGAGCACCTCGCGCAGCCCGTCGGAGAGCGCGGAGATGGGCAGCAGCCCGAGGACGGACTGGACCGCTCCGGGGAACTTGTCCAGCGGGACGATCACCCCGCCGCCGACGAGCAGCAGCAGGAACACCAGGTTCGCGGCGGCCAGGGTCGCCTCCGCCTTGAGGGTGCCGGCCATCAGCAGCCCGAGGCCGGAGAAGGCGGCCGTGCCGAGCAGGACCAGGGCGGCGACCGCGAGCGGGCTGCCGTGCGGGGACCAGCCCAGGGCGAAGGCGATCGCGGTGAGCAGGGCGATCTGGAGCACCTCGGTGACGAGCACCGACAGGGTCTTGGCGGCCATCAGGGCCCAGCGGGGCAGCGGGGAGGCGCCGAGCCGCTTGAGGATGCCGTAGCGGCGGTCGAAGCCGGTGGCGATGGCCTGGCCGGTGAAGGCGGTGGACATCACGGCGAGGGCGAGGATGCCGGGGGCCAGGAAGTCGACGGACTCCTCGGCGCCGGTCTCGATGATGTCGACGGAGGAGAACAGGGTCAGCAGCAGCGCCGGGATGATCACGGTCAGCAGCAGCTGCTCCCCGTTGCGCAGCAGCATCCGGGTCTCCAGCGCGGTCTGCGCCAGGATCATCCGGGACACGGGCGCGGCCCCCGGCCGGGGGGTGAACGTACCGACGCTCATGCGCGCAGCTCCTTGCCGGTCAGTTCCAGAAAGACGTCTTCGAGGGTGTGCCGTTCCACCGAGAGGCTGCTCGGCATCACTCCGTGCTGGGCGCACCAGGAGGTGACGGTGGCGAGCAGCTGGGGGTCCACGTCGCCGGTGACCCGGTAGGCGCCGGGGGTGAGCTCGGCGGCCTGGGTGCCGTCGGGCAGGGCCTTGAGGAGCGAGGCGAGGTCGAGGGAGGGGCGGCCGGTGAAGCGCAGGGTGTTCTCGGCGCCGCCCCGGCACAGCCGCTCTGGGCTGCCGTGGGCGATGACCCGGCCGGCGTCCACGATGGCGACCTCGTCGGCGAGCTGCTCGGCCTCGTCCATGTGGTGGGTGGTGAGGACGACGGTGACCCCGTCGGCCCGCAGTTCCCGTACGAGGTCCCAGGTCGCGCGGCGGGCCTGGGGGTCGAGGCCGGCGGTCGGCTCGTCGAGGAAGACCAGCTCCGGGCGGCCCACGACGGCCATGGCGAGGGCGAGGCGCTGCTGCTGGCCGCCGGAGAGGCGCCGGTAGGGGGTGCGGCCGCAGCCGCCGAGGCCCAGGCGCTCCACCAGGACGTCCACGTCGAGGGGGTTCGCGTACAGCTTGGACATGTGGCGGAGCATCTCCACGGCGCGGGCGCCGGAGTAGACGCCGCCGGACTGGAGCATGACGCCGACGCGGGGGCGCAGGGCCTCGGCCCGGGCGACGGGGTCGAGGCCGAGGACGCGGACGGTGCCGGCGTCGGGGCGGACGTAGCCCTCGCAGGTCTCGACGGTGGTCGTCTTGCCCGCGCCGTTGGGACCGAGGACCGCGGTGACCGAGGCGCCGGGGACGGTGAGGTCCAGGCCGTCCACCGCTGTTTTGGGTCCGTACCGCTTCACCAGTCCGCGGATCTCCACGGCGGGGTCGTTGCTCATGGGGGTCGAGTCTACGGAGCGCCGGAGGGGGGCCTTTGTCCTGGGGGTGGCGGGGTCACCTGTGGCTGCCCGTGGCGGTTTTCGTCGCCGTCGGATTCGAACACCGTGTCGCGAACACAGCTCTTTTCGGCCTGGCGATCCTGGATGGCCCAGTCGGTTTCAGTGATCTTTTCCGGAACCTGGTGTTTACCGTGCCGGGGAACGCCGTGGGCGGAGGCTTGCTGGTGGGAGCCGTTTACCGGTTCACCGGAGGGGCTCACCGAGAGCGCGGAATCATGGGGTCCGAATAACTCTCCGTCGATAAATTAGGTAACCCTTAGTGATGGAAACCACCAGGAGTGGCGTCCATCACGGCTTGTCGCGGCTCGGTTAATTACGCAACAATGGCGTTGTGAAATACGGCGAACGGACGATCGAGACCCCCCAGGGGGAACTCGTGACCGGGGAGCGGTCAACCCGCAACCGGGTCGCGCGCTCCATCCTGGACCACGGTCCGTCCACCGTCGCCGACCTCGCGCAGCGGCTGGGCCTCACCCAGGCGGCCGTCCGCCGCCACCTCGACGCGCTCGTCGCCGACGACGTGGTCGAAGCCCGCGAGCAGCGGGTGTACGGCGCCCGCACCCGGGGCCGGCCCGCCAAGGTCTTCGCGCTCACCGACTGCGGCCGGGACGCCTTCGACCAGTCCTACGACAAGCTCGCCGTGGACGCCCTGCGCTGGATCGCGCAGTCCGTCGGCGGTGGGGAGCAGGGGGAGGCGGCCGTCGCCGCCTTCGCCAGGGCGCGGATGGAAGCACAGGCGGAGTCCTACCGGGAAGCCGTCGAGGCCGCCGCACCCGCGGACCGCGCCGAGGCCCTTGCCAAGGCGTTGACCGCGGACGGGTACGCTGCTACGGCGAAGAGCGCTCCCGGTCCGCACAGCGGTGAACAGCTCTGTCAGCACCACTGCCCGGTCGCGCACGTCGCCGAGCAGTTCCCGCAGCTCTGCGAGGCGGAGACCGAGGTCTTCTCCCGCCTGCTCGGGACGCATGTGCAGCGCCTCGCCACGATCGCCCACGGCGACGGGGTGTGCACCACGTTCATTCCGCGAAGCGCCACACAGACCGACACATCAGTATCTGCAAGTACGGCCGGGAGGAACCCCGCATGACCACGGAGACTGCTCACCCTGAGCTCGATGGCCTGGGCACCTACGAATACGGCTGGGCCGACTCCGACGCGGCCGGCGCCGCTGCCAAGCGGGGTCTGTCCGAGGATGTCGTCCGCGACATCTCGGCCAAGAAGTCCGAGCCGGAGTGGATGCTGAACCTCCGCCTCAAGGGCCTCAAGCTGTTCGGAAAGAAGCCCATGCCCAACTGGGGTTCCGACCTCTCGGGCATCGACTTCGACAACATCAAGTACTTCGTGCGCTCCACCGAGAAGCAGGCCGCTTCCTGGGAGGACCTGCCGGAGGACATCAAGAACACGTACGACAAGCTCGGCATCCCGGAGGCGGAGAAGCAGCGCCTCGTCGCCGGTGTCGCGGCCCAGTACGAGTCCGAGGTCGTCTACCACCAGATCCGCGAGGACCTGGAGGAGCAGGGCGTCATCTTCCTCGACACGGACACCGCGCTCAAGGAGCACCCGGAGCTCTTCCAGGAGTACTTCGGCACGGTCATCCCGGTCGGCGACAACAAGTTCGCCTCCCTGAACACCGCCGTGTGGTCGGGCGGCTCCTTCATCTACGTCCCCAAGGGCGTGAAGGTCGACATCCCGCTCCAGGCCTACTTCCGCATCAACACGGAGAACATGGGCCAGTTCGAGCGGACGCTGATCATCGTCGACGAGGACGCCTACGTCCACTACGTCGAGGGCTGCACCGCCCCGATCTACTCCTCGGACTCGCTGCACAGCGCCGTCGTCGAGATCATCGTGAAGAAGGGCGGCCGCTGCCGCTACACGACGATCCAGAACTGGTCGAACAACGTCTACAACCTGGTCACCAAGCGCGCCGTGGCGTACGAGGGCGCGACCATGGAGTGGATCGACGGCAACATCGGTTCCAAGGTCACCATGAAGTACCCGGCCGTCTACCTGATGGGCGAGCACGCCAAGGGCGAGACCCTGTCGATCGCCTTCGCGGGCGAAGGCCAGCACCAGGACGCCGGCTCCAAGATGGTCCACATGGCGCCGTACACCTCCTCCAACATCGTCTCCAAGTCGGTGGCGCGAGGCGGCGGCCGCACCTCCTACCGGGGCCTCGTCGAGATCGGCGAGGGCGCCCACGGCTCCAAGTCGAACGTGCTCTGCGACGCGCTCCTGGTCGACACGATCTCCCGCTCCGACACGTACCCCTACGTGGACGTCCGCGAGGACGACGTGTCCATGGGCCACGAGGCGACCGTCTCCAAGGTCTCCGACGACCAGCTCTTCTACCTGATGAGCCGCGGTCTGACCGAGTTCGAGGCCATGGCCATGATCGTGCGCGGCTTCGTCGAGCCGATCGCGCGCGAGCTGCCCATGGAGTACGCGCTGGAGCTGAACCGGCTGATCGAGCTGCAGATGGAGGGCTCGGTCGGATAGTCCCGGCCGCCCCACCGTCCCGCAGACATTCTTTGACGTAGGAAGAGAGCACGAAGACAGCCATGGCTGAGGCTCAGAACATTCCGGCGGGTTCCACCACCGCCGGCGCGATCGCGGTGGCCGCCGAGTCCACCGTCGCCACCCGGATGAGCGCGCCCCCGTCCTTCGACGTGGCCGACTTCCCGGTCCCGCACGGACGCGAGGAGGAGTGGCGGTTCACCCCGCTCGCCCGCCTCAAGGGCCTGCACGACGGCACCGCGGTCGCCAACGGCACCATGAAGGCCCAGATCGACGCGCCCGAGGGCGTGACGATCGAGTCCGTCGAGCGCGGCGACGCCCGCATCGGCAAGGCCGGCACCCCCGTGGACCGGGTCGCGGCGCAGGCGTTCTCGTCCTTCGCCAAGGCCACGGTCGTGACCGTGCCCAAGGAGGCCGTGCTGACCGAGCCCGTGCGCGTCGCGCTGCACGGCGAGGGCGGCACCACCTTCGGCCACACCGTCTTCGACGTCCAGGCCTTCGCCGAGGCCGTCATCGTCATCGACCACACCGGTGACGGCGTGCGCGCCGCCAACGTCGACTTCCTCGTCGGCGACGGCGCCAAGCTCACCGTCGTGTCCGTGCAGGACTGGGACGACACCGCCGTCCACGTCTCCCAGCACAACGCGCTGGTCGGCCGCGACGCCACCTTCAAGTCGATCGTGGTCACCTTCGGCGGCGACCTCGTACGCCTGCACCCCCGCGTGACCTACGCGGGCCCCGGCGGCGAGGCCGAGCTCTTCGGCCTGTACTTCACGGACGCCGGCCAGCACCAGGAGCACCGCCTCCTGGTCGACCACAGCGCCCCGCACTGCAAGTCGAACGTGGTCTACAAGGGCGCGCTCCAGGGCCAGGACGCCCACGCGGTCTGGATCGGTGACGTCCTCATCGAGAAGACCGCCGAGGGCACCGACACCTACGAGATGAACCGCAACCTGGTCCTCACGGACGGCGCGCGGGTCGACTCGGTCCCGAACCTGGAGATCGAGACCGGCGAGATCGTCGGCGCCGGCCACGCCTCCGCGACCGGCCGCTTCGACGACGAGCAGCTGTTCTACCTCCAGGCCCGCGGCATCCCGGCTGACGAGGCCCGCCGCCTGGTCGTCCGCGGCTTCTTCGCGGAGCTCGTCCAGCAGATCGGTGTCGACGACATCGAGGAGCGCCTCCTCTCCAAGATCGAGACCGAGCTCCAGGGTTCCGTCTGATGAATTACGTCAAGGCCTGTGCGCTGAGCGAGCTGGAAGAGGACACCCCGAAGCGGGTGGAACTCGACGGCACGCCGGTGTCCATCGTCTCCACCGAGGGGGAGGTGTTCGCGATCAACGACATCTGCTCGCACGCGAACGTCTCGCTCTCGGAGGGCGAGGTCGAGGACTGCATGATCGAGTGCTGGCTGCACGGCTCGGCCTTCGACCTGCGCACCGGCAAGCCGTCCGGTCTGCCCGCGACGCGCCCCGTACCCGTATACCCCGTAAAGATCGAAGGGGACGACGTGCTCGTCTCCCTCACCCAGGAGTCCTGAGGTATCCATGGCAACGCTTGAAATCCACGACCTGCACGTCTCCGTCGAGGCGGAAAACGGTGCCCGCGAGATCCTCAAGGGCGTCGACCTCACCGTCAAGCAGGGTGAGACGCACGCCATCATGGGTCCGAACGGCTCCGGCAAGTCCACGCTGGCGTACTCGCTGGCCGGACACCCGAAGTACACCATCACCGGTGGCACCGTGACCCTCGACGGCGAAGACGTCCTGGAGATGTCCGTCGACGAGCGCGCCCGCGCCGGCGTCTTCCTCGCCATGCAGTACCCGGTCGAGGTCCCCGGCGTCTCGGTCTCCAACTTCCTGCGGACCTCCGCCACCGCCATGCGCGGCGAGGCCCCGAAGCTGCGCACCTGGGTGAAGGAGGTCAAGTCCGCCATGGAGCAGCTCCAGATGGACCCGGCCTTCGCCGAGCGCAACGTCAACGAGGGCTTCTCCGGCGGTGAGAAGAAGCGCCACGAGATCCTCCAGCTGGAGCTCCTCAAGCCGAAGATCGCGATCCTCGACGAGACCGACTCCGGCCTCGACGTCGACGCGCTGCGCATCGTCTCGGAAGGCGTCAACCGCGTCCGCGAGACCGGTGAGGTCGGCACCCTGCTGATCACGCACTACACGCGCATCCTGCGCTACATCAAGCCCGACTTCGTCCACGTGTTCGCGAACGGCCGCATCGCCGAGTCCGGCGGCGCCGAGCTCGCCGACCAGCTGGAGGCCGAGGGCTACGACAAGTACGTGAAGGGTGGCGCGACCGCGTGACACAGCTGCCTGGCCTCCTCGACATCGAGGCGATCCGCAAGGACTTCCCCCTGCTGGATCGTGTGGTCCACGACGGGAAGAAGATCGTTTACCTGGACAACGCGGCGACCTCCCAGAAGCCGCGCCAGGTGCTCGACGCGCTGAACGAGTACTACGAGCGGCACAACGCCAACGTCCACCGCGGCGTGCACGTGCTCGCCGAGGAGGCCACGGCGCTGTACGAGGGCGCCCGCGACAAGGTCGCCGCCTTCGTCAACGCTCCGAGCCGCAACGAGGTGATCTTCACCAAGAACGCCTCGGAGTCGCTCAACCTGGTCGCGAACATGCTCGGCTGGGCGGACGAGCCCTACCGGGTCGACCACGAGACCGAGATCGCCATCACGGAGATGGAGCACCACTCCAACATCGTCCCGTGGCAGCTGCTCTCGCAGCGCACCGGCGCGAAGCTGAAGTGGTTCGGCCTCACCGACGACGGCCGGCTCGACCTGTCCAACATCGACGAGGTCATCACGGAGAAGACGAAGATCGTCTCCTTCACGCTGGTCTCCAACATCATGGGCACGATCAACCCGGTCGAGGCGATCGTCCGCCGCGCCCAGGAGGTCGGCGCGCTGGTGCTGGTCGACGCCTCGCAGGCCGCTCCGCACATGCCGCTGGACGTACAGGCGCTCGGCGCCGACTTCGTGGCCTTCACCGGCCACAAGATGTGCGGCCCGACCGGCATCGGCGTCCTCTGGGGCCGCCAGGAGCTGCTGGAGGACCTGCCTCCGTTCCTCGGCGGCGGCGAGATGATCGAGACCGTGTCGATGCACTCGTCGACGTACGCCCCCGCGCCCCACAAGTTCGAGGCGGGCACGCCCCCGATCGCCCAGGCCGTCGGCCTCGGCGCGGCCGTGGACTACCTGACCGCGATCGGCATGGACAAGATCGCCGCGCACGAGCACGCGATCACCGAGTACGCGGTCAAGCGCCTCCTGGAGGTGCCCGACCTGCGGATCATCGGCCCGACGACGGCCGAGGACCGCGGCGCCGCGATCTCCTTCACGCTCGGGGACATCCACCCGCACGACGTCGGCCAGGTGCTCGACGAGCAGGGCATCGCCGTCCGCGTGGGACACCACTGCGCGCGCCCGGTCTGCCTGCGGTACGGAATTCCCGCGACGACCCGTGCGTCGTTCTACCTGTACTCCTCTCCGGCCGAGGTCGACGCACTGGTCGACGGGCTGGAGCACGTACGGAACTTCTTCGGCTGACGAGGGCGACGAGGACGAGGCTGTGAAGCTGGATTCGATGTACCAGGAACTGATCCTGGACCACTACAAGCACCCGCACGGGCGTGGCCTGCGCGACGGCGACGCCGAGGTGCACCACGTCAATCCGACGTGCGGTGACGAGATCACGCTGCGCGTGAAGTACGACGGGAAGACGCTCACCGACGTCTCCTACGAGGGGCAGGGCTGCTCCATCAGCCAGGCCAGCGCCTCCGTACTGAACGAGCTGCTCGTCGGCAAGGAGCTGGCGGACGCGCAGAAGATCCAGGAAGTCTTCCTGGAGCTGATGCAGTCCAAGGGCAAGATCGAGCCCGACGAGGCGATGGAGGAGGTGCTGGAGGACGCGGTCGCGTTCGTCGGCGTCTCCAAGTATCCGGCGCGCGTGAAGTGTGCTCTGCTGAGCTGGATGGCGTGGAAGGACGCGACCGCCCAGGCACTGGGCGACGCGGAGAGGAAGACGGCATGACCGAGAACGCGACGCCCGAGGCGTCGATCAAGCCGGCCAGCGAGGAAGAGGTCCGCGAGGCCCTCTACGACGTGGTCGACCCCGAGCTGGGCATCGACGTCGTCAACCTGGGCCTGATCTACGGCATCCACGTCGACGACGCGAACATCGCCACCCTCGACATGACGCTGACCTCGGCGGCCTGCCCGCTGACCGACGTCATCGAGGACCAGGCGAAGTCGGCGACGGAGGGCATCGTCAACGAACTCCGCATCAACTGGGTCTGGATGCCCCCGTGGGGCCCGGACAAGATCACGGACGACGGCCGTGAGCAGCTGCGCGCGCTCGGCTTCAACGTCTGAGCGACGGACACCAGGAAGGGCCCCCGGCACGGTCGTGCCGGGGGTCCTTCCTGTTCTCCGGACGGACGGGCGAAGTGCACCGGGAGTTCGCCACCGTGGCCGAACCTTCTCGACGGCCGTCACGCAGTGACGCAGCACACGAGAGGAACACCTGTGACCCTTCGCCTTTCACCGGCACGCCGCCGGGGTGCCGCGGGCGCCGCGGGGACCGCGGCCCTGCTGCTCGCCGGGATCACCGCCCCGGCGTCCGCCCAGGCCGTGAGCGGTCCCGGGCAGGGCCTCGCCGCCCCGACGATCACGCTGTCCGCGACGCACCTGAGCGGTGCGGTGGGCGCCTCCGGTGACCCGGCGGTGACGGTGGACGTGGAGCAGCCGGGGATCCCGGCGGGCTTCCTGCGGCTGCGGGTGCTCTCCTCCAGCAACCCCGCCGTGGCCGGCGCCCGCGACGTACGGCAGGTGCGCACCCCGGACGGGAACCGCAGGCTGACGGTGACCCCCCGCGCGCAGGGCTACACCGACCTGACCCTGGAGGTGACCGGCCGCGGCGGGAAGACCGCGACCGCCACCCTCTCCTACGCGGCTTCGGCGCGGACCGCCGACGCGGCGGGGACCCGCTACCTGACCGGTTCCTCGGACGCCTCGGCCGCGGTGGACGTGGGCGGCGGCCACGTCCTGGTCGCCGACGACGAGTCCAACGTGCTGCGGCTGTACGACCGTTCCCGCTCGGGCGCGCCCGTGAAGACCTGGGACCTCGGCCCCGCCCTGGGCTGGAAGAAGGAGTCCGACATCGAGGGCGCCGCGCGGGTCGGCGACACCGTCTACTGGACCGGCTCGCTCGGCAACAACAAGGACGGCAAGTACAAGGCCGAACGCAACACCGTCTTCACCACGCGGATCACCGGCTCGGGCGCGGCGACCGAGGTCGCCTTCACCGCCGCCTACAAGGGCCTGCGCGAGGACCTCGTCGCCTGGGACGCGGCCAACGGGAACCGCTACGGCTTCGCGGCGGGCACGGCGGCCGGTGAGGTGCCCAAGCAGATCGACGGGTTCAACGTGGAGGGCCTGGAGTTCGCTCCGGGCTCAACGACCACCGCCTACCTGGGCTTCCGGGCCCCGCTGGCGCCGGCCGTGCCGGGCGGCAAGGCGCTGGTCGTGCCCGTCACCAACATCGACCGGGTGGTGGCGAACGGGGCCAGGGCGGTCTTCGGGACGCCGGTCGAGATGGACCTCGGCGGGCTCGCGGTCCGCGACATCCGCAAGAACGCGGCGGACCAGTACCTGATCCTCGCCGGTTCCTGGGCGGCCGACGACAACTCCGACCCGTACGCCCTCTACCAGTGGGACGGGATCCCCGGCCACGCCCCGAGGAAGCGGGCCGACCTGCCGACCGGCGACCCCGGGGGCTGGGAGGCCGTGGTGAACGTACCCGACCTGCGGGTGCGCGGGGCGCGCGTCCAGCTGATCACCGACAGCGGCTCCGCCGACCTGTACGGGGACGGCACCGAGGCCAAGGACCTGCCGCACCCGGAGTGGAAGAAGTCCCGGTCCGCCTGGTTCACGCTGCGCTGATCCCGGCGGCGGCGCGCACGCGTACGCCCGTCCCCGTACCGATTTGTGTACGGGTGTACGCATCGCTGTGTACTGTTGTACGCATGCCCTACGTACTGCTCGCCGCGGCGATCGCCGCCGAGGTCGCCGGAACCACCGCCATGAAGTACAGCGACGGCTTCACCCGGCTCTGGCCGTCGCTGGGCACGGTGCTGGGCTACCTCATCGCCTTCACGCTGCTGGCCCAGACGCTGAAGTCGATGTCGGTGGGCACCGCGTACGCGATCTGGGCCGGCGTCGGCACCGCCGCCATCGCCGCGATCGGCATGGTGTTCATGGGCGAGGCGGCCACCGCCGCCAAGATCGCCGGGATCGCGCTGATCATCGCCGGAGTGGTCCTGCTGAACCTGGGCGGGGCGGCCCACTGATGGCCGCCGGGGCGCGCCGGTACGACCCCGGCCGGCGGCAGCGGATCATCGACGCCGCGATCCGGGTCGTGGCGGCCCGGGGCATCGCCGGGCTGAGCCACCGCAGCGTGGCGGCCGAGGCGGACGTGCCGCTGGGCTCGACCACCTATCACTTCAAGACCCTGGACGACCTGCTCGTCGCCGCCCTGCGGCAGGCCAACGCCGAGTTCGCCCCCGCGCCGGCCGTCCGTGACGGGGACGTGGCCGGCGCGCTCGCGCGGCTGCTGGGCGAGCTGCTCGCGGCCGACCGGGGGCGGGTGGAGCTGGAGTACGAGCTCTACCTGGCCGCCCTGCGCCGGCCCGTGCTGCGGCCGGTCGCGGCCGAGTGGTGCGAGGCGGTGGCGGCCTCCCTGGCGGAACACACCGATCCGGTGACGGCGCGGGCCCTGGTGGCGGTGATGGACGGGATCAGCCTCCAGGTCCTGCTGACCGGCGCCCCCTACGACGAGGCGTACGCCCGCGAGATCCTGGCCCGGGTGCTGGGCGGTCGCTGAGGCGCCCGGTCCGCGCTCCCGGCCTCAGTCCGCCGCGCGGACCGCCGCCAGGGCGGCCGTCACGCTCGCCTCGACGTCCGTGATCGGGTAGAACACCTCACGCACCGTCCGGTCCCGGTCCACCACCAGCGTCAGCCGCTTGATCCGGCTCACGCCCGCCGCGCGGAAGGTCGGCAGCCGCAGCGCCGTCACCAGGTCCAGGTCCGCGTCCGAGAGCAGCGGGAACCGGAGCCGCTCCTGCTCCGCGAACTCCCGCTGCTCGTCGGGGCGCTGGGTCGAGACCCCGTGCACGGTGGCGCCGGCCGCGGTGAACTCCGCGAGCTGGTCGCGGAAGGTACAGGACTCCAGGGTGCAGCCCTTGGCGCCCGGGATCCCCGCCCAGCCGGGCGGGTAGGAGCCGGCCCGGGCGTACGCGCCCGGGAAGCAGTACAGGACCGTGAAGGGGGTGTCCGCCACCGGGTCGCGGAGCTCGCCGAACCGGTCCGGCAGCAGCAGCCCGGGCAGCCGGGTGCCGCGCAGCGCGTGGACCCGTACCGCCTCCTTCGAGGACTCCTCCGTCGTCGCCGTCATCTCTCCCTCTCCCAGGACCCAGGTGTCGCCCCAGTCCTGGAGGGCCACCAGGACCGGCAGCAGCCCCCGCCCGCGCGGGGTCAGCCGGTACTCGTGCCGCACCGGGCGTTCCTGGTACGGCTCGCGCGTCAGCACCCCGGCCTCGACGAGCATCTTCAGCCGCTCGGCGAGCACCTTGCGGGACATGCCGAGCTCCCGCTGGAGTTCCTCGAAGCGGTGCAGGCCGCGCGCGGTGTCGCGCACGATCAGCAGCGTCCACCAGTCACCCACGACGTCGAGGGCCTGGGCGATGGAGCAGTCCTCGTCGCCGAGGTGCGTGCGCTGGGCCATGGGCACTCCTTCGTCCGTTGACCCCAGGCTGTCATGCTGACATAGTCCGTTCCTAAAGGGAACTGACTCGGTCGGGGATACGGGGGAACGGTGTGCTGCAGGGGTTCAGGGATCTGCCCAAGGTCGTGTGGCTGCTGGCCGCGGGGGTGTTCGTCAATGCCGTCGTCAGCTTCACCTTCGTCTTCGTCTTCCTCTACCTGACCGGCCCGCGCGGCCTCGGCGCCGCCGAGGCGGGCGTGGTCACCGGCATCGGGGGCGTCGGCCTGGTCGCCGGCAACTTCACCGGCGGCTGGTACGGCGACCGCTTCGGCCACCGCCGGGTGCTGCTCGCCGCCTCCACCCTGGGCGGTCTGACCCTGATGGCCTTCCCGCTGCTGCCCACCCCGCTGCTGTACGCGGCCCTGCCGCTCGCCCAGTACGCCTCCGGCGTCGTCCGCGCCGCCAACGCGGCCCTGGTCGCCGTCACCGTCCCCGAGGGGAACCGCCGCCAGGCCTTCGCCGTCGTACGGTGTGTCGCCAACGGCGGCTTCACCCTCGGCCCGCCACTGGGGGCCCTGGTCGCGAGCGGCCTCTCGTACGAGTGGCTCTTCGTCGGCGACGGCCTCGGCACGCTCTTCTTCGCCCTGTGGACGGCCCGGGCCGTACCCGCCCGCGGCGCGGCCCGCGAGCACGCCGCGGCCCCGGACGGGGGTCAGGGCCGCGGCGTGCTCGCCGAGCTCAGGGCCCGGCCCGCGGTCCTGGTGCTGCTCGCCGCGATCCTCCTCGTGGACGTCGTCTACCGGCAGCAGTACTTCACCTTCCCCGTCTTCCTCGCCGACCACGGCCTCGACGTACGCGCCTTCGGGCTCGTCATCGCCCTGAACGGGGCCGTCATCCTGCTCCTGGAACTGCCCGCCGCCGTCGCCCTGCGCGACCGGCCGCCGCTGGCCGTCATCGGGACCGGATTCGTCCTCGTCGGCGCCGGGTACGCGGCCCTGATCCTCGGCGCCGGATGGGCCACCGCCGTCACGATGATGGTGCTGCTGAGCCTGGGGGAGATCCTCTACAAGACCACCGCCACCGCCTACGTCGCCGACCAGGCCCCCGAGCACGCCGTCGGCCGGTTCCAGAGCCTGTACGCGGGGGTGTCCGTCGTCGGCGTCGTCGTCGGGCCCTCCGCGGGCGGCGCGCTCTACGCGGCCGCGCCGGGGCTGCTGTGGCCGCTGTGCGCGGCCCTGACGGCCGGGGCGGGCGCGGTCGTCATCGGGCTCTCGCTGCGCCGGGACCGGGCCGCCCGGGCCGCCGGCGGCAGCGGGGAGCAGAAGGCGGAGGGTACGGCCCGGGAAGCGGCCGGAACCGGGCCGGAAGGACACGCCGGACGCCCGGCACATGAGACCGGTTCGCGACCGCGGGCCGTCGCCGGTTAGGTTTCGGGCATGACTGCTACGCGTACCACCGGCGCCGTCGCCGCCGGACTTGCCACCCTCACCGCCGACGGCACCGTCCTCGACACCTGGTTCCCCGCCCCCGAGCTGGTCGCCGAGCCCGGCCCGGCCGGAACCGAGCGCCTCACCGCCGAGCAGGCCGTGGAGCTCCTCGGCGCCGCCGCGGCCAAGGCCGTCCGCTCGGACGCGGTCCGCGGGGTCGAGGTCGTAGCCGTCCGCACGGTCATCGCCTCCCTGGAGGACAAGCCGCTGGACGCCCACGACGCGTACCTGCGCCTGCACCTGCTGAGCCACCGCCTGGTCAAGCCGCACGGCCAGAACCTGGACGGCGTCTTCGGCCTGCTGGCCAACGTCGCCTGGACCTCCCTGGGCCCGGTCGCCGTCGACCAGGTCGAGACCGTCCGCCTGAACGCCCGCGCCGAGGGCCTGCACCTCCAGGTCACCTCGATCGACAAGTTCCCCCGCATGACCGACTACGTCGCCCCCAAGGGCGTGCGCATCGCCGACGCGGACCGCGTCCGCCTCGGCGCGCACCTCGCCGAGGGCACCACCGTCATGCACGAGGGCTTCGTCAACTTCAACGCCGGCACCCTCGGCACCTCCATGGTCGAGGGCCGCATCTCCGCGGGCGTCGTGGTCGGCGACGGCTCCGACATCGGCGGCGGCGCGTCCACCATGGGCACCCTCTCGGGCGGCGGCAAGCAGATCATCTCGATCGGCGAGCGCACCCTGATCGGCGCCGAGGCGGGCGTCGGCATCGCCCTGGGTGACGAGTGCGTCGTCGAGGCGGGCCTGTACGTGACCGCGGGCACCCGGGTGACCCTGCCGGACGGCCAGATCGTCAAGGCCCTGGAGCTCTCCGGCGCCAGCAACATCCTCTTCCGCCGCAACTCGGTCACCGGCGCCGTCGAGGCCCGCCCGTACAAGGCGGCCTGGGGCGGCCTCAACGAGGTCCTGCACAGCCACAACTGACCCGCACGGGCACAGCTGACCCGCACGGGCACGGCTGACCCGCACGGGCCGGTACGTACGGCGCCCCTCACCCCGCCGGGGGTGAGGGGCGCCGCGTGCGTGGTGCGCGGGTCGGGACCGGGGCCGGGCTCGGTGGGGCGGGCTCGGGCGGGCCGCTCAGCGCAGCGGGATCCTGCGGATCAGGCCGGCGAAGGCCTCCTGCTCCGCCTCGGTCAGCTCCACCGACTCCATCGGGTGCGAGGCCGGGCCGCGCTGGGCCGGGATGACCGGCAGGCCCTCGTGGGCGGCGGCCGGCTCCGGGTGGTGGAAGCGGCTGTCCCACAGCATGTGGCCGAGGCCCACGATCCAGACGAGGGCGGCCACGAACAGGACGGCGAGGCCGATTTCCTGGGCGAGCGAGATCGAGGGGAACACGCGGACCTCCGCGGAGTGCGAACGGTACGTGCCGGTACGAGCCGGTACGGATACGGGTGGAAGATCGGGCGTGCCGATACTCAACCACCACAACCGGCCCATTCGGGAGAGATGTGGCGAGGCTCACGCCAGGGCCGAAAGTCCCCACTTGTCCGGCAAGGGCGCCCGTCACGCCCGCGGGCCCGCGTGTACCCGCCGTACGCGGACACGGGCAGGGGGCCCGGGCGGGACGGCGCCCGGGCCCCCTGCGGTCCGTGGGTCCCGCGCGCTACGGGCGGAAGCGCAGCACCTGCGGGTCGTGGTCGCTGTTCTGCGCCGCGAACTCGGCGTTGATGTGCACGCTGTCGTACGTGAAGTTCTTGATCGCCGGGCTCGTCAGGATCTGGTCCAGCACCTGCGCGTTGCCCTGGTACACGTAGGAGTACCGTTCCGCCTTCGGCAGGGACTTGATCGCCGGGTACAGGGCGCCGCCGTCCGCGAGGGCCTCCGTCGTCGCCGAGAACTCGAAGTCGTTGATGTCACCGAGGACGAGGACGTTCGCGTTCTTGTCGGTCGCCAGGACGTTCTTGACGAAACCGTTCACCGCCTGGGCCTGGAGCAGCCGCTTGGCCTCCGAGGAGCGCACCGGCGGCTGGTGGTGCGAGGTCAGGCCCTCGTCGCCGCCCTTGGAGCCGAAGTGGTTGGCGATCACGAAGACCGTCTTGCCCTTGAAGACGAACTCGCCGGCCAGCGGCTTGCGGCTGTCGGCCCACGCCGGGTTCGCCGGGTCGATCCGGCCGGGGGAGTGGGTCAGCGCGGCCTTGCCGTTCACCGAGGTCACACCGGTCGCCGTCGCCGCGTCGCCCGGGGCGCGCTCGGTGAAGGAGACCCGCGCCGGGTTGTAGAGGAACACCTGGCGGATGTTGCCGCCGGGCTCGCCGCCGTCCTTGTTGTTCTCCGGGTCGACGGTCTTCCACTGGTAGGCCGGGCCGCCGGCCGCCGCGATCGCCGCCGTGAACTTCGTCAGCGTCTGCCCGGCCGAGACGACGCCGTCGTTCTTGGCGCCGTTGTCGTCCTGGATCTCCTCCAGGGCCAGGATGTCCGGGGAGGCGAGGTTCTCCACGACCGCCTTCGCGAGCGCGTCGAACTTCTCCTGCGGGTCGGTCGGGTCGAGGTTCTCGACGTTGTACGTGGCCACCGCGAGCTCGCCCGCCGCCTGCGCCTTGGTCTTCTCCGGGGCGATGGTGCCCGCCTTGACGGTGCCCAGGGTGCGGGCCACCAGCGTGTAGCCGCCGAACTGGTTGAAGTCCAGGGGGCCCTCGGTGGTGCCGGTCAGCTTGTCGCCGACGTTGGCGACCGGGAAGGGCTGCTGCGCGACGGGCGCGAGCTGCTGGATCTGGAGGCGGCCGGTGTTCTGGGACTCGTACGAGCCGTAGACCGTACCGCCGCGCTTCGCGGTGTTCTCCCAGCCCTTGACCGTGACCCACAGCTCCGAGTACGGGTCGGTGGCACCGACCACGCGGGAGGTGCCGATCTTGACGTTCATGCCCTCCAGGGACTCGTAGAAGTCCAGGGCGTACCGCGAGGGGTCCAGGGTCAGGCCGTTGATGCTGCCGCCGGCGGCGGTGTCGCCGTTCGGGGCGTACGCGGCGGGAACCGTGTACTCGTTGACGGCGGCGGCCTGGGGCAGCGCGTTGCCGGAGGAGACCACGGTCACCGTGGGCTTGGAGATCTGGGTGACCGACTGGTTGCCGGAGTTGACGCCGCCGGGGACGTACTCGCCGACCGTGCCGGAGACCTTGACCGCGTCGCCGACCGCGACGGTCGGGACCGAGCTGGTGAAGACGAAGACGCCCTCGCTGGTCGCGGCGTCGTCGTCGGCGTCCGGGTCCTGGATCCAGAAGCCGCGCGAACCGTACGTGCGCACCCCCGTGACGATGCCCTCGACGTCGGCGACCGCCTTGCCGTTGAGCGGGGATATCCGGGTCGTGCCCTGGATGTCGTGAATGCGTATCGGATCGGCGGACACGGCGCCTTCGGCCGCGTCGGCGGTACCGGCGAGCAGGCCGGTGGCCAGCGCGGTGGCGACGAGGGCCGCGACGGCGGCGGAACGGGGATGCGAGGAGCGCATGGGCGGGAACTCCGGTGTGTGGAGGAGGGTGAACCCTGAGGGTCCCGATACATCTACGCGCGTCAATTTCCTGGGTGACCAGGGAAGTTGTCAAGGCCTCCAGGGCATACGGAAGCTGACTGTGGGATGAACCAAAGGCGATGGCCCCCCGGGCCTGCCCGAATTGCGTCTACGCTGGGTCGCCGTACGAGGCCTGACGGCCCGGCACCGGCCCCCCGGAGCCGCCCCTCCCGGGCGCCCGCTCCGGCCGCCCCGTCCCGTCAGCGCCCCGTCGTCGCACCGCTGTCCCGCTGTCCCGCTGTCCGGCTGTTCCACCGCCCCACCGCCCCATCGTGTCCGAGGAGAACCACCCCATGTCCGCAGAGCCGCACCCCACGCTGCCGCCGGTACGGCTGCACTCCGATGCGGAGCTGGCCCGCGACGCCCTCGTCGCCCCGCTGTTCGCCCGCGCCGTCCGGCTCGCCCGCTGGGCCGGGCCCGAGACCCGCGTCGACGTCGGCGGTGAACTCGTCGCCGACCAGCTGCCGCAGGCCGCGAGCGCGCTCGGCCTCGACGCCGCCGACGAGGACGCCCCGGCCCACGCGAGCCAGGCCTGGCGGGTGGCCGTGGACACCGGCCTGGTCGACGTGACCGAGCCCGAGGAGGACAGCGGCGACGGCGCCGAGGGCGGCGAGCCGGAGTACGGCACCGCCGCCCCGGGCGAGGACCTCGCCCTGCTCACCGGCGGGGCACCCGGCGACGTGCTCGACCTGTGGCTGGCGGCGCTGGACACCGTCCTCGCGGACGCGGCCGTCCCCGACCTGGACGACCTCGTCGACGCCATGGACGCGGGCGGCGAGATCGACTTCGACCGGCTGGACTGGAACCCCCAGCGCGAGGCGGACTTCCTCGACGGGGTCCTCGCCAACCTCTACCTCCTCACCGTCTCCGAGGGCGGGGCGGGCGAAGCGCCCGTGCCGCTGCCCGTGCTCGCCGCGTCGGTGGTCGTGCCCGACGACATGGGCGAACCCACCGACGCCGTGCTGGAGCAGGTGTCGGACGCGATGATGCGCCTCGACGACCAGTTCCGGCAGCTGGAGCCGATCGGGCTGGTCGAGTTCCGCCCCGTCGACGAGGCGCTCATGGCGGAGGAGGACGACCTTCCCGGCGCGGAGGCCGCGGACGGCCCCGGGGCGGCGGACGCGGACGACGACGAGGACGTGTCCCGCTACGGGATGGTCCGGCTGACGCCGCTCGGCCTGTACGGCGTGCGGGCCCGCATGCTGGAGGCCGGGGTGGAGGCACCGGCGATCGGAGAACTGGCCGACAAGGGCGCGGACACCCTCCTCGACGCGGTCTCCTTCTACCCCGAGAGCGCCGCCCAGGCCGAGATCGAGCAGTGGCTGGACGGCCGCGACCTGCCCGGGGCGGTCGCCGAACTGCTGGCCGCGGCCCGCGGCGCGGACGAGGGCGGCCCGCTGCGCCGGCTGCGCTGCCAGCAGGCGCTCGCGCCCGCCGGGCGGGAGGCGGAGCCGGCCGTCCGGGCCGTGCTGGACGACCCGGAGCTCGGCGGGCTCGCCCGGGTCTGGCTGGCCGAGCACGGGGTGGCCGACGTACCGGCTCCGGACGGCACGATGGTGTTCTGGCTGACGGTCGACACGATCGCGGCCCAGCTCGCCGCGGACGGGGAGACCGACGAACTCCCGCTGCTGATGCGGTCCCTGACGGAGCACCACACCGGGTTCTTCGAGCAGGCCTGGCGCGTGGAACACCCCGCCACGGCGTACGTCCTGGAGGCCATGGGTCGGCTGCACCCGGACAAGAAGGCCTCGAAGGAGGCCCGCAAGGCCGCGTTCAAGGCCCGCTCCCGGCAGCCCTGACCCGGGGCCCGGTAGTCCTGACGCGGGCCCGGCAGTCCTGACGCGGGCGCCGGGCCGGGTCTCCGACCGGCCTCCGCCCGAGGGGCGACGAGCGCCCCGAGGGGCGACGAGCGCCCCGGGGGTGCGCAACAAGCCTTTCCCCGGGGCGGAGTTCGCCATTCCGCCCTCTCTCAAGGGGACGGGCCGCATTTCCGGGTAGTTCAGCGGCCGTTCACGTACGGGCGGGAGCGTGTGCGCCGACGACCGTACGTCAGGCGCGCCACCTCCCCACCCCTGGAGACCCGATGCCCCTCACCCGCAGAGACTTCACCGCCCGTACCGTCCTCGCCGGGGCGGGGGTCGCCCTCACCGGAACGGTCGGCGCGCTCGCCACCGCCCCGGGGGCACTGGCGGCCGACGACGGCGCGCGGCACGACGGGCAGGGCCGCCCGCACGGCCCGGGCTACGGCCCGCTCGTCCCGGACCCGGCGGGACTGCTCGCGCTCCCCGCCGGCTTCGCCTACCGGGTGATCACCCACAGCGGGGTCACCACCCTGGAGTCCGGTGAGAGCACCCCCTCCAACCACGACGGGACGGCCGCCTTCGCAGGCCACCGCGGCGTCACCCTCCTCGTCAACAACCACGAGCTGAAGGGCCCGCGCACCGGCTGGCCGCGCCCCGTGCCGCTCGCCGAGGGCCTCGTCTACGACCCGGCCGCCGCGGGCGGCTGCACGGTCGTCGAGGTCCGGCGGGGCGGCGAGGTCGCCGAATGGGTGGGCATCGCCGGCACCTCCACCAACTGCGCGGGCGGCGCCACCCCCTGGGACACCTGGCTGACCTGCGAGGAGAACTCGGACCTGGCCGGCAAGAACGGCATGACCAAGGACCACGGATACGTCTTCGAGGTCGACCCGCACGACCGCCGCGCCAACCGCGACCCGCGTCCGGTCAAGGCCTTCGGACGGTACGACCACGAGGCCGTGGTCATCGACCCGCGCCAGGGCCACGCCTACCTCACCGAGGACGCCTCGGGCCCCAACGGGCTGCTCTACCGCTGGACCCCGCCGCGCGGGTTCCGGCACGGCCGCGGCAAGCTGCGCACGCTCGCCCCCGATGCCGGTGTCCTCGCGGCCGCCAAGTGCTTCGACAGCTCGGGCCGCTTCGTCGACGACCTCTCGCGCGCGACCCGGATCGGCACGGTGTACGGGGTGGACTGGGTGACGGTGGCCGACCGCGACGCGCGGACGGTGCCGGTGCGCAAGCAGTTCGCGGACGGCGCCGTGACCCGGGGGCGCAAGCTGGAGGGCATGTGGTGGGCCGACGGCGGCGCCTACTTCGTCTCCTCCTACGCGCGCGAGGAGAGCCCGGGCGCCGCGCACGACGGCCAGGTGTGGTTCTACGACCCCAAGCGGCGCACGGTCCGGCTGACCGTCCTCATCGGAGTGAACGCCGACCCGGCCGCCGACGGCGGCTACGACGGCCCCGACAACATCACGGTGTCGCCGTACGGCGGGCTGGTCATCGCCGAGGACGGCAGCGGCCTCCAGCACCTGTTCGGCGCGACCGAGTCGGGCCGCACCTACCCGCTGGCGCGCAACGAACTGAACATCGGCTCGGCCGAGGAGCCGGAGTACTCGGAGTTCACCGGGGTGTGCTTCTCCCCGGACGGCCGGACCCTGTACGCGAACATCCAGGACCCGGGCATCATGCTGGCGATCACCGGCCCGTGGCGGCGCGGGCGCTGACCCCGCCGGCCAGGGGGAGCGGCCGCCGGGAGGCTACCGGGTCTCGGCGCGGGCGGCTGTGGCCCACTCCTCCAGCAGGAACTCGTACGCCTCCGAGGGCCACTCGCCGTCCACCCTGGACTCGACGAGGTGCCGTATCGCCTCGTTCGCCTCTGCGGCGGACGGGCGCGCGGGACCCGCGGGCTGGAGTGTGTTCTGCATGGATCCAAGGCTACGGGCGGGCACCGGCGCAGACTTCCGTATGAGGGGTGGAATCAATCACCCGGTACGGCCGCCCGTAGCGCCATGTGCCCGCCCACCTGCTCAGAGTGCCTGGGAAGCGGGCTTCACCATGCCGCGCACTGTGCGGGACTTCACAAAGTCGCCCATGGCCGTCATCTCCCATTCGCCCGTGAACTGCTTGATCAGCTTCGCCATCATGACGCCGGTCTGCGGCTCGGCGCCGGTGAGGTCGAAGCGCACCAGCTCCTCGCCGCTCGCCGCGTCGATGAGCCGGCAGTAGGCCTTGGCCACCTCGCTGAACTTCTGGCCGGAGAAGGAGTTGACGGTGAAGACCAGGCCGGTCGCGTCCGCGGGCAGCCGGCCCAGGTCCACGACGATCACCTCGTCGTCCCCGGCGCCCTCACCGGTCAGGTTGTCCCCGGAGTGCTTGATGGCGCCGTTCAGGATGGACAGCTTGCCGAAGTAGCAGCTGTCGATGTGGTTGCGCTGCGGGCCGTAGGCGATCACGGACGCGTCGAGGTCGATGTCCCGGCCGCGGAAGGCCGGCTCCCAGCCCAGACCCATCTTGACCTGCGACAGCAGCGGGCGGCCGCCCTTGACGAGGGAGACGGTCTGGTTCTTCTGGAGGTTGACCCGGCCCTTGTCGAGGTTGATCTTCCCGGCGCCCGGAGCGGCGGCGGGCGCGGCCGCCGGCGGGGCGGACGGGGGCACGGGCGCGGTCGCGGGGGTCGAGGGACCGCCGAGCCAGGGGGACGCGGGGTGCGAGACCGGCGGCGCCGGGGGAGCGGCC
>NZ_JBEXPG010000044.1:0-71513 GCF_040611935.1 Streptomyces sp. NPDC006512 | reverse complement strand
GTACTGGACGTACTTGGCTTTCGCCCGGTGCGGCGAGAGCGCGTGCCAGGCGTCGCGGGGCAGACGGGAGTTTGACGACAGGCCCTAGTGCCGTGCCGGGCGTCGCGATCCGGTGGACCTTTCCTGTCACGGCACCGGCGCCGGTCGCCCGTCGTCGAAGTCCCGTCCGTCCGGCGGCGTGAGCGCGGTGTTGACGGGCCGTGACGTCGCGGCCCGTCGCGTCGTTGAAAGTGCCTCGTCAGGGCAGGGAGGCGCCCTTTCGGCGGGACGGGGGAGCATCCGCGTGCCGCGTGGGGCGCGATGAATCGAATGTGTGCGTGGAAACCACCCGTTGGAGTGAACTCACGCCAGGTCGCCGCCCGTTCACTCACAGTGCGTAAAAATTCCCAGGGTCGAAGCCGTCGGCGCGCGCAATGTCCCCCATTGGCGGCGCGACGGCACCCATCTCCCCGGGGGTTCCACCACCTTGAACAGCAACACCTTCCGCATGCCCGCGGCCGCCCTGCTCGCCGCGGGGGCGGTCGCCCTCCTCACCGCTCCGCCCGCCCTCGCCACGGGCGGCACCGGCGGCGGGAGCGAAGGCAGCTCCGGCGCCGTCGTCCTGCGGACCGGACTGGACGTGAGCCTGCTCAACAAGGCCGTCAACGTACCGCTGAAGACCACCCTCAACGAGGTCAGCGCCCCGGAGACGGCCCAGAAGACCGCCCTCACCGTGACCCTCGACGGGGTCGACCAGGGGCAGCCGGTCAGCGTCCTCCAGGCCGAGGTCGCCACCTCCAAGGCGACCGCCGACAAGAAGCGGGCCGAGGCGGAGGCGAACCTCGCCAAGGCCCGGGTACACGTGCCGGGCCTGCCCAAGCTCTCCCTCGTCGAGGTGGAGAAGGTCACCTCGAAGGCCGTCTGCGAGGCGGGCAAGAAGCCCGTGGCCACCTCGAACGTCCTCGGGACGGTGACCGCCCTCGGCAAGAAGGTCACCCTGTCCGCCGGCGGTCCCACCCGCCTGGAGGTCCCCGGCGTGGGCGTGGTCACCCTGGAGCTGTCCGGGACCGAGACCACCTCCACCACGGCCGCCGCGGCCGCACTGAAGCTCAAGGTGTCGGTGAACCCGCTGAAGCTGAACGTCGCGGAGGTCGAGGGCGAGATCGTGCTCGCCGAGGCGCACTGCACCTCCCCGGCCGGCCCGGCCCCCAGCCCCTCGGCCACACCCGCGGCGGTGAAGCCGGACGTCAAGCAGCAGACCGGGACGGGCACCAAGCCGGCCGTCACACAGGCCAACCTCGCCGAGACCGGGGCCGGTTCGGTGACCCCGTACGTGGCGGGCGGCGCGCTGCTCCTGCTCGGCATCGGCGGCGGCGCGCTCGTCGTGACCCGGCGCGGCAAGTCCGCACAGGACGCGTGACGCCGGCCGGTCCGAAGGCCCCGAGCCGCGGCCGGGGCCCTCAGCGGGTGGCGTGCTCCAGACCCTGCGCGGTCGCACCGCGCGAGGTCACGGCCTCGGTGACCTGCCGGTCGACGCGCCCGTACTCGGAGCGCTTCGCCGCCGGGAGGGCGGTGTCGGAGGCCGCGCAGGAGGCGCAGACCACCCGGAACGGGGGCCCCATGTCCGAGTACTGCGTGAGGTACTCGGCCTTCACCACCTCCCAGCGTCCCGGACGCTCCGCCGACGGCGAGAAGGTGAACCGGGGGACCGAGGACTGGTTGCCGCGCAGTTTGTCGGCCGGAACGAAGCTGGCGACCTGGTCGCCCATGCCGAAGACCACCCAGGTGCCGTTGATCTTCTCGTAGGGCTGGGGCACGTGGTTGTGCGTGCCGATGACGAGATCGATGTCGGGGAGGCCGTCCGCCGAACGCGAGGCGGTCAGGGCCTGCGCCAGTTCGCGCTGCTGCTGGTCGGGGGCGGTCTGCCACTCGGTGCCCCAGTGGACGCTGAGCACCACCACGTTCGCGCCGGCGGCCCGGGCCGCCCGGGCGTCGGCGACGATGCGGTCCTGGTCGATGAGGTTGACCGCCCACGGCTTGCCCGCGGGGAGCGGGATGCCGTTGGTGCCGTAGGTGTACGACAACTGGGCGACCTTCGCGCCGCCCGCCGCGAGCAGGGCGGGGGCCTTGGCCTCCTCGGCGCTGCGGGCGGAACCGACGTGGGGGATCCCGACCCGGTCGAGGTGGTCGAGGGTGCGGACGAGGCCGTCGTAGCCGTCGTCCAGGGTGTGGTTCGAGGCGGTCGAGCAGCTGTCGTACCCGGCGTCCTTGAGGGCGTCGGCCAGCTGGTGGGGGGCCTTGAAGGTGGGGTACCCGGTGTAGGGGCCGCCGGGCCGCCCGTACGGTATCTCGTGGTGGCATATCGCCAGGTCGGCGGCGGACACCAGGGGTTTGACCCCGGCGAGTATCTTGCGGAAGTCGTACTCGCCCGCCTTGCCGGCGTCGTCCGCCGACCGCTGGACGATCGACGGGTACGGGATGATGTCGCCCGTCGCCACCAGGGTGAACGGCTTCCCGGACACGGCGCCGCCGCCGCTCGCCGCCGGGCCGGGTTCGGTCGTGCCGGGCCTGCCGCCGAAGCGCTGGTCGGCGGCGCTCCCGCCGCCCCCGTCCAGCAGGACCGGTACGGCGTAGACGGCCGCGCCCCCCACCACCACGAGCCCGGCCAGGGCCGCCCCCATCCGCGCCGATGCCTTCATGGCCGCCCCCCGTCGTCACCGCCGAACGCGCCCATCGTAGGCGCGCCCCGCGCCGGCCGCCCCCGGGGCCCGGCTCCCCGCCCGCCGGACCCGGCCTCGCCGGGTCCTCGCGCCCGCCCCGGTTCCGCTCGCGCCAGGGCCGGGCGGGGTCAGCGCGCGGACAGGGCGAGCGCGTGGTCCAGGGCCTGGAGCAGGCGGCCCGTCGTGGCGCGGTCGCGGACGGCGAGGCGGAGCCAGGAGTCGTCGAGGCCCGGGAAGGTGTCCCCCCGCCGGACCGCGAAGCCGAGCGCGCGCAGCCGGGTCCGGACCTCCCCCGCCCCCTCCACCCGGATCAGGACGAACGGCCCCTCCGCTTCCCCCACCACCGTGACCTCGTCGAACTCCGCGAGCCCGGCCAGCAGGTGCGCCCGGTCCACGGCGACCCGCCGTGCGGCGGCCTCCGCCTCGGCCAGCGCGGGCGGTGCGAGGCAGGCCTCGGCCGCGACCAGCGCCGGGGTCGACACGGGCCACAGCGGCTGCGCGGCGGCCAGCTTCGCGATCACCTCCGGCTCCGCCAGGACGTAGCCGATCCGCAGCCCGGCCAGCCCCCACGTCTTGGTCAGGCTGCGCAGCACCACCAGGCCCGGCACGTCGAGCCGGCCGGCGAGGGCCTCCCGCTCGCCCGGGACGGCGTCCATGAACGCCTCGTCGACGACGAGGATCCGGCCCGGCCGGGCCAGCGCGGCCAAGGTGGCGGCCGGATGCAGGACGGACGTCGGGTTGGTGGGGTTGCCGACCACCACCAGGTCCGCCTCCTCCGGCACGTCCGCCGGATCCAGCCGGAAGCCGTCCGCCGCCCGCAGGACCACCCGCTCCACCCGCCGGCCGGCGTCCCTCAGGGCCGCCTCCGGTTCGGTGAACTGCGGGTGCACCACCACGGGACGTACGGCGTCCAGGGCCCGCGCGATCAGCACGAACGCCTCCGCCGCCCCCGCCGTCAGCAGCACCCGCTCGGCCGGCAGCCCGTGCCGTGCCGCGACGGCCGCGCGGGCCGCCCGGCCGTCCGGGTAGGCGGCGAGGTCCCCGAGGCAGGCCGCGATCCGTTCCCTGAGCCACTCCGGCGGCGTGTCCGCCCGTACGTTGACGGCCAGGTCGACCAGTGCGCCGCCCGCGTCCAGCACTTCCGCGTCACCGTGGTGGCGCAGGTCGTGCGGCTGGACGGTGGCCACGGCGCAGGTCGCCGCCACCGAACGGCGCTTGGGCACCAGCAGTTCCCCGCCGCCCGCCAGCGCCGCCGCCTCCGCGACGGAGGCGGTACCGGCGGCCTCGCGCACGGCGGCCGAGGGATGCGGTACGGAGATCCGCGCGAGTTCCTCGGCGGGGTAGCCGATCAACGGCACGCCGAAACGTTCCGCCGCACCCGTGATGCCCGGCTCCGAGGCCTTCGTCTCCACCGTGGCCAGCGCCGTCACCGCCTCCGCGGTCAGCCCGGCCCCGCGCAGGGTCTCCTCGACCAGCGCGCAGACCTCCGCCACGGACACCCCCGCGCGTCCGCCGACCCCGACCACCAGCCGTGTCACGTACTCGCCCACCGGGGTCCTCCCTCCTTCGTCACGGATCCGGTCGCGGTCTCCCGCCCGGCACCCGTCCTCTGTCGTCCGCTTTCCGCCGCCCGCCGGCGGCCGCGGTCCTTCGTCAACACGGTGTCGCCCGCCACCCGCGCACGGAAGTGCGCGTACGTCCCGCAGTCGGTATTCAGGGGCACATGGCGGTGATCGTGGCGTTGGGCGCGTTCCTGATGACGCTGGCGGGCGGATGGACGGCGCAACGCGTCACCGACCGCCGCCACCTCGTGCTGGGCCTGGCCGGAGGGCTGATGCTCGGCGTCGTCGGCCTCGACCTGCTCCCCGAGGCGATGCACGCGGCGGGCAGCGAGGTGTTCGGCGTGCCGCTCGCCCTGCTGCTGTTCGTGGCCGGCTTCCTCGTCGCCCACGTCGTGGAGCGCCTGCTGGCCGTGCGCCAGGCCGCGCACGGCGCCGAGGACGGGACCCGGGTCCCGCAGGTCGGGCTCACGGCGGCCGCCGCGATGGTCGGCCACAGCCTCGCCGACGGGGTCGCGCTGGGCGCCGCCTTCCAGGTAGGCGGCGGCATGGGCCTCGCCGTCGCCCTGGCCGTCGTCACCCACGACTTCGCCGACGGGTTCAACACGTACACGCTCACCCGGCTGTACGGGAACGACCGCCGCAAGGCCCTGATGATGCTGTTCGCGGACGCCGCCGCGCCGGTCGTCGGCGCCGCGTCCACCTTGCTGTTCACCCTTCCGGAGGAACCTCTGGGGGCGTACCTCGGTTTCTTCGGCGGGGTCCTGCTGTACCTGGCGGCCGCCGAGATCCTGCCCGAGGCGCACCACGAACACCCCGCCCTGTCCACGCTGATGTGCACGGTGGGCGGGGTGGCCGGGATCTGGCTCGTCGTCGGCCTGGCGGAGTGAACTCACCGGCCGGTCACCGGTGCCGCGCCGCGGCTTCCGCGAACCGGCGGGCCACGGACGGCCGGGCCGCCCAGTGGGTGTGCAGGTAGCTGGCGTGTACCCCGTCCCGTACGAAGCCCTCGACCCGGCGTTCCGGACGGGTGAACCCCCAGGCCGGCGCGGAGCCGGCGCCCGGCTCGATCACCGTCCGGTGGAACTCGTGCCCGCGCAGCCGGGTACCGGCGGCGGCGAGGGCGCTGTCGGACACCGCGACCGCCTCGCGGTAGCCCAGCGTCAGCCGCTCCGACATCCGGGCGTCCGCGTCGAGCACCCCGCACATCGGCTTCCCGTCCAGGGTCCGGGCCAGGTACAGCAGCCCGGCGCACTCGGCGGCGACCGGCCCGCCCGCCGCGGCGAACGCGGCGACGGCCCCGCGCAGCGGCTCGTTGGCGGACAGCTCCGGCGCGTACACCTCGGGGAACCCGCCCCCGATCACCAGGCCGGCCGTGCCCTCGGGCAGCGCCTCGTCCCGCAGCGGGTCGAAGGTGACGACGCGCGCCCCCGCGGCGGTGAGCAGTTCCGCGTGCTCGGCGTACGAGAACGTGAACGCGGCCCCGCCCGCGACGGCGACGACGGGCCGCCCCCGGACGCCTTCCGCATCCGGCGGCGCGTCCTGTGCCAGGGCCGCCCCCGGCGACCAGGGTTCGCACTCCAGGGCCGGCGCCGTCCGGGCCAGCGCCAGCAGCGCCTCCAGGTCACAGCCGGCCCGGACCTGTTCGGCCAGCGCCGCCACGGCGTCCACCGCGTCCGTACGCCGCTCGGCGACCGGGACCAGGCCCAGGTGCCGGGACGGGGTCGCCACCTGGGGAGCCCGCCGCAGCACGCCGAGGACCGGCATCCCGGCCTCCTCCAGCGCCTCCCGGAGCATCACCTCGTGCCGGTCGGAACCCACCTTGTTGAGGATCACCCCGCCGAGGCGGACCTGCGGGTCGAACGAGGCGAAGCCGTGGACCAGCGCCGCCACCGAACGCGACTGCGAGGAAGCGTCCACGACCAGCACCACCGGCGCCCGCAGCAGCTTCGCGACCTGGGCCGTCGAGGCCAGCTCACCCCGTCCCGCGGCCCCGTCGTACAGGCCCATCACGCCCTCGACCACGGCGAGGTCGCACCCGGCGGAGCCGTGCGCGAACAGCGGGGCGACCAGTTCCGGCCCGCACATGAAGGCGTCGAGGTTGCGGCCCGGGCGGCCGGTGGCCAGCGCGTGGTAGCCCGGGTCGATGTAGTCGGGCCCGGCCTTGTGCGGGGACACGGCGAGGCCGCGCTCCGCGAAGGCCGCCATCAGGCCCGTCGCCACGGTGGTCTTGCCGCTGCCGGAGGACGGCGCGGCGATCACCAGCCGGGGCACGTTCACGGACGTCACCACTCGATGCCTCTCTGGCCCTTCTGGCCGGTGTCCATCGGGTGCTTGACCTTGGTCATCTCCGTGACCAGGTCGGCGAACTCCACCAGCTTCTCCGGCGCGTTGCGGCCCGTGATCACCACGTGCTGGGTGCCGGGACGGTTCCGCAGCACCTCGATGACCTCGTCCACGTCGATCCAGCCCCAGTGCATCGGGTACGCGAACTCGTCGAGGACGTACAGCTTGTGCGTCTCGGCGGCCAGGTCGCGCTTGACCTGCTCCCAGCCCTCCTTGGCGGCCTGCTCGTTGTCGAGCTGCGCGTCGCGCTGGACCCAGGACCAGCCCTCGCCCATCTTGTGCCAGACGACGCTGCCGCCCTTGCCGGTCTCCCCGAGCGCCTTGAGCGCGTTCTCCTCGCCGACCTTCCACTTCGCCGACTTGACGAACTGGAACACCCCGATCGGCCAGCCCTGGTTCCAGGCGCGCAGCGCCAGCCCGAAGGCGGCCGTCGACTTGCCCTTGCCCGGGCCGGTGTGGACGAAGACGAGCGGACGGTTGCGGCGCTGACGCGTCGTGAGTCCGTCGTCCGGAACGACGGACGGCTGTCCCTGAGGCATTACGCGGCCCTCCTGTTGCTGCTGTGGGAAGCGGGGGAAGTCACTGAGGTGCGGACGTTCTTCACGAGCCCGGCCAGCGAGTCTGCCCGCAGCCCGTCGAGCGTGACGGAGGGACCGCCGAGGTCCGCGGCCAGCACCCCGGCCAGCCCCAGCCGGACCGGGCCGCTCTCGCAGTCGACGACCACCGAGGTGACCCCCTCCGACCCGAGCAGCCGGGCGGCGCGCTCGGACAGCTCGCGGGGCGTCCCGGCCGCCGAACCGCCCACACCGCCGGCCGACGTGGCCCGGCCGTCGGTGACGACGACGAGCAGCGGCCGCCGCGAGGGATCGCGCAGCCGCTCGATCCGCAGGACCTCGCGGGCCTTCAGCAGTCCGGCGGCCAGCGGGGTGCGGCCGCCGGTGGGCAGCCGCTCCAGCCGCGCCGCGGCGGCGTCCACGGACGAGGTCGGCGGCAGCGCCAGCTCCGCCGCGCCACCCCGGAAGGTGACCAGGCCGACCTTGTCCCGGCGCTGGTAGGCGTCCAGCAGCAGGGACAGGACGGCACCCTTGACCGCGCTCATCCGCTGCCGGGCGGCCATCGAGCCCGAGGCGTCGACGACGAACAGCACCAGGTTGCCCTCGCGGCCCTCGCGGGTCGCCTGCCGCAGGTCGTCCTTGCGCACGACGAGGCCGGGTCCGCTGCGCCCGCGCGCCCGCTGGTGCGGGGCGGCCGCCTGGACGGTCGCCGCCAGGTGCAGCTTCGTCAGCTGGCCCCGGGGGCGCCGGGCGCCGGTCGTCTGCCCGTGCGCGGTACGGGCCCGCGAGCGCCGGCCGGCCGCGCCGCCCTCGCCGAGGCCGGGCACGCTGAGCATCCGGGTCCGGAACGGCTCGGAGGCCCGTACCGCGGCCTGTTCGGGCCCGTCGGCCCCCGCTTCGCCCTGGGCGGGCTGCGGTTCGGGGGACTGCGGGGCTTCCGCGTCGGCCGCGTCGGCCGTGTCGTCCTCGGACACCGGCGGCTCCGTGTGGCGCTCCGGCTGCTCGGGGCCATCGCCGCGCGGGGGCGCGCCGCCGCCGTCGGGACCGCCGTCAGGGCCGCCCTCGGGGCCGTCGTCGTCCGGACCCTCGGGCTCCGGGTCGGGCTCGGGTTCCGGCTCGTCGTCGGGGAAGCCGTCCAGGATCTCGTCGAGCTTGTCCTCGTCGAGGCCGGGGGCGTCGAACGGGTTGCGCCGGCGCCGGTGCGGGAGCGCCAGCAGCGCCGCCTGCCGCACGTCCTCCTTGCGGACGGCGGTCCGCCCGGCCCACGCCGCCAGGGCGGTCGCCGTACGGGCCATCACGATGTCGGCGCGCATGCCGTCGACCTCGAACCCGGCGCAGGTGGCGGCGATCCGGAGCAGCGCCGTGTCGTCGAGCACCACCTTCGGGAGCAGGGCCCGCGCGGCCACGACCCGGGCCCGCACCTCGTGCTCGTCCCCGGCCCAGCGGCCCGCGAAGCCCGCGGGGTCGTCCTCGTAGGCGAGCCGCCGGCGCACCACCTCGACGCGCAGGGCGGGTTCGCGGGAGGCCGCGACCTCCACCGTCAGCCCGAAGCGGTCCAGGAGCTGCGGCCGGAGCTCGCCCTCCTCGGGGTTCATGGTGCCGACGAGCAGGAAGCGGGCGTCGTGCCGCACGGAGACGCCCTCGCGCTCCACGTACGAGGCGCCCATCGCGGCGGCGTCGAGGAGGACGTCCACCAGGTGGTCGTGCAGGAGGTTGACCTCGTCGACGTACAGGATGCCGCGGTGCGCGTCGGCGAGCAGACCGGGCTCGAAGGCCTTCACGCCCTCGGCGAGGGCCCGCTCGATGTCGAGGGCGCCGACGAGGCGGTCCTCCGAGGCGCCGACCGGCAGCTCCACCATCCGCGCGGGGCGCGCGGCACCGGGTCCGGGCCCGTGGGGGCCGTCCGGGCAGTCCGGGTCGGGCGCGGCGGGCGCGCAGGAGAACCGGCAGCCGGCCACCACGTCCACCTGCGGCAGCAGCGCGGACAGCGCGCGCACGGCGGTGGACTTGGCGGTCCCCTTCTCGCCGCGCACGAGCACACCGCCGACCGCGGGGCTGACGGCGTTCAGCAGCAGCGCCAGCCGCAGGTCGTCCTGGCCGACCACCGCCGTGAACGGGAAGTGGGTGCTGCTCATCCGCTGATCACTCCTTCGAGTGGACTGCGCCGGCCGCTCGTCGAGCGGCGGCGGCCCTCGGTCCTATGGGTGTTCGGGTACGCGTCCCCGGGGACGCGGCGGTGCGTCACGGCGCACCCGGCGGCAGGAACGGCAGCCCGTCCGGTGCGCCCGACTCGATCAGCCGCAGCAGCGCCCCGGTGTCGGCGTGCTCCTCGATCAGGTCGCCCAGCAGGTCGAGCTGTTCCTCGCGCAGCAGACCGAACGAGGTGTCAGGGGCCGGGACGAAGCGCCTCCCGGCGGCCGCGGCCACCTCCCGCAGGAAGGCCCGGCGGAAGCCGTCCGACTCCAGCGAGCCGTGCCAGTGCGTCCCCCACACGGCCCCGACCCGGCAGCCGTCCAGGAACGGCTCCCCGCCCAGCACCTCGGCGACGCCGTGATGGATCTCGTACCCCTCGACGGGCTCGCCCAGCGCCGATCCGGAAGGCCGCGCCAGGGTCTTCTCCCGCGCGAACCGGACCCGTACGGGCAGCAGGCCGAGGCCGTCCACCGCGCCGGCCCGGGATTCGACCTCGTCCTCGATGTGCTCGCCGAGCACCTGGAAGCCGCCGCAGATGCCCAGCACCGGACGGCCCTCGGCGGCCCGCCGCGCCAGCGCGCCGGCGAGGCCCCGCTCGCGCAGCCAGGCCAGCGCCTTCACGGTGCCGCGCGTGCCCGGGACCACGACCAGGTCGGCGTCGGCGAGTTCCTCGGCCCGGTCCACGAACCGCACGACCACGCCCGGCTCGGCGGCGAGGGCGTCGACGTCGGTGAAGTTCGACATGAGCGGCACCGCGCACACCGCGACCCGCAGCACGTCCTCGCCGACCGGCGGTGCCACCAGGGACTCCCGTACGGCTCCGCGCAGCGATACCCGCAGACCGTCCTCCTCGTCGATGCCCAGCCCGTGCCGGAACGGCAGCACCCCGTACGTCGCCCGGCCCGTGAGCCCGCGCAGCATCTCCATGCCGGGCTCCAGCAGGGAGACGTCGCCCCGGAACTTGTTGACGAGGTACCCGGCGATCAGCGACTGGTCCTCGGGGGACAGCAGCGCGGTCGTGCCGAAGAAGGACGCGAAGACGCCGCCCCGGTCGATGTCCCCGACCACGACGACGGGGAAGCGCGCGGCCCGCGCGATGCCCATGTTCACGATGTCGGTCCGGCGCAGGTTGATCTCGGCCGGACTGCCCGCCCCCTCGCAGATCACGGCGTCATACGTGCCCCGCAGCCGCTCCAGGCAGTCCGTGACGACGCCGAGGAGCCGTTCCCGGTGTCCGCCGGGCTCCGCCGGCCCGGGGGACGCCGAGCCGGGGCCCGCGCTCCCGAAGAACCCGCGCGCGCTCATCTCGCCGACCGGCTTGCCCAGCAGCACCACCTGGCTGCTCTGGTCGCCGCCGGGCTTGAGCAGCACCGGGTTCATCAGGGCGGTCGGTTCCACCCGCGCCGCCTGGGCCTGCATGGCCTGGGCCCGGCCGATCTCGGCGCCCTCCCGGGTCACGAACGAGTTCAGGGACATGTTCTGGGCTTTGAAGGGGGCCACCTTCACCCCCTGCCGGGCCAGCCACCGGCAGATGCCCGCCGTGACGACGCTCTTGCCCGCGTCCGACGTCGTACCGGCGACCAGCAGTCCGCCGCCGCGCTTCGCGCCGCTCATGCGCGCCCCCTCCGTGTCGTACGCGAGACCAGTGTCCGGGTGGCGGCGGTCCGGGCCAGGGCGCAGGCGCCCAGCGCCAGCCAGGTCACCCGCCGCGACAGCCGGACGGCCCGCTCGATGTCGGCGACCTCCACCGGCCGGCCGGCCGCGCCGTTCAGCACGGCACGGTGCTCGGTCCGTCCGCCGTAGGCCAGCGTCCCGCCGAGCCGGACACCGAGCGCCCCCGCGAAGGAGGCCTCGACCGGGCCCGCGTTGGGGCTCGGGTGGGCGGCGGCGTCGGCGCGCCAGGCACGCACGGCTCCCCGCCGGTCGGGACCGGCCACGACGGCGGCGAGAGCCGTCAGCCGGGCCCCGGGCCAGCCGGCCAGGTCGTCCAGCCGGGCCGAGGCCCAGCCGTAGCGCAGGTGGCGGGGCGACTTGTGGCCCACCATGGCGTCGAGGGTGTTCACGGCGCGGAAGGCCAGCAGCCCGGGCACCCCGGCGACGGCCCCCCACACCAGGGCCCCCACGACCGCGTCGGAGGTGTTCTCCGCGACGGACTCGACGACGGCCCGGGCCATCTGCTGCCCGTCCAGGGACTCCGGGTCGCGCCCGCACAGGTGGGGAAGGCGTTCGCGGGCGACCTCGGTGTCCCCGGCGGCGAGCGCCCCGCCGATGGCGCGGGCCTCCCGGCCCAGCGAGGTGCCGCCGACGACGGCCCACGTGGCCGCTGCGGTCAGGGCGACGCGGGCGGCCGCGGGCCGGGAGCGCACGGCGCGGGCGGCCAGCGCACCGACGGCGGCCGCGCCCCCCGCGCACACGAGGGCGTGGAGGACGCCACGGCCGCGGTCGTCGCGCCACAGGGCGCGTTCGACGGCGGCGGCGGCGGTTCCGAAGGCGGCCACGGGGTGCCCGCGGCGCGGATCCCCGAGGATCCGGTCGCCGATCAGGCCCGCCGTGGCGCCGTACGCGAAGACGCGGTCGGCACGCATGGTGGCAGGTATGTCCTCACTCAGGGTCCGCGCCCTGGTTCGACGTGTCCGGCGGCGAGAGTTCCTGGCTCCCGGGGCCGCGCACCGCGTGCGCTGACCCGGTGACAGTGGCGGGACCGCGCCGGATTCGCACCGGACTTCCTCTTCCATGCCGCCGTATTGGCTCGGGCAGTCCACCACGCACCGCGAACGCCCGTCAACTTGCCGTTGACCTGCGGCGGGTTCGGGCGGGGGGCGCACCGGGGGTACGCGAAAGCTCCCTCCGGGAGGACCCGGAGGGAGCTTCGGACACGTCGTGTCAGGCGACGATCAGGTAGATCCCGTACGACACGGCCGCCGCGCACAGCGCGAAGCAGGCGTAGGCGCCGGTGCGCGCCAGGGCCGCGGTCCCGCCGTGCTCGGTGGCGGCCTCGTGCTTGGAGAGGCCCACCAGGCCCAGGGTGAAGAGGGCCACGAGGGCGACGGTGGCGGAGAGGCTGACTCCGAAGACGGAGCCGAGCGATGCCCAGTCGATGTTCATGCCGCTGATACCTCTGTCGTTCTCGGGGTCAGACCGCCGCGGCCGGAGCCGCGGGGGTCGTCGGGGTCGCCGTCGAGGCCGGGATGGTGGCCTTGAGGTCCTCGTCGGTCACGGCGGCGGTGGTACCGGCCGCGGCGGTGGTCGGCGGGACGGTGACGGCGGCCATGGCCGTGGTGACGACACCGGGCTCGTCCGTCGTGGTGGCGGTCTCCACCTCGTTGACGTTGTGGTGGTCGACGACCTGGCGGCGGGAGATGACCCAGATGGCGAAGCAGGAGGCGACCAGGAAGACGGTGACCGCGGCGATGCCGACGTCACCCGTGCGCATGACCAGCTCGGCGCCGGCGGCGACGAGGGCCGCGGCGGGCAGGGTCAGGCCCCAGGCGATGAACATGCGGGTGGCGGTGGACCAGCGGACCACGCCGCCCTTGCGTCCCAGGCCGGAACCCATGACGGCGCCGGAGCACGCGTGGGTGGTGGAGAGGGAGAAGCCGAGGGTGGAGGAGGCCAGGATGACGCTCGCGGCCGAGGTCTGGGCGGCGAAGCCCTGCTGCGGCTGGAGGTCGGTGAGGCCCTTGCCCATGGTGCGGATGATGCGCCAGCCGCCCAGGTAGGTGCCCATCGCGATGGCCAGGCCGGCGGAGACGATGACCCAGACCGGCGGGTTGGCCCCGGCGGGCAGGGCGTTCCCGGCGACGAGCGCCAGGGTGATGATGCCCATCGTCTTCTGCGCGTCGTTGGTGCCGTGCGCGAGGGAGACGAGACCGGCCGAGGCGATCTGGCCGGCGCGGTACCCCTTGGCGGAGGTCTTCTCGCCGACGTTGTGGCCCAGCTTGTACGTGAGCTTCGCGGCCAGCATCGCGGCGACACCGGCGACGATCGGGGCGGCGATCGCGGGGATCAGCACCTTCGTCACGACGACGCTGCCGTTGACCGCGCCGATGCCGGCGGAGGCGACCGCGGCGCCGATCAGGCCGCCCATGAGGGCGTGGGAGGAGCTGGAGGGCAGTCCGACCAGCCAGGTGACGAGGTTCCAGAGGATCGCGCCCACCAGGGCGGCGAAGATCACCTCTGGCTGGATGCCTTCCTCGTTGACCAGGCCCTTGGAGATCGTCTTGGCGACCTCCACGGACATGAACGCGCCGACGAGGTTCAGCACGGCGGACATCGCCACCGCAGTCTTGGGCTTGAGGGCGCCGGTCGAGATGGTGGTGGCCATCGCGTTGGCCGTGTCGTGGAAACCGTTCGTGAAGTCGAACACGAGAGCGGTGATGATCACGATCCCGAGGAGAAGCGTTATGTGCTCCATTTACCCAGGCTTCTGTTTGACGTCAGTGGCTCGGCGACCGTAGGCAACCTGGATGAACGGAAGGTGAACTGGGTCGGGCCGAGTGGTGTCCGCGGGCGGCGCATGATCGGGACCTTCGCCCCGATTCCACCGTGAATATAGCGATTGGTGCACGTCAGGGCCGGGTGAACACACCCCTCCCGAAAGGTCTTCCGGTACGGGTGTCCCTGCCGAAGGCGCCCCGGAAGAGACCCAGATCACGTCCTGGAGCCCCTCGTGCGCCCGCTCCCCGGCAGGCGTGCCGGCTCGCCTGCTCACCCGTTCCGGTTGTGCGCGCCGCGAGCGCGGAAGGATCACCTCCGGTGGCCCCCGCGCCACACCGCCTCGACACTGGAGCCGTGCGTACCGCCACAGCGACGGCAGCGGCCGTCACGACGACCCTGATCGGTGCCGGAGCAGCCGCTGTCGCGGCCGGCCGGTACGCCGCCGACGCCGCCCTGCGGCCCGAACCCGGGCGCCCCCTGCCCGGCGGGCCCCGGCTGAGCGTCCACTCCACCGACCCGGGCCGGATCACCCTCACCCGTTCGCTGGCCTCCCTGCGCCCCGGTACGTACGGACTGACCGCGCCCGGCGTGCACGCGGTGGTCGGCCCCGTCCTCCCCGACGTCCCGCACGGCCCGGACACCGTCGTGCGCCGCCTGCTCGCCGTCACCCACGGCAGCCTGGAACCCGGCAGCCGCGTCACGCTCACCCCCCAGGTGTACCTGGGCAACCCGCGCTCCGCGCTCGGCCTCGAACACGCCGACGTGGACGTCCCCGGCGAGCTCGGGGCCCTGCCCGCCTGGTTCGTGCCCGCGGCCCGGGACACCTGGGTGATCACCGTGCACGGGCTCGGCACCGGCCGCGAGCACCCGATGGTCCTCATGCCCTTCCTGCACCGCCACCACCTCCCGGTCCTCGACCTCGCCTACCGGGGCGACCTCGGCGCCCCCGCCTCCCCGGACGGCCTCGGCCACCTCGGCGAATCGGAATGGCGGGACCTGGACGCCGCCATCCGCTACGCCCTGCGCTACGGAGCCCGGCGGGTGATCCTGCACGGCTGGTCCACCGGGGCCACGATGGCCCTGCACGCCGTCGAACGCTCCGCCCTGGCCGACCGGATCTCCGGACTGGTGCTGGACTCGCCCGTCCTGGACTGGCACGCCACCCTGCGGGCCCTCGCCGCGGCCCGGCACGTCCCGCGCCCCCTGCTCCCGCTCGCGGTACGGGCCGCGGAGGGCCGCGCGGGGCTGCGCGCGGACCGCCGCCCGCCGGGCGCGGACCCGGCCGCCCTGCGCGTCCCGGTGCTGATCTTCCACGGGCCCGACGACGTGCTCGCCCCGTGGGAGCCCTCCCGGCGGCTGGCCGCCGCCCGGCCCGGCCTGATCACCCTGCACACGGTCGCGGCCGCCCCGCACGGGGCGATGTGGAACGCCGACCCGGCCGGGTACGAGGAGGCGCTGCGCCGCTTCCTCACCCCTCTCATGTAGGGGCCCCGCGGGGCCCCGTGGGGCACTCCCGTGTCCGGAATGTGACGGACTGTCGGGCGGGCTGTGTGGTGCCGGGGTGAAGGGGATGTGGCGGACGGGGCAGGGTGGCACGTTTGTCCCGCTTCGTCCACCCCGTGACCTGTGGAAACGCCTGGTTCCGTTTGGGCTTTCGGCCAGTGACGGGCGAGACTGCTTCCGTGACGTCCCGAAAGCCTGATGAGCAGTTGGCTCGCGACTCCAGACTCCGACTCGTCTCCCCGCGCTCCGTCGCCACGGCGCGCAAGGCGGTGACCGACCGGCGAACCCGGCCGGCCCCCCGGCCGCCGGCGGGCACCCCCGCTACGGCAGACCTGGCGAACAGGGCCCGCGCCTCCCTCGCCGACGCGGTACGGCTGGCCCGCTGGGCCGAGCTGAACCTCGGTGCGGGCGACGGCGGCCGCCCCGCACCCGCGGGCGCGCTGCCCGCCTCCGACGTGGAACGGGCCGCCGGGGAACTGCGCCTGACACACGGCCAGATCCGGGTCGGCTGGGACCGCGCCCGGCTCTCCGGCCTCGTCGAGGTGCACGGCGGCCACGCCCGCCCCGGCTGGCGCCTGCGCGCCTGGGACCGGGACGACACCGCGGTCCTGCGCGGCTGGGTCGCCCTCTTCGACGCCTGGTCGCTCGTCCACCCCGCCCCCGCCGACATCGCCCCCGGGGCCGTCGCCGAGGTCGTCGAGGCGATGCCCCAGCTGCTCTCCCTGCTCCAGTTGTCGGCCGGCCCCGTGACCGTCCCCGACCTGCTGGACCTCCTCGGTCAGCGCGTCACCGAACTCCGCGACGAACGCTGCGAGGTCCCCTACGCCGGCGACCCCGCCGGCACCCGGGAAACGGCAGGCGAAGCCGCCCCCGCCGAACCCCGCCCCCTCCCGCTCGCCCGGCTGCTGCGCTGGGCGCTCGGCGGCCTCGCCGCGGTCGACGCCGTCACCCTGGGCCCCGCACGGGCCACCCTCACCCCCCTCGGCAGCTGGGCCGTCTGGGTCAAACTGGAGCAGATCTGCGTCGCCGCGCAGAGCCCGGCCGGGAACATCGAGCAGTCCGCCGCCGCCATGCTCCACGGCTGCGCCCGGCTCACCCCGGGACCGGCCCGTGCCGAGTACCGGGCCTGGCTCGCCGCCCGCCCCGTCGGGCACGCCGTCAGCGAGCTGCTGCACGCCGCGCGGGGCGAGGACGCCCTCCTGCGCGGCCTGGCCTTCGAGGCCCTGCGCGTGGTCGGCGCGCCCGCCGAACCCGAGGTCCGCGCCGCCGTGCGCGAACCCGCGCTGCGCCCCTACGCCCTGCTGTGGCTCGCCGAGCACGACGGGGTCGACCCGGACGAGGCCCAGGAGGTCCTCACGGCCGAGGAGTCGACCTGGCTCTGGGTGGACACGGCGGCCGCCATCGCCGACCACGGCGAGGCGGAGCTGCTGGCCCGCCACCTCGACTCGGCCGTGCGCACCACCGTCCCCCGGCTGCTGGACGAGGTCCGCGCGGTCGGCCACCCGCGCACCGTGCAGGTCCTGGTCGCGCTGGCCGCCGCCCACCCCGACCCCGCCCTGGCCAAAGCGGTCCGCCGGGCGGCCTTCCAGGTCCACACCGGCGGCGCCTGACCCACGGGCGTACGCGCCGCGGATCAGACCTGCGGCGCGTACGTGCCGAAGCTCCAGACGTTGCCCTCGGCGTCGCGCGCCATGTAGTCCCGCGAGCCGTAGTCCTGGTCGGTCGGCTCCATGAGGATCTCCACCCCGTGCTCGGCGGCCCGGCGGTGGTGCGCGTCCACGTCGTCCACGACGACGTAGACCCCGGCCGGGCCGGCGCCCTCCATGACCTTGTCGAAGGCGCCGCCGGTGCCCTTGCTGCCGAGCATCACCATGCCGTTCCCGTACGACAGCTCCGCGTGCGTCACGGCGCCGGCGTCACCCTCGTAGACCGAGACCTGGGTGAATCCGAAGGCCTCCGTCAGCTGCTGGATCGCCGCCTTCGCGTCGCGGTAGAGCAGGGTCGGGACGATGGACGGAACGCCTGCCATGGCGATCACTTCCTCTCGTGAACGTGCGGGTGCGTACATGTGACCCGCACCACAGCATGGCAGGAGCCGCCGACCGTCAGCGGAAGGTGTTGCACTGGGCCATGTCGCCCGTGCGGTAGCCCTGGTAGAACCACTGCTGGCGCTGCTCGGCCGATCCGTGGGTCCAGGACTCGGGAGTGACCCGCCCCTGGAACTTCTCCTGGATCCGGTCGTCGCCGACCGCCGCCGCCGCGTCCAGCCCGTCCCGGATGTCCTGGTCGGTCAGCGTGGTGATCAGTGGCCGCCCGGTGGACTCGTCCGGGGTCCTCGTCGCGTTGTGCGCCCACACCCCGGCGTAGCAGTCGGCCTGGAGCTCGACCTTGACGGCGTTGCTGCCCGCGCCCTGCCGTCCGTCCTGCGCCCGCTGGAGGGTGCCGGTCAGGTTCTGGATGTGGTGCCCGTACTCGTGGGCCACCACGTACGCCTGGGCGAAGGGGCCGCCGCTCGCCCCGAACTTCGACCGCAGCTCGTCGAAGAAGCCCAGGTCGAGGTAGACCTTCCGGTCGTTCGGGCAGTAGAAGGGCCCGACCGCGGAGGTGGCCGCCCCGCAGGCGGTGCCCACCCGCCCCGTGAAGAACACCGTCTGCGCCGGGCTGTACTGGCCGCCGCGCCTCTGGAACTCCTGCTTCCAGAAGTCCTGGGTGCTGTTGACCACGGCGACCAGCCGGCAGTCCTCGCGGGTGTTGGCGTCCTGCCCGGTCCGGCAGGTCTGCTGCACCTGGCTGACCGACGAGGACGAAGGCGCCGGTTCCTCGTTGCCGGACGACAGCCCCAGCTGCTCGGGCCCCACACCGAACAGCAGGCCCATGATCAGGGCGATGATGCCGACGAGGCCGCCGCCGATCGTGGCCCTCCCGCCCGGGATGCGGCTGCCCCGCACGTCCTTGACCTCGGACGTGTCCAGATTGGCGTTGTCGTCGAACTGCATCCCGCACCGCCTCTGTGTTCATGCAGCCAGGGGGTCACGTGTCCGCCCCTGCGGCGAGTATCAACCCGTTCATCCTGATACGCGTCCCGGCCCTCCCGCGTGATCCGTGGGCCGAACGGGGGACGGACCGGCGCACCGGGGGAGCGGGCCCGTGGGGCCGGGCGCCCCGAAAAGTAGTTGCGCACCCCCGGTAGAATGGTCCGCATGGCAAATCTCCTTGCGGATTAGCGGCGTCGAAGCATCGCGCGTCCTGCCCCCCTTCCGCCGTCCCCACCGCCCTGGAGTATTTCCGTGATCACCGCAACCGGCATCGAGCTGCGTGCCGGCGCCCGAGTCCTCATCGAGTCCGCTTCCTTCCGCGTCGCCAAGGGCGACCGCATCGGCCTCGTCGGCCGCAACGGAGCGGGCAAGACCACCCTCACCAAGTGCCTCGCCGGCGAGGGCCAGCCCGCCGCCGGTGCCATCGCCCGGTCCGGTGAGGTCGGCTACCTGCCGCAGGACCCGCGCACCGGCGACCTCGACGTCCTCGCCCGCGACCGGATCCTCTCCGCGCGCGGGCTCGACGTGCTGATCAAGAAGATGCGCGCCAACGAGGAGCGCATCGCCACCGGCTCGGGCGGCACCCGCGACAAGGCGATGAAGCAGTACGAGCGCCAGGAGACCGAGTTCCTGACGAAGGGCGGGTACGCCGCCGAGGCGGAGGCCGCCACCATCTCGGCCGCCCTCGGCCTGCCCGACCGCGTCCTCGGACAGCCGCTGCACACCCTCTCCGGCGGTCAGCGCCGCCGCGTCGAGCTCGCCCGGATCCTCTTCTCGGACGCCGACACCCTGCTCCTCGACGAGCCCACGAACCACCTCGACGCCGACTCGATCGTCTGGCTGCGCGACTACCTGAAGAACTATCGCGGCGGCTTCATCGTCATCTCCCACGACGTCGACCTGGTCGAGACCGTCGTCAACAAGGTCTTCTACCTGGACGCCAACCGCGCCCAGATCGACGTCTACAACATGGGCTGGAAGCTCTACCAGCAGCAGCGCGAGGCCGACGAGAAGCGCCGCAAGCGCGAGCGCCAGAACGCCGAGAAGAAGGCCGCGGCCCTGAACTCGCAGGCCGACAAGATGCGCGCCAAGGCCACCAAGACCGTCGCCGCGCAGAACATGGCCAAGCGCGCCGACCGGCTCCTCGCCGGCCTGGAGGCCGTCCGCGTCTCCGACAAGGTCGCCAAGCTCCGCTTCCCGGACCCGGCACCCTGCGGCAAGACCCCGCTGACCGCCGAGGGCCTGTCGAAGTCCTACGGCTCGCTGGAGATCTTCACCGACGTCGACCTGGCCATCGACAAGGGCTCGCGCGTGGTCATCCTCGGCCTCAACGGCGCCGGCAAGACCACCCTCCTGCGCCTGTTGTCCGGTACGGAGAAGCCCGACACCGGCACGGTCGTCCCCGGCCACGGCCTCAAGCTCGGCTACTACGCGCAGGAGCACGAGACGCTCGACCCCGAGCGCACGGTGCTGGAGAACATGCGCTCCTCCGCCCCCGACCTGGACCTGGTGGCGGTCCGCAAGACCCTCGGCTCCTTCCTGTTCTCCGGCGACGACGTCGACAAGCCCGCGGGCGTGCTGTCCGGCGGTGAGAAGACCCGACTGGCCCTCGCCACCCTGGTCGTCTCCTCGGCGAACGTCCTGCTCCTCGACGAGCCCACGAACAACCTCGACCCGGCCAGCCGCGAGGAGATCCTGGGCGCGCTGCGCACCTACAAGGGCGCGGTCATCCTCGTCACCCACGACGAGGGCGCGGTGGAGGCCCTGGAGCCGGAGCGCATCATCCTGCTCCCGGACGGGGTCGAGGACCTGTGGGGTCCGGACTACCGGGACCTGGTCGCCCTCGCCTGACGGGTGCCCGGGGGAGTGATCCAGTCCCTTATGGATCATTCGGCTCAGGCGTGATCCATCATCTGAGTGAGACGGTCTCGTACCGTTGCGCGCTCAACGACGACCCCGGCCGCATCCCTGGCGATGCGCGACCGGGGTCGCCCGTATCCGGCGTCCGGCCCCTGACCTGGTGATTCCCCCGGGCGGCGCGGAGGTGTGACGGAGGTCATGCGGCGGAAGAGAAGATTCCGTTCTGCTCGCGCGTCCACTCCTCGAGAAATGCCGTCGTACCGACCTTGCTGAATGGGTGGCCAGGAAGCCGGGGAGGGGTGATCATGAGAAGTCCAGAGCGCACTTCCCATGAGGAGGCACGGGTGGCCGAGACTCTGAAGAAGGGCAGCCGGGTAACCGGCGCCGCGCGCGACAAGCTCGCGGCAGACCTGAAGAAGAAGTACGACTCCGGTGCGAGTATCCGGGCGCTGGCCGATGAGACCGGCCGGTCCTACGGATTCGTCCATCGGATGCTCAGTGAATCCGGAGTCACGCTGCGTGGTCGCGGTGGCGCGACGCGCGGCAAGAAGGCGGCTGCGGCCTGACCCCCGGCCGGGAGGCCCGGGGTGGTGCCGGAGAAGCTCGACGGCTCCACGCTTGATGGATCGACGATTCTGTACCACGCACGGTTCCTTCGGTGACCCCCGGTCGGCCCTGTGGCCGACTGGGTGGTTACTGTGCAGTCACTTAGGCCGAGCAAGCGGCCGACTGCACACCGGAGGCACCAGATGGCTCTGCTCGACAAGGACGGCGTACGGCTCACCATCGACGACTCGGTCGCCACGGTGACCCTGACCAATCCGGCCAAGCGAAACGCTCAGTCCCCCGCGCTCTGGCGGGCGTTGGCGGAGGCCGGACAGTCACTGCCGGGCACCGTCCGGGTCGTGGTGCTGCGCGGCGAGGGCAAGTCCTTCTCCGCCGGTCTCGACCGGCAGGCGTTCACTCCCGAGGGTTTCGAGGGTGAGCCGTCCTTCCTCGATCTGGCACGTGGTGCGGACGACCTGCTCGACTCCACCATCGCCGAGTACCAGGAGGCTTTCACCTGGTGGCGGCGCAACGACATCGTCTCCGTCGCCGCCGTACAGGGGCATGCGATCGGCGCCGGCTTCCAGCTCGCGCTCGCGTGCGACCTGCGTGTGGTCGCGGACGACGTGCAGTTCGCCATGCGCGAGACCAGCCTGGGCCTGGTCCCCGACCTCGGGGGCACCCAGCCGCTGACCGCGCTGGTCGGCTACGCCCGGGCGCTGGAGATCTGCGCCACGGGCCGCTTCGTGCATGCCGAGGAGGCCGAGCGCGTGGGCCTGGCCAACCTCGTGGTCCCGGCGGACGAACTCGACGCCGCCGTCCAGGACCTCACCACCGCCCTGCTCGCTCCGCCGCGCGACGCCGTCATCGAGACCAAGGCGCTGCTCCGCGACGCCACGTCCCGGTCCTACGACGCGCAGCGCACCGCCGAGCGCGCCGCGCAGGGACGCCGGCTGCGCGACCTGGCGGGCCTGTCGGACTGACCCCGGCACGCCACCCCTTCACCAGCCCCTCCATCGGCCCGTCACCCCTTCGGCCCCGCCGAAGGGGACCGGTTCGCCGCCTTCACCGGCCGGTCGCCCGCCCCTTCCCGGCCCGGCCCCCGGCCGGGGAGCGGCCGGGCCGGGGCCCGGCTCCGGCGGCCGCGGGCCCGCGCCGGATCCGGGCCACCGGCGTGGTTTCCGGCGCGCGGGCGGGCGTACGCGCTTACGGTGGACAGGAGCGGGCGGCCCCGAAGAGCGGCCGCCGCCCTTCGGGGGCTGCCGGTTCCCGAGACGTCTCCCCAGCCCAAGGACCTGCGATGACCGAATCCGCATCAGGGGGATCCTCCAAGGCCCCCGCCGAACGGGGCCGCACCACCATCGCCGACGGCGTGGTCGAGAAGATCGCCGGACTGGCCGCCCGCGAGGTGGTCGGCGTCCACGCCATGGGCAGCGGCGGCGGCCTCTCCCGTACCTTCGGCGCCGTGCGCGACCGGGTCCCCGGCGGGGCCCGCGCCTCGGTCAGCCGTGGGGTCAAAGCCGAGGTCGGCGAGGTGCAGACCGCCCTCGACCTGGAGATCGTCGTCGACTACGGCGTGTCGATCCGTGACGTGGCCCGGGCGGTCCGTGAGAACGTCATCGCCTCGGTCGAGCGGATGACCGGCCTCGAAGTCGTCGAGGTCAACATCGCCGTCAGCGACGTCAAACTGCCCGACGAGGAAGACGAGGAACCGGAATCCCGCCTCCAGTAGCCGAAGGGAGCCACGCAATGAGCATGGCCGTAGCCGGCCTGCTGGCCGGCATGGCACTGGGGTTCGCCGGGTACTTCGGCGGATTCGGAGCCTTCCTGCTGGTCGCGGCCCTCGGCGCCGTCGGCTTCGTCGTCGGCAGGTTCCTCGACGGGGACCTCGACCCCGGAGACCTCTTCCGCCCCCGCAACCGGCCGCGCGGCCGCGACGACCGGCCCCTGTGAGCCGCCCGTGAACACGCCGCCGTCGCCTCCGCCCACCCCGTCGTCCACCCCGGCGTCCCCGCAGGCGGACCCGGCCCCGACCGCGCCGAGGACCGCACCGGCCCTGGTGCCCGCCGCGGACCGGGGCGCCACCCGCATCGCCGACCGGGTCGTCGCCAAGATCGCCGCCCAGGCCGCCCGCGAGGCCCTCGCCGGCGGGCTCCCCGCGCCCGGCGCGGCCCCGCACGCGACCGTCACCGTCCACCACGACATCGCCCGGGTAAGGGTGAGCCTGGAACTCGGCTACCCCTCCGACCTCGCCGCCCAGTGCGCGGCCGTACGGACCCAGGTCGCCCGGCGCGTCGAGGAGTGCGCGGCGATGTCCGTCCCCGAGGTCGACGTCGACATCGAGCACCTGCACTCCACCCACACCCGGCCGGCCCCCGGGGGCCGCGACCGGCGGCTGCGGTGAAGGGACCGGGCCGCATCCGGTCCACCCGCAGGATCCCGGCGGCGCTCACCGCGCTGGCCGTCATCGCCGTGGCCGGGATCTTCCTCTACGACCTGGCGGCGGTACGCGCCCACCGCCCCGGCATGCGGTGGCGCCCCGCGCTCGCCCGGTGGCTGGAGGGCCACACCCCGGCCGACACGGAAGTGCTGGCCGGCGGCGGGATCCTGGCCGCGGCCGGGCTCCTGCTCCTGCTCCTCGCATTGACCCCCGGCCTGCGCGGACTGCTGACCATGCGGACGGCCGACGGGGAGGGGAACGCGGTACGGGCCGGGCTCGCGCGGAAGGCGGCCGCGCTGGTGCTGCGCGACCGGGCCATGGAGGTCTCCGGCGTCCGGTCGGTCCGGGTGAAGGTCGGCCGTTCCCGCGTCGGGGTACGGGCCACCTCGCACTTCCGCGAACTGGACGACGTACGGGCCGACCTGGACGAGGTGCTCGCCGTCGGCATCGAGGAACTGGGCCTGGCGCGTCCGCCGCGCCCGAGGATCAGGGTGAGGAGGTGAGCGCGGTGCTCGGGAAGGTGAACCGGACGCTGCTGGCGGTCATCGGCCTCGTGCTGCTGGCCGCCGGGGCCGCACTGCTGAGCGCGTCACGGCCGCTCGGCGGCCGGCACGCGCCGCTGCTCGCGGCGCGGAGCAGGGTCCGGTACTGGCACGCCGACGGCTGGTGGTGGTGGGCGGTGGCCGCCGGACTGGGGCTGTGCGTGCTGTTGGCGCTGTGGTGGCTGCTGGCGCAGCTGCGGCGGCCCCGGCTCGCGGCGCTGGAGGTGGACACCGGCGACGGGGCCTTCGCGCGGCTGCGGGGCCGGGCACTGGAATCGGCGGTCGCGGCCGAGGCACAGGCGCTGGACGGCGTCGCCCGGGCCAGGGTCGCCCTGCGCGGCCGGCGCGACGCCCCGGGGCTGCGGATCGCGCTGGACCTGGAGCCGCACGCCGTCCCGGCCGATGCGCTGGCCGCGCTGGAGGGACCGGTCCTGACCCATGCCCGCGCGTCGGCGGGACTCCCCGAACTCCCCGCCGAAGCCCGCCTCCGCGTCGCCTCCCACCACGCCCAGCGCGTGACGTGACCCCGCGCGGAACCGGGGCCCGCCCGGACGGCCACGGATGGCCCGGGGTCCGGGACGGGCCCGCCGGCCGCTCGGGAGGGCGGCCCCGGGGTCAGAAACCGTGGCGGTAGCCGCCGTCGACCGGGACCATCACGCCGGTCAGGTAGGACGCCGCCGGGGAGAGCAGGAACGCGGCCGTGCGGCCGAACTCCTCCGGGGTGCCGTAGCGCTGCAGCGGGATGCGGGACTCGTTGCCCGCCCGGGCGGCCTCCGCGTCGCCGGACATTGCGTCCAGCTCCCGCACCCGGTCCGTGTCGATGCGGGCCGGCAGCAGCCCGACCACGCGGATCCCGCGCGGGCCCAGGTCCACCGACAGGGACTTGGCGAATCCGGCCAGGCCCGGCCGCAGGCCGTTGGAGATGGTCAGGCCGGGAATCGGTTCGTGGACCGAACCCGACAGCACGAAGCCGATGACCCCGCCCTCGCCCAGCTCGGCGGCGGCCGCCCGGGCCAGCCGCACCGCGCCCAGGAACACCGACTCGAAGGCCGTCGCCCACTGCTCGTCGGTGTTGTCCGCCGCGAGGCCCGGCGCCGGGCCGCCCACGCTGATGAGGACGCCGTCGAAGCGGCCGAAGCGTTCCTTCGCGGTGGCCACCAGCCGTGCCGCCACCGCCGGGTCGGCGTTGTCCGCCGCCACGCCCACCGCGTTCGGGCCGAGCTCGGCCGCCGCGTCCGCCGCCCGCTTCGCGTCGCGGCCCGTCACCACGACCTTCGCCCCGTCGGCGGTCAGTTCCCTGGCGGAGGCGAAGCCGAGGCCGCGGGTGGCTCCGGTGACGACGTAGACGCGGTCCTTCAGTCCAAGATCCATGCGGGCCACGCTACGCCGAAGCGGGCTCCGGGGACACGGTCTTCGCCGCGGCCGCGGCCGCGGCCTGTTCGCGGTCGCGCCGCTCCCGGCGGACCAGCACCACCCACCCCACCGGCACGGCCGCCGCGAACAGCCACCACTGCACGGCGTACGCCATGTGCGCGCCGATCGAGTCGTGGTCGGGCTCGCCCACCGGCTCCGGGCTGCCGTCGGCGGGCGCCGGCGCGGTCAGTTCCAGGTAGCCGCCGAGGACGGGCCGGCCCAGGGCCGCGGCCTGCTGCTCGCTGTTGATCAGCATCACCTGGCGGTCGGGCAGGCCCTTGCGCTCCTTGATGCCGCTGCCGCCGCTCGTCTCGTCGGCCTTCAGCCGGCCGGTGACCGTGACCTCGCCCGAGGGTGCGGCCGGCACCGGCGGGTAGGCCCGTACGTCGTCGCCGCCGGCGACCCAGCCCCGGTTGACCAGGACGGCCCGGCCGTCGCCCAGCAGCAGCGGGGTCACGACGTGGAAGCCGACCTTGTCGTCGTTCGAGGTCCGCATCCGGACGACCACCTCGTGCGCGGGGTCGTAGGTGCCGGTGACGGTGACGGCACGCCAGTAGTCGGACCGCGGAACGGTGTGGCCCGGCGAGGTGATCCCGGTCATCGGCACGGGCTTCCCGTACAGGTTCCGCGCGATGAGCTCGTTCTGGGCGACCCGGTGCTCATGGCGGTGGAACTGCCAGAAGCCCAGCTTGATCATCGCGGGGATGAGGGCGAGGGCGACGAGGGTGAGGCACACCCACTGCCGGGTCAGCACAAAGCGGTACACGTCCACGACGGTACCCCCAGCGGCGACGACCCCGGCGGCCGGGTGGCCCTCCGGGGTCGTGGCGAGGAGCGGGGCGGGGGAGCGGATCGTGAGGGCCGCGGGACGGCGCCGCGGGTCACCCCATGGCGCCGGCGGGACTGCCCACCCGGTCGATGATCCCGGCCTTGCCCTCGGCGCGGGCGCAGTGCGCCCCGCAGTACCAGTGGCCGTCGGCCTCGACGCCCTGGCCGATGATCTGCACCCGGCAGTGCTCGCAGATCGGCGCCATCCGGTGGATCGCGCAGGAGAACGAGTCGAAGACGTGCCGCGCACCGTCCTGGGTCTCCACATAGAACGCCAGGTCGTAGTCATTTCCGCATACTTCGCAACGTGCCATGGCGGCATGGTGGAGCTTCGGACCGGCGCGGCGGGCGGAGGTCCTCGTGTTGTCGGAGAAGTTCTACCCGGCTGGCGTAGCGGGCCCGGGCCGGCGGGGCGGGGGCGTCCGGCCGCGGTCTCAGTCGGCCGGCGCCACGTCCCGCAGGAGCTGGGTGAAGGCGGCCTCGTCCACGACCGGGGTGCCGAACGACCGCGCCTTGACCGTCTTCGAGGTCGCCGAGTCGGGGTCGTTCGTCACGAGCAGGCTCGTGAGCCGCGACACACTCGTCGCGATGTGCAGCCCGGCCTCCACCGCGCGGTCCTCCAGCAGCTCCCGGTCCACCGAGGTGTCACCCGAGAAGGCGATCCGCATGCCCTGCTTCAGCGGCTTGCCGTCCTCGAAGCGTCCCGGGTTCGGGTGCGGGCACGGCGGCCGCTTGCGGGAGGCGCGCCAGCTGCCCCCGCTGTACGAAGCCTGGTAGCCGACCCGGGGCGCGGCGGGCGAGTCCGACCACTCCGTCAGCGGACGGCACTCCAGCAGGGGCAGGCGCACGCCGTCCCGCGCGGCCGCGTGCAGCGACGGGCGGAAGGCCTCGGCCAGTACCCGGGCGTCGTCCAGCGCGTGGTGGGCACGCTGCTGCACCACCCCGAAGTGCGCGGCGAGGGACTCCAGCTTGTGGTTGGGCAGCGGGAGGTTCAGTTCCTTCGACAGGGCGATGGTGCACAGCCGCTGACGGACCGGCGCGGTCGCCGACGCCCGCGCGTACTCCCGGGCGATCATCTGCCAGTCGAAGATGGCGTTGTGCGCGACCAGCACCCGGCCGTCGAGCCGGCCGGCGAACTCCTCGGCGATGTCCTCGAAGAGCGGCGCGTCCTGGAGCACGTCGCTCGTCAGCCCGTGGATCCAGACCGGGCCCGGATCCCGGCGCGGGTTGACGAGCGTGTACCAGTGGTCCTCCACGTTGCCCTGCGCGTCGAGCCGGTAGACGGCCGCGGACACTATCCGGTCGTCGCGAGCGAGCCCGGTGGTCTCCACGTCGACGACCGCGTACCCCTGTGGGTACGCGGTCGGCCAGGTCGTCTCTGCGGTCGTACGGTCGGCGAGCATGGTCACAGAGGATATCGGGCCCGACCGACAGCCGTGGCCCGATGCCCCTTCAGCCCGGCTCCGCGACCTGGTCCCCGGCGCTCACCCGGTCGGGGGCAACCGGTACTTCGGCCGGTCCCGGGAAGGTCCGGTACGAGGTCGTCGACTACCCGGGCGGTCTGAGCAGGGCCTCGGTCAGCGCCCGTACGGACAGCAGGAACAGCCGCTCCGGGTCGGCCGGGCGGGCCAGGGCTCGGGCCAGGGCCGGGTCGTCGGGGGCGGCGGCCGGGTCCCACAGCTCGCCCTCGGCGGGTGACTGCGCGGGGGAGCGCTCGCGGTTGCGCTCGACCAGCAGGAAGCCGACGATCTGGAACTGGATGGCGCGTACGGCGTCGGCGGCCCGCGCGCCGCGCAGTCCGGCGGCGTGCACCTCGTGGACCAGGGCCTGCTGGGCGGGCAGGAACATGCGGTCGGTGAGACCGCGTTCGTGGACCATCGCGACCAGGTGCGGGCGCGTCCGCAGCTCGCGGCGCAGGATCCGGGCCACCGACAGGATCCGCTCGGCGGGCGTGCGGCCGACCGGCCCGATGGCGCCCATCTCCTCCACGGTCCGCTCCACGAGCGCGTCGAGGAGGGACTCGCGGTTGCCGACGTGCCAGTAGATGGACGTCACCGCCGTGCCCAGGGCGGCGGCGAGCCCCCGCATGGTGAGGGCCGCCGGGCCGTGCCGCATGACCAGGGACGCGGCGGTCTCCAGCACCGCCTCGCGGGTCAGCGCGCTCCTCGTCATCGGCCGGCCACCCATCTGTCGATCCGTCAGTTCTCGTGTGTGCAGGGGTCTTTACCCTTCATCGGTGGCGGTGTAACTGTGTTACAGAACCGACCGAAGGGTGGTGCGAGACATGGCACGCGTACGGTACGGAGCGCGCACCGAGGCCGAGATCGCGGCGTCGCGCGAGAAGAGTTCCAAGCTCCCCGACATCTGGTCCACCGGGGTGGTGGCCGTCTGGGAGAGCGACCCGGACGTGATCGCGGCGGTCCTGCCCCCGCCGCTCAAGCCCGCCGCACGGCCCCTCGTACGGGCCAACATCAGCAAGGTCGACCTGCCCGGCTACCCGCTCGGCGCCGGATCGGTGGCCGTCGCCGCCGAACACGGCGGGGTCGAGGGCTGGTATCCGCTGGTCATGCCGATGACCCACGAGCGCGCCCTCGTCGGGGGCCGCGAGGTGTTCGGCGAACCGAAGAAGCTGGGCGAGGTGACCGTCGAACGCGACGGGCTCGTCGTCCGGGCCGCCCTGGCCCGCCACGGGATCGCCTTCGTGGAGGTGCGCGGGGCCGTGGACCGGGCGCTGCCGCTGCCCGAGCCCACCCGGAAGACCGACTTCTACTTCAAGTTCCTGCCGGCGGTGGACGGTTCGGGCTTCGACGTCGACCCGGTGCTCGTCCACTGCACGCGCAACGAGAAGGTCCGCAAGCTGGAGCACATCACCGGGGACGTCGTCCTGCGCGAGTCCATGTTCGACCCGGTGGCCGACCTCCCCGTCCGCCGGCTGGTGGAGATCACCATCGGCGAGAAGACCACCGACCAGAAGGGCAGGGTCGTCGAACGGGTCAGCGCCCAGGCCCTCCTCCCGTACATCCACCAGCGCTACGACGACCCCCTGCAGATCCTGGACGGACCGCCCGAAGGGACGGTGTGACATGCGGCTCGAACCGGGACAGGTGGCCGTCGTCACCGGCGCCGCCGGCGGCATCGGCCTGGCCATGGCCCGCCGCTTCGCCGCCGAGGGCCTGAAGGTGGTCCTCGCCGACGTGGAGGAGGCCGCCCTGCGCAAGGCCGCCGGGGAACTCGCGGCGGAGGGCGCCGAGGTGCTCGCACGGCTCGTCGACGTCAGCGACCGCGACTCCGTGACCTCCCTCGCCGACGCCGTCTACGAGACCTTCGGCGCCGTGCACGTCCTCTGCAACAACGCCGGCGTGGGCTCCGGCGCCGAGGGCCGGATGTGGGAACACGAGCCCAACGACTGGAAGTGGGCCTTCTCCGTCAACGTCTGGGGCGTCTTCCACGGCATCCAGGCCTTCGTCCCCCGCATGATCGAGGGCGGCGCCCCCGGGCACGTCGTCAACACCTCCTCCGGCGACGGCGGCATCGCCCCGCTGCCCACCGCCTCCGTCTACGCCGTCACCAAGGCCGCCGTCGTCACCATGACCGAGTCGCTGTACGCCCACCTCAAGGCGGAGGGCGCCGCCGTCGGCGCCTCCGTCCTCTTCCCCGGACCGCACATGCTGCGCACCGGGCTGTGGGAGTCGCACCGCAACCGGCCCGACCGCTACGCGAAGGAGCGGCCGCGCAGATCCCCGTACCGCAGCCTCGACCAGTACGAGGCCGCGATGAAGCAGGCCGGGCACGAGGTGCGGTTCACCCCCGTCGAGGAGGTCGCCGGGCACGTCGTGGACGGCATCCGCGCCGACCGCTTCTGGATGCTCCCGCCCGGCGAGCACAGCGACCGGCAGATCCGCGCCCGGTCGCGGTCGATGCTCGACCGCGCCAACCCCGCCTACCTGGAAAGCTTCATCCTCGACTGAGGGGCCCGCCGTGCCTGACGAGACGTACGAAGACCCGTACCTGATCATCTCCTCCGACTGCCACGCGGGGCTGCCGACCGAGCAGTACCGCCCCTACCTCGATTCCCGCTTCCACCCGCAGTTCGACGAGTTCCTCGGCCAGCGCGACGCCCGCCGGGCGGAGGCCACCCGCCTCGGCGTCCGCAACGAGGCGTTCGCCGAGAAGTGGTTCCACGACCACGAGGAAGGCCTCAGGGGAGGCTGGGACACCGGACAGCGGCTGAAGGAACTCGACGGCGACGGGGTGGCCGGCGAGGTCGTCTTCCCCGACGCGGACGCCGTCGACAGCCAGACCGCGGCCCCCTTCGGGGTGGGTCTCGGCCTGTCCGGCGACCAGGACCCCGAACTGGGCATGGCGGGCGCGCAGGCGCACAACCGCTGGCTGGCCGAGTTCGTGTCCCAGCATCCCGAACGCCACTGCGGCGTCGCCCTGCTCCCCATCACCGGCGAACCGGACAAGGTCGTCGCCGAGATACACCGGGCCAAGGAGTCCGGGCTGGGCGCGCTGATGATCCCGGCCATGTGGGTGGACAAGGCGCCCTACCACGACCGCCGTTATGACCCCGTCTGGGCGGCGGCGGCCGAGACGCGCATGCCGATCGTGACCCACTCCGGGTCCTCGCCGCGCCACGAGTACGGCGACCACCTGGGCATCTTCGTCTCCGAGGTCACCTGGTGGCCGGCCCGCCCGCTGTGGTTCCTGCTCTGGTCGGGGGTCTTCGAGCGGCACCCCGGCCTGCGGTTCGGCGTCGCGGAGTCGGGCTGCTGGTGGCTGCCCAACCAGCTCTGGTTCATGGACCGCCTCTACCTCGGCGCGCACGGCGGGAAGAAGCTGTCCCCGTTCGAGGAGCTGAAGCGCCCGCCGAGCGAGTACCTGGACCGCCAGGTGTTCGTCTGCGCGACGAACACCAAGCGGCGCGAACTGGCCCAGCGCTACGAGATCGGCGTGGACAACATCCTCTGGGGCTCGGACTTCCCGCACCCGGAGGGCACCTGGCCCGACACCCGCAACTGGCTGCGGAACACCTTCCACGACATCCCCGTCGCCGAGACCCGCCGGATGCTCGGGCTGGCGGCGGCGGAGGTCTTCGGCTTCGACACCGCGAAGCTCGCCCCGCTCGCCCGCCGCATCGGGCCCACCCCGGCCGAGCTCGGCCAGTCCCCGGACCAGGCCTCGGTCGAGGCGTCCTGGGCCCGTTCCCGGGAGACGGGACGGCACTGGCTCACCGGCGGCGACTTCCCGGTCCTGGGGGTCTCGTCATGACGGGGGACCGCTACACGGTCATCTCGGCGGACTGCCACGCCGGCGCCGACCTCCTCGACTACAGGCCGTACCTGGCCGAGCGCCACCACGAGGCCTTCGACGCCTGGGCGGCCGCGTACGTCAACCCGTACGAGGACCTCCTGGCCGACACCGCCGACCGCAACTGGAACTCGGCCCGGCGGCTGTCGGAGCTCGAAGCGGACGGGATCGTCGCCGAGGTCCTCTTCCCGAACACGATCCCCCCGTTCTTCCCCAAGGCCTCCCTGATGGCCCAGCCGCCCACCGCGGCCGAGTACGAACTGCGCTGGGCCGGCCTCCAGGCCCACAACCGCTGGCTCGCGGACTTCTGCGCGGACGCGCCGGGCCGGCGGGCGGGCGTCGTCCAGATCCTGCTCAACGACGTGGACGCGGCGGTCGCGGAGATCCGCCGCACCCGGGAGGCCGGCCTGACCGGCGGCATCCTGCTGCCCGGCGTCCCGCCGGGCTCGCCCGTCCCCGAGCTGTACTCCTCGGCGTACGACCCGATCTGGGCGGTGTGCGCGGAACTGGACGTCCCGGTCAACCACCACGGCGGCTCGGCCTCGCCCCCGCTCGGGGACGAACCCGCGGCCCGCGCCGTCTTCATGGTGGAGACCACCTGGTTCTCGCACCGCGCCCTGTGGCACCTGATCTTCGGCGGCGCCTTCCACCGCCACCCGGGCCTGAAACTGGTCCTGACGGAGCAGGGATCCGGCTGGATCCCGGGCGTGCTGGAGATGCTGGACTACTACCACGGCCGCCTGGTGGCCGCCTCCGCCACCGCCGAGGCCAAGTTCGGCGCGGGGCTGGCGGAGTCCATGGGCAAGGGCCCGAGCGAGGTCTGGCGGGACAACTGCTTCGTCGGAGCGAGCTTCATGCGCCCCCACGAGGTGCCGCTGCGGGACCGGATCGGCCTCGACAAGATCATGTGGGGCAGCGACTTCCCCCACGACGAGGGCACCACCCCCTACTCCCGCGAGGGCCTGCGCATCGCCTACGCGGGCCTGCCCCGCGAGGAGGTCGCCGCCATGGTGGGCGGCAACGCGGCCCGCGTCTACGGCTTCGACCTCGCCCTCCTGGACGCGGTCGCCGCGAAGTGCGGCCCCCTGGTCTCGGAGATCGCCGAGCCCCTCACCGAAATCCCCCCGGCCGCCACCAGCCCCGCCTTCGCCCGCGGCGCCTCGGTCCGCGTCTGGTGACACCCCGCCCGCCGGGGCGGCCCGGGCCCTGGGGGAACCCGGGCCGCCCCGACGGGATCCGCTCGCGGGTACCCGCGGTAACCCAGTCGGATACCGATCGGTAACAACCCCTAGCGGTGCCCCCGAGGGCGCCTTTATGGTGCGGGCATGCCGAACCTGCCCGATGTCGTGCTGTGGTCCATACCCGCCTTCGTGCTGCTCACCGTCATCGAGGTGGTGAGCTACCGGCTCCATCCCGACGAGGACGCGGCCGGGTACGACACCAAGGACGCCGTCACGAGCGTCACCATGGGACTCGGCAGCATCGGCTTCGACCTGCTGTGGAAGATCCCGGTCGTCGCGGTGTTCACCGCGGTCTACGAACTCACCCCGCTGCGGGTGCCGTTCCTGTGGTGGACCGCCCTGCTGATGCTGCTCGTCCAGGACTTCCTCTACTACTGGCAACACCGGCTCCACCACGTCATCCGCATCCTGTGGGCCTGCCACGTGGTCCACCACAGCAGTCGGCGGTTCAACCTCACCACCGCCCTGCGCCAGCCCTGGACCAGCGCCACCACCTGGTGGTTCTACCTGCCGATGGTGGCCGTCGGCGTGCACCCGGCGGCGATCCCGTTCTGCTACGGGATCAACCTGCTCTACCAGTTCTGGGTCCACACCGAGCGCATCGGCAAGCTGCCCCGCGCCTACGAGTACGTCTTCAACACGCCCTCCCACCACCGCGTCCACCACGCCTCCCAGGGCGGGTACCTGGACCGGAACTTCGGCGGCATCCTGATCGTCTGGGACCGGATGTTCGGCTCCTGGGTGGGGGAGACGGAACGGCCCGTCTACGGGCTCACCAAGAACATCGGCACCCACAACCCGCTGCGCGTGGCCACCCACGAGTACGCCGCCATCGCCCGCGACGTACGGGCCGCCGGCAGCTGGCGCGAGCGCGCCGGACGCGTCTTCGCCGGCCCCGGCTGGCAGCCCGCCCGCCCCGCCGGGGCCGGCGCGCCGGAAGCGCCGGAGCCCGCCGCGGCGCAGTCCGCGCCCCCGGCTCCCGCCCCGCAGTCCGCCCCCGAGCCGGAGCGTGCCGCGTGAGCGCGACCGAAGCCCGTACGCCCTCCTGGGCCGCCCGCCCCGGCCCGGCCCGGAACGGCCGCGCCGGGCGGATCCTGCTCGCCGCCTTCGCCGCCGCGGCCGCCGCGGACCTGGTCTCCCTGCTCGCCGACTGGCACCTCGGGCACGTCCTGTTCAAGCCGCTGCTGATGCCGCTGCTCGTCGCCCACGTGATCACCCGCCGCGCCCCCCGGCTGCTGGTCGCCGCCCTGCTGTTCGGCTGGGGCGGGGACCTCGCGCTGCTCTTCGACGCCGAGCCCGCCTTCCTGATCGGCATGGGCTCCTTCGCCGCCGGACACGTCTGCTACCTCGTCCTGTTCGCCCGCCGCCGCACCGGCCTCCTCCTCGGCGTCGCGTACGCCGTGGCCCTGACCGGGACCGTCGCCCTGCTGTGGGGCGACCTCCCGGCCGACCTGCGGATCCCGGTCGCGGGCTACAGCCTGCTGCTCACCGCCATGGCCTACCGCGCGAGCGCCCTCGGCCGGGTCGCGGGCGCGGGCGGGGCGCTGTTCCTGCTCTCCGACACGCTCATCGCGACCGGGGTCGCCGAGTGGCCCCAGCTGCCCCGGCCCGACTTCTGGATCATGGCCACCTACCTGGCGGCCCAGTACCTGCTGGCCACCGGAGTCCTCGGCGGCCCCGGCTCTCGGACGGGCGTACGGTAGGACGGTCATACAAGACCGCACTTCCGGAGGACTGCACCACCATGCGCGCCACCGTCATCCACGCCCCGCACGACATCCGCGTGGAGGAGGTGCCCGACGCCGCGATCCGGCGTCCCGAGGACGCCGTCGTCCGCGTGCTGCGCGCCTGCATCTGCGGCAGCGACCTCTGGGCCTACCGCGGCGAGGCCGCGCGGCAGCCCGGCCAGCGGATCGGCCACGAGTTCCTCGGCATCGTCGAGGAGACCGGCTCCGCGGTCTCGGGCCTGCGCGCCGGGGACCTCGTCGTCGCCCCCTTCATGTGGTCGGACGGCACCTGCGACTACTGCTCCGAGGGCCTGTACACGTCCTGCGTGCACGGCGGCTTCTGGGGCTCGGTCGGCCACGACGGCGGCCAGGGCGAGGCCGTCCGGGTCCCGCACGCCGACGGCACCCTCGTGAAGCTGCCGGCCGAGGCCGTCTCCGACGACCACCTGCTGACCGGCCTCCTCGCGCTCTCCGACGTCATGGGCACCGGACACCACGCGGCCCTGGGCGCCGGCGTGCGGGCGGGTTCCACCGTCGCCGTCGTCGGCGACGGCGCGGTCGGCCTGTGCGGCGTACTGGCCGCCAAGCGGCTCGGCGCCGAGCGGATCATCGCCCTGGGCCGGCACTCCGTCCGGACGGACATCGCCAAGCTCTTCGGGGCCACCGACGTGGTCGCCGAGCGGGGCGAGGCGGCCGAGGCGGCCGTCCGCGAGCTCACCGGCGGCCAGGGCGCGCACGCCGTCATCGAGGCGGTCGGCACCGAGATGTCCATGCGCACGGCCGTGAACATCACCCGCGACGGCGGGGCCATCGGCTACGTCGGCGTCCCGCACGGCAGCGGCACCGGCCTCGACCTCGGGGTGATGTTCGACCGCAACATCACCCTGCGCGGCGGTGTGGCACCGGTCCGGGCGTACATCCCGGAGCTGCTGGCGGACGTGCTGAGCGGCGCGATCGACCCGGCGCCCGTCTTCGACCGGGCCGTGTCCCTGGACGAGGTCCCGGACGGCTACCGCGCGATGGACGACCGCAGCGCCCTCAAGGTCCTGATCAAGCCCTGAGCCGGCGGCGGAACGGGCCGGGCGGGGAACGCCCCCGCCCGGCCCGTCCGTCATCCGCCTACTTGACGGCCTTGAGCGCGTCGACCACGCCGGCTCCGTAGTAGCCCGTCTGACCCCACTTGGTCTTGCAGGTGGTGGCGTCGATCAGGTTGCCGGTGCCGTCGTAGATCTTGGCCGGGCACGCGGCCTTCGTCGCCTGGCCCTTCAGCATCGTCTGGAGCTGCGAGGGCGAGGCCCACGGGTGCGCGCTCTTCAGCAGCGCCGCGACGCCGGCCACGTGCGGGGCGGCCATCGAGGTGCCCTGCTTGTAGCCGTAGCCGCCGCCCGGGACGGTCGACAGGACCCGGCCGTTGGCGTCCGGGGTGGCCGGCACCTGCCACTTGTCGCCGCCGGGGGCGGCGACGTCCACGACCCCGAGGCCGTAGCTGGAGTAGTAGGACCGCAGCCCCTGGTCACCGGTGGCCGAGACGGTGACCACGCCCGGCAGCTGGGTCGGCAGGTCCAGGCAGACCTTCGGGTCGATGGTGCGCGGCACCGCGGTGGTGTCGTTCGGGCTGGTGTCGTCGAGGATCGACTCGCCCGCCAGGTCGTGGTCCGAGTTGCCGGCCGAGGCCACGCTGAGGACGCCCTTGCGCTCCGCGTACTTCGTCGCCCGGCCGATGGCCTCCACCAGCGCCTTCTGGTCGTCGTCGTTCTTGCAGGTGTAGTTCCACGGGTCGACGTAGTAGCTGTTGTTGGTCACCTCGATCCCCTTCTCGGCGGCGAACATGAAGCCGCAGACCACTGCCTCGGTGTAGAAGAGGCTGGTCGCGGGCTCGCTCACCTTGATCGCGGCGACCTTCACGCCGGGCGCGACACCGCTGACGCCCACGCCGTTGCGGGGGGCCGCGATGGTGCCCGCCACGTGCGTGCCGTGGTCGCTGCCGTCCGGGTACGGGCGCCAGGCGCCCTCGGAGGTGTCCGCGACGCCGCCGACGCAGTTGGCGGACTGGCCCTTGGAGAAGTTCGGGGCGAGATCCGGGTGGGTGTCGTCCACACCCGTGTCGATGACGCCCACGGTGACGTCCTGGCTGCCATCGTTGATCTTGTGAGCCTGGTCGGCCTTGATCGTCCGCAGGTCCCACTGGTTGGGCTCCAGCGGCTCCTGCCCCGGCGTGGCCTGCGCCGCCGCCTTGGCGGCGTCAGCCGCGCTCAGCTTCTGCGTCGCGCCCTCCTCGGTGGTCTGCACCGCGGAGAGGGGGGCCGTCCGGGTGGCGCCCACCGACACGAAGAGGCTGCGCTGGGTCCGCAGCTGCTTGGCGAACTCGGGGTTCTGGGAGTGTGCGACGACGACCCCGATCTCCTCGTAGGCCTTCACCACCGTTCCGCCGGCCCGCTCGATGGCCTTCTTCGCCTGCTTGGCCGTCCCGTACGCGGTCAGGTTCGCCACGTACGACAGCTTCGGTCCGTCCGCGGCGGGCTTCGCCGCCGTCGCCGTGGCCGCCGTGTTGCCGAGCGGCGCGGCGGAGGCGGCGACCGAGGGCAGGAAGGCGAGGGAGGCGGTGAGCGCCAGACCGACCGGCACGGCGAGACGATTGTTCTTCCGGGCGGCACGCGACCCCAGATGCGCCATGGGTTCTCCACATCATCCGTGAAAAAGCCGTCCGTACGCGGTTTGCGCAGGACGGGTTCATGACACGCGAACCTAGTGCCGGTGTTCCCCTCTCCGCCATCAGTTCGAGGAATCAGTTTTCAAAGAAACTCAGGGTGTTGAACCGTCCCGACGCGCCGGCCGTGCCGTTGACAGGGGGGATCGGCACCACCGTCCCCCCACACGGAGGTTGTTTTGTCCGTCGTCCCCACCGCACCCGCGTCACAAGGAGAGCCCCCCGTGACCACCGAAGCAGCGCCGCCCCACGGCAGCGCGGGACCGGCCCCTGCGAGTCCCACGGCCGAAGACTTCACGCGCGTCCAGCAGAGCCCGGAGTTCGCCGAACTGCGCGGCTCGTACCGCTCCTTCGCCTTCCCGCTCACCGTGGCGTTCATCGCCTGGTACCTGCTGTACGTCCTGCTGTCCAGCTACGCGGGCGGCTTCATGGGGACCAAGCTCTTCGGCAACATCAACGTCGCCCTCGTCCTCGGCCTCGCCCAGTTCGCGACGACCTTCCTGATCGCCTGGCTGTACTCCCGGCACGCCGCCGCCAAGCTCGACCCCAAGGCCCAGGCCATCAAGGCCCGGATGGAGGCCGGAGAATGAGCACGGTTCCGCAGCTGACCCTCGCGGCGGGGGCGAGCGAGCACCGCCCGCTGATCATCACCCTGTTCGGCCTGTTCGTCGTCGCCACCCTCATCATCACGATCTGGGCCGGCCGCCAGACCAAGGACGCCGCCGACTTCTACGCGGGCGGCCGCCAGTTCACCGGCTTCCAGAACGGCCTGGCCATCTCCGGCGACTACATGTCCGCCGCGTCCTTCCTCGGCATCGCCGGAGCCATCGCCCTCTTCGGCTACGACGGCTTCCTCTACTCCATCGGCTTCCTCGTCGCCTGGCTCGTGGCCCTGCTGCTCGTCGCCGAGCCGCTGCGCAACTCCGGCCGCTACACGATGGGCGACGTCCTCGCGTACCGGATGCGCCAGCGGCCCGTGCGGACCGCGGCCGGCACCTCCACCATCGTGGTCTCGATCTTCTACCTGCTCGCCCAGATGGCCGGCGCGGGCGTGCTCGTCTCGCTGCTCCTCGGCATCACCAGCGACGGCGGCAAGGTGGCCGTGGTCGCGCTGGTCGGCGTACTGATGATCGTCTACGTGACCATCGGCGGGATGAAGGGCACCACCTGGGTCCAGATGATCAAGGCGGTGCTGCTGATCGCGGGCGCCCTGCTGATCACCTTCCTGGTGCTGCTCGAATTCAACTTCAACATCTCCACGCTGCTGGGCCAGGCCGCCGAGAACAGCGGCCAGGGCACCAAGTTCCTGGAGCCAGGACTCAAGTACGGCAAGGACTCGCTCAGCAAGCTGGACTTCATCTCCCTCGGCCTCGCCCTGGTCCTGGGCACCGCCGGCCTGCCGCACATCCTGATCCGCTTCTACACCGTTCCCACCGCCAAGGCCGCCCGCAAGTCCGTGAACTGGGCCATCGGCATCATCGGCGCCTTCTACCTGATGACCATCGCCCTCGGCTTCGGCGCCGCGGCCCTCCTGAATCGGGCCGACATCCTCGCGTCGAACAAGGCCGGCAACACAGCCGCCCCGCTCCTCGCCCAGGAGATCGGCGGCGGCGCGGACTCCACGGGCGGCGCGATCCTCCTCGCGGTGATCTCCGCGGTCGCCTTCGCCACCATCCTCGCGGTGGTCGCGGGACTCACCCTCGCCTCGTCCTCGTCCTTCGCGCACGACCTGTACGTGAACGTCATCCGCAAGGGCAAGGCCACGGAGAAGGAGGAGGTCCGCGCGGCCCGCTGGTCCACCGTGGTCATCGGCGCCGTCGCCATCGGCCTCGGGGCCCTGGCCCGCGACCTGAACGTGGCCGGGCTCGTCGCCCTCGCCTTCGCGGTGGCCGCCTCCGCCAACCTGCCGACGATCCTCTACAGCCTCTTCTGGAAGCGCTTCACCACCCAGGGCGCCCTGTGGTCGATCTACGGCGGCCTGATCTCGGCGGTCGGCCTCGTCCTCTTCTCCCCGGTGGTCTCCGGCAAGCCCACCTCGATGTTCAAGGACGCCGACTTCTACTGGTTCCCGCTGGAGAACCCCGGGATCATCTCCATCCCCCTCGGCTTCTTCCTCGGGTGGCTGGGAACCGTCCTGTCCAAGGAGGAGGCCGACCCCCAGAAGTTCGCCGAGCTGGAGGTGCGCTCCCTCACCGGAACAGGGGCGCACTGAGATCCACCGAACACACAGCGTGGCCGCGTCGTACTTCTCTACGACGCGGCCGCGTCGCGTCTCGTTCATTCGGGCATCCCTACATGCCATTGCCGTCCCGTAGGCTCGAATCAGCGCTTCCGCGTATCCGCGACGGCGTCGACCTCTACAGAACCGGACAGGGGAGGGGGCCCACAGTGCTTCTCGACACGTACGGCCGCGTGGCCACTGACCTGCGCGTCTCACTCACCGACCGGTGCAACCTGCGCTGCACCTACTGCATGCCCGAAGAGGGACTCCAGTGGCTCGGCAAGTCCGACCTGCTGAGCGACGAGGAGATCGTCCGGCTGATCCGCATCGCCGTCACCCGGCTCGGGATCACCGAGGTCCGCTTCACCGGCGGCGAGCCGCTGCTGCGCCCCGGCATCGTCGGGATCGTCGAGCAGTGCGCGGCCCTGGAGCCCCGCCCCCAGATGTCGCTGACCACCAACGGCATCGGCCTCAAGCGCACCGCCCAGGCCCTCAAGGCGGCCGGCCTGGACCGAGTGAACGTTTCGCTCGACACCCTGCGCCCCGAGGTGTTCAAGACCCTCACCCGCCGCGACCGCCACAAGGACGTCATCGAGGGCATGGCGGCCGCCCGCGAAGCGGGCCTGACCCCCGTCAAGGTCAACGCCGTCCTGATGCCCGGGCTCAACGACGACGAGGCCCCCGACCTGCTCGCCTGGGCCGTGGAGAACGAGTACGAACTCCGCTTCATCGAGCAGATGCCGCTCGACGCCCAGCACGGCTGGAAGCGCGACGGCATGATCACCGCCGGGGACATCCTCCAGTCCCTGCGCACCCGCTTCACGCTCACCGAGGAAGGCGCCGACGAACGCGGCTCCGCCCCGGCCGAGCGCTGGGTGGTCGACGGCGGCCCGGCCACCGTCGGCGTCATCGCCTCCGTCACCCGCCCGTTCTGCGGCGCCTGCGACCGTACGCGGCTCACGGCCGACGGCCAGGTCCGTACGTGCCTGTTCGCCACGGAGGAGTCCGACCTGCGGGCCGCCCTGCGCTCGGGCGCCCCGGACGAGGAGATCGCCCGCCTGTGGAAGGTGGCGATGTGGGGCAAGAAGGCCGGCTCCGGCCTCGACGACCCGACGTTCCTCCAGCCCGACCGCCCGATGTCGGCGATCGGCGGCTGACGAGCGGGGCCGGACCCGGATCCGGCCCGGCCTCGACCCAGTCCTGAGCCCCCGCGGGGGCTCAGGCGCGTTCCGAGCCCTCCGGCTGGACCCACTCGTCGAGCTTCACCACGTCCTTCAGGAAGCCCCGGACCCCCAGGAACTGGGACAGGTGCTCGCGGTGCTCCTCGCACGCCAGCCAGGTCTTGCGCCGCGCGGGCGTGTGCAGCGTCGGGTTGTTCCACGCCAGGACCCAGACCGCCGCGTCACGGCAGCCCTTGGCGGAGCAGGTGGGTGCGGTCTCGGAGCCGGGTGCGTTCAGATCAGGGGAGTTCACGGCCTCAACCCTACAAACGTCCCCGGGCCCACCGACGGAAGGGCGACGCCGGGCAGCCACGGGGGGAGCTGCCCGGCGTCGGTCCGTCGCTCCGACGGGGGATGCGGAGCGCGTAGGCAGTATGTCACGCAGGACCCGGTCGGGTGCACCGGAACTTCATGATTGATCTGAGCTCTTCTTGAGGTTCTCCGACTCCAGTGCGGGGCGCACAGGCGCGGGAACGAAGTGTGAGGGAAGGGAGGGCGTCGACTCCCGGCCCGCGTTGGCGATGACGACCGCGACGTACGGCAGCAGGGCGCCCGCGACGAGCGTCACGATCGCCACATGGCGCTCCACGTTCCACAGGACCACCGTGGCGATGACCGAAAGGGTCCGGACGGTCATCGAGATCACGTACCGGCGCTGCCGTCCCCGCACGTCCTCGGCGAGGCCCATCCGCGCTCCGGTGATCCGGAAGACCTCGGCCCCGTTCCGCTTCGTCCGCTGCACGCTCCACCACCGATCCACCCGCCGGACGCACCCAGGCCCGGAACCCTTCCACGGTACGCCGCCCGCCGGCCGCCGTGGTGAGCGGGTGTCCCCCGGATGGCTCTGCCCGAAATGCGCCGTTCGTCGCAGGGGTTGAGACTGGCCTGACATGCGCACATCGCGCCCGAGGAGGCGGACATGAGTTGGTTGTGGGCGATCATCGTCGGTTTCGTGCTGGGCCTGATCGCCCGGGCGATCCTGCCCGGCAAGCAGCACCAGCCCCTCTGGCTGACCGTGATCTTCGGCATCATCGGCGGCGTCCTCGGCAACGCCGTCGCCGGCTGGATCGGCGTCGCCGACACCAAGGGCATCGACTGGATCCGCCACCTGCTGCAACTGGTCGGCGCGGTCCTGATCGTCGGCCTCGGCGACATGGCCTACATGGCGCTGCGGGGCAACAAGCGGACGGCCTGAGCGCACGACGAGGGGCCGGTACGGACACACCGTCCGTACCGGCCCCTCGTCACGGGCGGGGTGCGCCTCAGCCGGTGACCTCGACGGCGGCCAGGTTCTTCTTGCCGCGCCGCAGCACCAGCCAGCGGCCGTGCAGCAGGTCCTCCGGGACGGGGACCGCGTCCTCGGCGGTGACCTTCACGTTGTTCACGTAGGCGCCGCCCTCCTTCACGGTCCGGCGCCCGGCCGACTTGCTCGCCACCAGGCCGGTCTCCGCGAGCAGGTCCACGACCTGGCCCAGCTCGGAAACCTTCGCGTGCGGCAGCTCCGACAGGGCCGCGGCCAGCGTGGCCTCGTCCAGTTCCGCCAGCTCGCCCTGCCCGAACAGCGCCTTCGACGCGGCGATCACGGCGGCGCACTGGTCCGCGCCGTGCACCAGCGAGGTCAGCTCCTGCGCCAGCGCCCGCTGCGCGGCGCGCGCCTGCGGCCGCTCGGCGGTCTGCGCCTCCAGCGCCTCCAGCTCCTCACGGCTCTGGAACGACAGGATCCGCATGTAGGTGGAGATGTCCCGGTCGTCCACGTTCAGCCAGAACTGGTAGAACGCGTACGGGGTGGTCATCTCCGGGTCCAGCCAGACGGCCCCGCCCTCGGTCTTGCCGAACTTGGTGCCGTCCGCCTTGACCATCAGCGGCGTCGCCATGGCGTGGACGTGCGCGCCCGGCTCGACCCGGTGGATCAGGTCGAGGCCGGCCGTCAGGTTGCCCCACTGGTCGGAGCCGCCCTGCTGGAGCACGCAGCCGTGGCGCCGGTACAGCTCCAGGAAGTCCATGCCCTGGAGCAGCTGGTAGCTGAACTCCGTGTAGCTGATGCCCTGGTCCGACTCCAGCCGCTTGGCGACCGAGTCCTTCGTCAGCATCTTGTTGACGCGGAAGTGCTTGCCGATGTCCCGGAGGAACTCGATGGCGGACATGCCCGCCGTCCAGTCCAGGTTGTTCACCAGGACCGCCGCGTTCTCGCCCTCGAAGGACAGGAACGGCTCGATCTGCGAACGCAGCCGGTTCACCCACTCGGCGATGACCGCGGGGTCGTTCAGGGTGCGCTCGGCCGTCGGGCGCGGGTCGCCGATCTGGCCCGTGGCCCCGCCGACCAGCGCCAGCGGACGGTTGCCCGCCAGCTGGAGCCGGCGCATGGTCAGGACCTGCACGAGGTGACCCACGTGCAGCGAGGCCGCCGTCGGGTCGTAGCCGCAATAGAACGTGACCGGACCGTCCGCGAACGCCTTGCGCAGCGCTTCTTCGTCGGTGGACTGGGCGAAGAGCCCGCGCCACTTCAGTTCGTCGACGATGTCCGTCACGGTCTCTCGACTCCTTCGGTGTCTGAAATTGCCTCGGTCAGTCTAGGTGGGTCAGACGCCCTTGCTGACCGAGCTCATGTTGAAGTCCGGGATGCGCAGCGCCGGCATCGAAGCCCGGGTGAAGTAGTCGCCCCACTCGCGCGGCAGCGTCTTCTCGGTCCGGCCCGCCTCCGAGGCCCGGGACAGCAGGTCCACGGGGGACTCGTTGAACCGGAAGTTGTTCACCTCGCCCACGACCTGCCCGTTCTCCACCAGGTACACGCCGTCGCGGGTCAGGCCCGTGAGCAGCAGCGTGGCCGGGTCGACCTCGCGGATGTACCAGAGGCAGGTCAGCAGCAGCCCGCGCTCGGTCCCGGCGACCATCTCGTCGAGGGACTTCTCGCCGCCGCCGTCCAGGATCAGGTTCCCGAAGCCGGGGGACAGGTCCAGCCCGGTCAGGGCGGCGCTGTGCCGGGTCGTCGTCAGCCGCTTCAGTTCGCCGCCGCTGATCCAGTCGGTCGGCGGGACCGGCAGGCCGTTGTCGAAGACGGACGCGTCGTCGCCGGAGCTGTGGGCGATCACGAAGGGCGCGGACTCCAGGCCCGGCGCGTTCGGGTCGCTGCGCAGGGTCAGCGGGAGCGCGGAGAGCCGCTCGCCGATCCGGGTGCCGCCGCCGGGCTGGGAGAAGACCGTACGGCCCTCCACCGCGTCCCGGGCCGCCGCCGACCACATCTGGTAGATCAGCAGGTCGGCCACGGCCGTCGGCGGCAGCAGGGTCTCGTACCGTCCGGCGGGCAGCTCGATCTTCCGCTCGGCCCAGCCCAGGCGCACGGCGAGCTCCGCGTCCAGCACGGTCGGGTCCACGTCCTTGAAGTCCCGGGTCGCGCGGCCGGCCCAGGCCGAGCGCAGCCGGTCCGGGGACTTGGCGTTGAGCTCCAGGGTGCCGTTCGGCTGGTCGTGGCGCAGCCGCAGGCCCGTGGAGGTGCCGACGTACGTGGAGACCAGCTCGTGGTTGGCGAAGCCGTACAGCTCCCGCCCGCCCGCGCGGGCCCGGGCGAAGGCCTCGCCGAGGGCCGGGGCGAAGTCCGCGAACACCGCCGAGGAGGTCTCCGCCGGGGCGTCGGTGAAGTCCGGCGAGGCCGGGGTCCCGGCGACCAGCGGCTGGGCGTCCTCGGCGGGACCGGCCCCGCGCGCGGCCGCCTCGGCGGCCCGTACGAGGGGCTCCAGGTCGGCGGCGGTGACGGCGGAGCGCGAGACGACCCCCGAGGCCGTCCCCTCCTTGCCGTCGACGGTGGCGATGACCGTCAGGGTCCGGCCGCGGGTGACACCGTTGGTGGTGAGCGCGTTGCCGGCCCAGCGCAGGTTGGCGCTGGACTCCTCGTCGGCGATGACGACGCAGCCGTCGGCCGTGGACAGCTCCAGGGCCCGCTCGACGATCTCGTGCGGCTTGGTTCGGGTCGACATCAGCGTCCGGCCTCCTGCGTGGTGTTGAGGATGTTCACGTCGCGGAACAGCGCGGACGGGCAGCCGTGCGAGACCGCCGCGACCTGGCCCGGCTGGGCCTTGCCGCAGTTGAAGGCGCCGCCCAGGACGTAGGTCTGCGGGCCGCCGACCTTCTCCATCGAGCCCCAGAACTCGGTGGTCGTGGCCTGGTAGGCCACGTCGCGCAGCTGCCCGGCCAGCCGGCCGTTCTCGATGCGGAAGAACCGCTGCCCGGTGAACTGGAAGTTGTAGCGCTGCATGTCGATCGACCAGGAGCGGTCGCCGACCACGTAGATCCCGCGCTCGACCCCGCCGATCAGGTCCTCCGTGGACAGCCCGCCCGGGTCCGGCTGGAGGGAGACGTTCGCCATCCGCTGCACGGGCACGTGCCCGGGGGAGTCCGCGTAGGCGCAGCCGTTGGAGCGTCCGAGGTCCGTCAGCTTCGCGATCCGCCGGTCCGTCTGGTAGCCGGCCAGGGTGCCGTCCTTGACGAGGTCCCAGCTCTGCGCCGCCACGCCCTCGTCGTCGTAGCCGATCGTGGCCAGGCCGTGCTCCGCCGTGCGGTCACCGGTCACGTTCATGATCGAGGAGCCGTACTTGAGCTTGCCGAGCTGGTCGAAGGTGGCGAAGGAGGTCCCCGCGTACGCCGCCTCGTAGCCCAGCGCCCGGTCCAGCTCGGTGGCGTGGCCGATGGACTCGTGGATGGTGAGCCACAGGTTGGAGGGGTCCACGACGAGGTCGTAGCGGCCGGCCTCCACGCTCGGGGCCCGCATCTTCTCGGCGAGCAGGCCGGGGATCTCCTCCAGCTCGGAGTTCCAGTCCCAGCCGGTGCCCGTCAGGTACTCCCAGCCGCGCCCGGCGGGCGGGGCGATGGTGCGCATGGAGTCGAACTCGCCCGTCACCGCGTTCACGGCGACGGCGGTGAGCTGCGGGTGGACGCGGACCCGCTGCTGGGTGGTGGAGGTGCCCGCGGTGTCGGCGTAGAACTTGTTCTCGTGGACGGCGAGCAGCGAGGCGTCCACGTGCGCGACCCCGTCGGCGGCCAGCAGCCGCGCGCTCCAGTCGGCGAGGAGGGCCGCCTTCTCGGCGTCCGGCACCTCGAACGGGTTCACGTCGTAGGCGGAGATCCAGGTCTTGTCGGCGTGCACCGGCTCGTCGGCGAGCTCGACCCGCTCGTCGGAGCCCGCGGCCTTGATCACCTGGGCGGACAGCTTCGCCATGGCCACGGCCTGCGAGGCCACCTTCGCGGCGCCGTCCATGGTCAGGTCCACGCCGGAGGCGAAGCCCCAGCTGCCGCCGTGCACGACCCGCACCGCGTATCCGAGGTCGGTGGTGTCGGAGCCGCCGGAGGGCTTGGCGTCGCGCAGCCGCCAGGAGGCGCTGCGGATCCGCTCCAGCCGGAAGTCGGCGTGGTCGGCGCCCAGCGCGCGGGCCCGGGCGAGCGCCGCGTCGGCGAGCGCCCGCAAGGGCAGCGCGGTGAAAGCCGCGTCGATGGAATGGGCCACGGAAGTCCTCCCGAGGTCGGGGCCGGTCGCCCCGATCATGTCGCGCCCGGGGCTCTTGTGCCTACATCTTTCTGTAGGGACTCGACAGAGCCCGTCCCGAGGCCCTGTCGGAGCCGGATTCTCCGGATGCCCCGCGGGGCCTATAGGTTTTTGCTAATCAAGACAGCTAGCGAAAGGGTGATCCGTTGAGCCGCTCGGTTCTCGTCACCGGAGGAAACCGGGGCATCGGCCTCGCCATCGCCCGAGCGTTCGCGCAGGCCGGCGACAAGGTCGCGATCACGTACCGGTCGGGCGAGCCGCCGGAGGAGCTCGTGTCGCTGGGTGTCCTTGCGGTGCGTTGCGACATCACCGACTCCGAGCAGGTGGAGCAGGCCTACAAGGAGATCGAGGACAAGCACGGCGCGGTCGAGGTGCTGGTGGCCAACGCCGGCATCACCAAGGACACGCTGCTGATGCGGATGTCCGAGGACGACTTCGCGTCCGTCGTCGACACCAACCTCACCGGCACCTTCCGGGTGGTCAAGCGGGCCAACCGCGGCATGCTCCGCGCCAAGAAGGGCCGCGTGGTCCTGATCTCCTCGGTCGTGGGGCTGATGGGATCCGCGGGCCAGGCCAACTACGCTGCCTCGAAGGCGGCGCTGGTGGGCTTCGCCCGCTCGCTCGCCCGAGAGCTCGGCTCCCGCAACATCACCTTCAACGTCGTCGCCCCGGGCTTCGTGGACACCGACATGACGAAGGTGCTCACCGACGAGCAGCGCGCGGGCATCGTGGCGCAGGTGCCGCTGGCCCGCTACGCGCAGCCCGAGGAGATCGCGGCAGCCGTGAGCTTCCTGGCGTCCGACGACGCCGCGTACATCACAGGAGCCGTCATTCCCGTTGACGGCGGATTGGGCATGGGTCACTGATCACATGAGTGGAATCCTCGACGGCAAGCGCATCCTCATCACCGGGGTGCTGATGGAGTCGTCCATCGCCTTCCACACCGCCAAGCTGGCCCAGGAGCAGGGCGCCGAGGTCATCCTCACGGCGTTCCCGCGCCCGACGCTGACCGAGCGCATCGCGAAGAAGCTGCCCAAGCCGGTCAAGGTGCTGGAGCTCGACGTCACCAACGACGAGCACCTGGCCCGCCTGGAGGGCCTCGTCCGCGACGAGCTGGGCGGCCTCGACGGTGTCGTCCACTCGATCGGCTTCGCGCCGCAGGACGCCCTCGGCGGCAACTTCCTGAACACCCCGTTCGAGTCGGTCGCCACCGCCATGCACGTCTCGGCGTTCTCGCTGAAGTCGCTGACCATGGCCTGCAAGCCGCTGTTCCCGGCGGAGGGCGCGGCCGTCGTCGGCCTCACCTTCGACGCGCAGTACGCCTGGCCGCAGTACGACTGGATGGGCCCGGCCAAGGCGGCCCTGGAGGCCACCAGCCGTTACCTCGCCCGCGACCTGGGCAAGGAGAACATCCGCTGCAACCTGGTCTCGGCCGGTCCGATCGGCTCCATGGCCGCGAAGTCCATCCCGGGCTTCTCCGAGCTGGCCGACGTCTGGAACTCCCGCTCCATGCTGGAGTGGGACATGAGCGACCCGGAGCCGGCCGGCAAGGGCGTCGTCGCCCTGCTGTCGGACTGGTTCCCGAAGACCACGGGCGAGATCGTCCACGTGGACGGCGGTCTGCACGCGATGGGTGCCTGATCCCCGGATCCCGGCGTCCTCACGTCCGTACGGCGGTGGCCGCGCTTCCCCGGGGGAGGCGCGGCCACCGCCGTTTTCGCGTACGGGCGGGGTGTACGGGCGGGGTGTACGGGCCGCGTTCGATCGGATGTTCGTCGTCTGACCGGATCTTTCCGAGTCGAAAACCAGGACAGATGCCTGCAAACTGGCCACGTCGGGATCTTCCCGGCGTGGTCGGGGCGGAGGTACGGCGTGCGCACGAGGCCGAACCGAGCGGTATCCCTGCTGGTCACCTCGGTGGTACTCACCGGACTCCTGATCCCGGGGGCCTTCGCGCAGCCCGCCGACCGCGACCCCGCCCCCGGCCCCGAGGCGGCGGCCCCGGCGGCCGTCGACCTCGTCGAGATGCCCGTGGAACCCCCCGCACAGCCCGCCGCGCCCACCGGACGGGAACTCTTCGGCGCCGACTGCGACACCGAGATCGACGGCTCGCGGGTGACGGCCAACTGCCACAACGCCTACCCCGAGACCGACCTGATCCGGCTGCACGTGGAGTGCGACCGCTGGTGGGACGTGGACGGCGACGGCGCGGCCGTGCCCCTGGGCCCGGCCGGCCGCGTCCAGCTCGCCGGCCGCTGCTGGAAGGAGGTCCGCTCCGCCTGGGTGAGCCACCAGCGGCCCGCGGCCTGAGGCTCCGGCGCCGCTACTCGCGGCCCAGGCAGACGAACGGGTAGCCCGCCGCCTCCGAAGCGGCCGCGTCCCCGTCCCCGCGGCGGATCGCCTCGATCAGCCGGGCGTGGTCCAGGTGGGACGCCGGGTCCAGCACCGTGCCGACGTCCGTGCGCAGCCAGTCGGCCACCAGGTCGCCGAGGTCCGCGTACAGCTCGATCAGCACGTCGTTGTGCGAGGCCGTCACCACCGCCATGTGCAGACTCACGTCCGCCGCCACGAACAGCTCCGCGTTCCCGCTCTCCCACGCCTCCTCGCGCCGCGCCAGCAGCGCGTCCAGCTGGACGAGGTCCCGCGCGGTCCGCCGCTCGGCCGCCAGCCGGGCCGCCGAGGACTCCAGCGTCGAGCGGAGCTCCGCGACGTGCCGCGGGTCGGCGCCCGCGAAGCGCCGGTGCATCACCCCCGCGAGCTCGCTGGTGGCGATCACGTACGTGCCCGAGCCCTGCCGGATGTCCAGCAGCCCGTTGTGCGCGAGGGCGCGCACGGCCTCGCGCACGGTGTTGCGGGCGACGCCCAGCAGTTCCACCAGCTCCGGCTCGGTGGGGATGCGGGAACCGACCGGCCACTCGCCGGAGGTGATCTGGTTCCTCAGCTGGGTGATCACCTGGTCGACGAGCGCGGAGCGCCGGGGTGAGGTCAGCGGCATGGGGTCCTCTCTAGCGCGACTGGACAACGAATCATCCCATGATTCTATGATGGTTGAATGCCCGACGAAGAAATCCAGACCCTGAACCGCCCGCCGGCCGCCACGAGCTCCGCCGTCCGGACCCACCCCGCCGCCCCCCACGCCGCCCCCAAGTGGCTCGGTCCGGTGCTCATCGTCGGAATCGTGCTGGCCGCCCTGAACCTGCGCCCCGCCATCACCAGCCTCGGCGCCCTCTTCGAGGAGACCCGCACCGGCCTCCACATGAGCGGCACCGTCGCCGGCCTCATCACCTCCGTCCCCGCCCTCTGCTTCGCCGTCTTCGGCGTCACCGCGCCCCGGCTCTCCCGCCGCTTCGGCCCGGCCGCCGTCGTCTGCGCCGGCATGGCCGCCGTCGCCGCGGGCCTGCTGATCCGGCCCTTCGCGACCAACGCCGCGGGCTTCCTCGCCGCCAGCGCCCTGTCCCTGGCCGGCATAGCGCTGACCAACGTCCTCCTGCCGGTGATCGTCAAGCGCTGGTTCCCCGACCGCGTCGGCACGATGACGGGCCTGTACTCCATGGCCCTGGCCGCCGGCACCTCCCTCGCCGCCGCCGCGACCGTCCCGCTGACCTCCGCCCTCGGCGGCAGCTGGCGCACCGGCCTGCTCGTCTGGGCCGTCCTCGCCGCGGCCGCCGTACTGCCCTGGCTGCCCATCGCCGCCGCCGGCCGCCGCGAGAAGGCCGCCGCACCCGCCGCCGTACGCGAGGACACCGGCCCCTCCGTGATCCGCAGCCGCACCGCCTGGGCGCTGGCCTGCTACTTCGGCCTCCAGGCCACCGGCGCCTACGTCACCATGGGCTGGCTCCCGCAGATCTTCCGCGACGCCGGGGTCTCCGCGTCCGCCGCCGGCGTGCTGCTCGCCGTCACCATGGTCATGGGCGTCCCCCTCGCCTTCGTCATCCCCGGCCTCGCCGGACGGATGCGCCACCAGGGCCCCATCGCCGTCGTCCTCGGCCTCTTCGGCCTCGCCGGCTACCTCGGGCTCTACCTCGCCCCCGCCGCCGGAGCCTGGGCCTGGGCCCTGCTCCTCGGCATCTCCAACTGCGCCTTCCCGCTCGTCATCACGATGATCGGGCTGCGCGCCAAGTCCCCGGCCGGAGTCGTCAAGCTCTCCGCCTTCGCCCAGAGCACCGGCTACCTCATCTCCATCCCCGGACCGCTCGTCATCGGCACCCTCTACCAGCACAGCGGCGGCTGGGACCTGCCCCTCGCCCTCATGGCGGGCCTCCTCGTCCCGCAGATCGCCCTCGGCGTCCTCGCGGGACGGGACCGCACGATCGAGGACGAATGCGGCATGCGAAACTGAACGGCATGTCGCCCGTACTCGAACCGAACCCCCAGGACGGCCACAAGAAGCTCGGCCTCGTCCTCGGCGCGATGCTCGCCATCACCGTGATCATCGGCGTCATCGCGACGATCGCCTCCCCCTGAACCCCGGCCCGCTCCCGGGACGGTGGGGATATCCCCACCATCCCCTAGGGGGCCAGGTTCAGGGTCCACTGGGGTGTGCCCCGGATGGGAACCGCCGCCTCGGATCCATAGATTCGAAGCAGCGATCCAGTCCCGGCCCAGCACCCCCGGAGGCGGCCATGTCGGCCCCCACGCACGCCCCGTCCCGCACCGCGCGCCCCGCGCGCCGACGCCCCGCCGTCCACGCCGGCGCGAACGCCCGCCTGCACTGGTGGGCGCTGGCCCTGCCCGCCCTCGCCTTCGGGCTGCTCCTGCTGCTCCTCGCCGGATCCGGCCAGGCCCACGCGGCCCCCGCGGAGCCCTCCGGACTGATCCAGGTGACCCAGCAGCTGCTGCGCGCCGTCGGCTGACTCCGGGCGCCGGGACGTGCGCCACCCCCCCCTGCGGCGGCCGCCCAACACCCTGCGCCCCGTGGCCCGTTTCGTGCGAAGCTGGGAGCCATGAGCGCCGACACACCCCGCAGGATCGCCCTCCTCCGGCACGCCAAGGCCGACTGGCCCCAGGTGGCCGACCACGAACGCCCGCTGGCGGAACGCGGCCGCAAGGACGCGCCGGCCGTCGGACTGAAGCTGGCCGAGACCGGAATCGCCTTCGACCTGGCCCTCTGCTCCACCGCCGCCCGCACCCGGGAGACCTGGAAGCTCGCCGTCCAGGAGCTTCCGCACCGGCCGAGGACCTCGTACGAGGAGCGCCTCTACGACGCCTCGCTGGGCGAGCTCATCGCCCTGCTGAACGAGACCTCCGACGAGGTCCGGGACCTGCTCGTCATCGGCCACAACCCCGGCATGCACGCCCTGGCCGACGCCCTCTCCGGGCGCGCCGAGGGCGACGCCCTGGCCCGGATGACCCGTACCGGCTTCCCGACCGCCGCCCTCGCCGTCGTCTCCTTCACCGGCTCGTGGAAGTCCCTGGAGCACGGGGTGGGCACGCTGCTGGACTTCTGGACCCCGAAGGAACACTGAGCGCACCGGCACCCGGGCCGCCCTCGCGAGCGGCCCGGGCCCGGCGGCCCTCCCCGGTCGGTCACCGGCCGGGCAGGGCCGCCGCCTCGCCGCCCCGCGCCTCCCACAGCTCCGGGTAGAACCGCCGGTGGACCGCCGCCCGCAGGTGCGCGACCCCGCTGCTGCCCCCGGTGCCCGGACGCCCGCCGATCTGCCGCTCCACGAGCAGCGCGTGGCAGGCCCGCCACTCCGTCCAGATCTCGTCGTGGTCGACGAGGGCCTCCGCCAGCTCGGCCAGCTCGGCGAGCTCGGCCGCGTCCCCGTCCCGGGGAAGGTCCCCGAGCCGCCCGTACGCCGCCCGCCGGCCGGCCTCCGTCGCCACCTCGAAACCGGCCTTGCCCAGCAGCCCGAGGAAGGCCTCCCACAGCGTGGGCTCAGCGAGCCGCGCCCGCAGCCGCTCCCGCTCCGCGGCGCCCAGCCCGGCCACGACCCGGGCGCCGTACTCCCCGTGCACCCAGTCGGCCCCCGACAGCGCCGCGATCTCCACGTACTGCGCCGACTGGGCGCCGCTGCTGCTGCCCAGCGCCCCGCGGAACGCGTGGAACTCCCGCGGCGGCATCCCGCGCAGCGGACGCATCCCGGCGATGAGCGCCCGGGTGATCACCGTGCTCCGCACGAGCCGGGCCCGGGCCGTGCGCGGGTCGCCGTCGAGGATCCGCTCCCGGGCGTCGGACAGCTCGCCGAGCAGCTGCGCGAACCACAGTTCCTGCACCTGGTGGACGGTGATGAACAGCCGCTCGTCGCGCACCCCGTCCGCCAGGGGGACCTGGAGCGCCAGCAGCTCGGGCAGTCGCAGGTAGTCGGCGTAGGTGACGGTGTCAGACATCGGAGTCCTCCGGTGCGTGCAGTCCGTACAGGGCGAACGCGTCGGTGACGCCGGGCAGGTCGAAGGCGTCGACCTGGGCGCACAGCCGCAGCGTGGAGCGGGAGATGGTCTGGATGCGGTCGATGCCCGCGTCGCCGCCGTAGACGTCCGTCAGGACGGCCTCCGTCCGGTCCTCGTCCAGACCGGCGCGGCGCAGCGAGTCGTACACCGGCTCCAGGTCCCAGTCGAGCGCGGCGCGGATCATCGCGGGCAGGGCCCGGGCGGCGAGGACCCGGCGCCGCTCGTCGAGCCGGGCCCACAGTTCGAGGAAGAAGGCGGAGAAGAAGCGGTGGTGGCGTCCCTCGTCCTTGGCGTGGTCGCGCATCAGCTCGCGGACCGTGCTCACCACGGTCGGGTCCTGCGGCACCTCGTTGAGCACCGCGGTGATGAGCGTCTCGAAGACGACCGCCTGCAACTGGCCGGCGAGGACCGGGTCGTCGGGCAGCAGCCGGCGCCCGGTGTCCTGGAGGGCCGTGACGAAACCGCCGTAGTCCACGTCGGGCACGGGAATGCCGGTGACGGCGGCCACCTGGTCGGCCAGGTCCAGGCTGTACAGGGCGTGGTAGCCCTCGTCGCAGTACACCTTGAAGGCGTCCATCCGCAGCGCGGTGGGGAAGTGCAGTCCGGAGGTGCCGTTGGCGACGGGCTCGGCGGCCCCGTTGACCACGCGGGTCTCCAGATGGGTGGTCGAGTGCAGGAACTGGTAGAGGTGCCGTACGGAGACCTCGCGGATCCGCTCCGGCTCCAGGGCCTTCACCTCGGGGTGGGACAGGTGCGGCACCAGGGCGTCGGGGAAGAACACCCGGCCCTGCTCGGCCTCGGCGTGGAAGATCCGCCGGACTCCGCCGCGTACGCCCGCGGTCTCGTACCAGCGGTCGAGGGGACCTGGGGCCGTGGTCATGGGCGTCTTCCGTTCGGTGAGGAGGGGAGGGGCAGGGGGAGGGGGAGCGGGGCGGGGCCTGCGGCCGGACCGGCGGCCGGGTCGAGGTGGGCGGCGATCCGCCGGACCGCCTCGGCGACCAGGGGCGCGTCGACGGTGTGGCACAGCCGGAACCAGCCCGGCTGCGGGGAGCGGAAGGCCCCGCCGGGCAGGACGCTGACCTTCGCGGTGTCGAACAGCTCGCGCCACAGCCGCCGTTCGGCTTCGAATCCGGTGCCGGGCAGCCACCGGCGCAGGTCCAGCCACACGGAGAAGCCCGCCTCGGCCGGGGCGTACGGGATGCCGTGCGCGTCCAGGAGCGCGACGAGGTGCCCGTACGAGGAACCCAGGCGGCGGCGGCCCGCCGCGAGGAAGGACGCCACCCACGCAGGGTCCGCCAGGAGCCCGGCGAGGGTGTCCTGGGTGGCGGTGGAGACGGGGGCGAAGTAGGCCATCGCCCGTGCGGCGTCCCGGACGCGGGGATCGCGGGTGTGCAGGACGCCGGTCTTCAGCCCGGGCAGCCCGAAGTCCTTCGCGAAGCCCCACACCACGTGGGTGCGCCCGGCCCAGTGCGGATTGACGGCCGGGTCGGCGGCGCTGGTGAAGGCGTGCTCGCCGAAGACGGCGTGGGCGTAGATCTCGTCGGAGATCAGGTCCACGTCGTGTTCGCGGGCCACGCGCAGCACAGCGGCGAGGACCTCGGGCGGGTGCACCTCGCCGATCGGGTTGGAGGGGGAGGAGAGGGCGACGGCGCGCACGGTCGTCCCCTCGGAGCGGGCCTCCTTCAGAGCCCGGTCGACGGCGTCGGCCGTCAGCCGGAAGCCGTCTTCGGGGGACAGCGGCGCCGGCCGGATCCGGGCGCCGGAGCGGCCGCCGAGGTCGGTGTCGAAGGCCCCGTAGTAGGGGGCGGGCACCACGATGGCCTCGCCCGGGTCGCACAGGACGGAGGCGATCGCGTCGAGTGCCCCGGTCGCCCCGCTGATCACCACCAGGTCGTCGGCGTCCAGCGGGGTCCGGCAGCTCGCGGAGAGCAGTGCCGCGATCCGCTCGCGCAGTACCGCGGTGCCGTGCAGCGGCGCGTAGCGGGCGGTGGCCTCGGCCATGGGGGGCAGGGCGGCCAGCCGGTCTTCGAGGAGGTCCCAGAGCAGGCGGTTCTCGGCGGTGCCGAGGTTGATGTAGCCGTCGGGGCGCAGGTGCGCGTCGTACGGCTGTGCCTCCGCGCGGAAGTGGGCCTCGGCGATGGCCGGGGTGTCGGCGAGGAGCCGGGCGGCCTGGCGGGAGACCATCAGTGCCCCCCGCTGTCGACGCCGGCGGAGGTGAGCAGGCCGGGGTTGACCCCGAGGCCCATGGAGGCGTCGATGACGGCGCCGTGGAGCGAGGTGGAGTGCTCGCCCGCCAGCCACCAGACCAGTTCCGCGATCTCCTCGGAGCGGATCAGGCGGCTCTTGGGCAGCCGCGCGGTGAGGGCCGCGAGTTCCTCGGGGGAGAGCTTGTCGAGGGTGCTGGCCTGGAACATCGCGGTCTCGACGGCGCCGGGGCAGACGGCGAAGACGTCCACCGGGGTGTGCACCAGGTCGGCGGCGAGATGGCGGGTGAGATAGGTGAGCGCGGCCTTGCTCATGCCGTCGGCGGGATGGAAGCCGGGGAACTGGAAGATCCCGCCGCCCACGCTGGAGATGTTGATGATCTTGCCGTAGCCGTTGTCCAGCATGCCGGGAAGCACCTGCTCGGTGAGCCACAGCGGGCCGACCGCGTTGATCCGGAAGAACTCCGAGGCCTTGTCGTGCCGGGGGCCGTCGGAGTACCGGTCGATGGTCTTGGACCCCACGGCGGCGTTGTTCACCAGGATCTCGACCGGGCCGGGAAGGGATTCCAGGAGCCGTTCGTGGTCGTCCCAGTTGCCCTGGTCGAAGGGGAAGGCCTCCACCTTGGCGTGGCCGGTCAGGGCCAGCTCGTGCACCAGCTCCTCGGCCCGGGCCCGGCCGTTGCGATAGGTGAACCAGACCGTCCAGTCCTCTTCCTGAGCGAACCTCTCCACGCAGGCCCGGCCGATACCGCCCGAGCCTCCCGTGATGAGGACACTTCGAGTCACCATTGTTACCCCTTGAACGATCAATACTGACCGATGGCTGCTGTCGCGTTCACGACAGCGCGGCCACAGTATTTCTCGCAACTGGAGTGCGAATAGGGCGACTTCGGGCACTGGTTGTCCGAGATGCCTCTTGTGTGGGCGCGGATGTCTTCGATGCGCCGCAGGGTTCGCGTCCCGCCCGGAGGGGCCGATGGCCGGTTCGAGCGCATCGTGCGCGCCCTTCGAGTGGCCGGATATAGAGGAACGCCCGGCCGGGAAGAACCCGGCCGGGCGGTATGGAAAGGGTGTGGGTGTGCTCCGGACCCGTCAGGCCAGGTCAGCGGCCTCGACTTCCTCGCGGGTGATGCCGAGCAGGTACAGGACCGCGTCCAGGAAGGGCACGTTCACCGCCGTGTGCGCGGCCTCGCGCACCACCGGCTTGGCGTTGAACGCCACGCCCAGACCCGCCGCGTTCAGCATGTCGAGGTCGTTGGCGCCGTCGCCGATCGCCACCGTCTGGGCCAGCGGCACCCCCGCCTCGGCGGCGAAGCGCCGCAGCAGCCGGGCCTTGCCCGCACGGTCGACGATCTCGCCCGTGACCCGGCCGGTCAGCTTGCCCTCGAGGATTTCGAGAGTGTTCGCCGAGGCGAAGTCCAGCCCCAGCCGCTCCCGCAGGTCGTCCGTCACCTGGGTGAAGCCGCCCGAGACCACGCCCACCTGGTAGCCGAGGGTCTTCAGCGTGCGGATGAGGGTCCGGGCGCCCGGGGTCAGCCGCACCTCGGAGCGGACCTTGTCCACCACGGACGCGTCCAGCCCCGCCAGCAGCGCGACCCGGGCGTGCAGGGACTGCTCGAAGTCCAGCTCCCCGCGCATCGCCCGCTCGGTCACCTCGGCGACCTCCGCCTCGCAGCCCGCGTGCGCCGCGAAGAGCTCGATGACCTCGTCCTGGATCAGGGTCGAGTCCACGTCCATGACGACCAGCCGCTGGGCCCGGCGGTGCAGCCCCGCGGACACCACGGCCACGTCGACGCCGATCTGCGCGGAAGCCGTGGCCAGTGCGGTGCGCAGCGGCTCCGTCTCCACGCCCGACACGGCGAACTCGACCGCGGTCACCGGATACTTCGCGAGGCGGAAGATGCGGTCGATGTTGCCGCCGGTCCCGGTGATCCGAGCCGCTATGGCCGCCGTGGACTCGGCGGTGAGCGGGTGTCCGAGGACCGTGACGTGCGAGCGGCCGCTGCCGCGCGGCCGGTTGTCGCCGGTCCCGGAGAGGATCTCGGCCTGCAGCCTGAGCGACTCGGCCCAGCTGTGGACGGTGGCCCGCAGCTCGCCTTCGGCGCCGCCGGCGGGTTGGGTGACGAGGGCGCACAGGACGATGCGGCCACGGGTGACGACCTGCTCGATGTCGACGACGTCGACGGAGTAGGCGGCGAGGGTGTCGAACAGCCCGGCGGTGATCCCGGGACGGTCCTTGCCGAAGATCTTGACGAGGAGGGTGGGGACGTCGGAGGTCTGCGAAGCGCTCATGGTGTCCTCACCGTATCTTCCCGGCTCCGAGGGGCGGACATCCGTCCCACTCCCTGAACCGGCCCCGCCGCTCCCAGGGGCTGCGGCCGGCCGGCGGGGCCCGGCCCGCGGCGGCGACGCCGGACGCGCGGGGCGGCGGCAGGTCTGCCCCCGCGTCCGGTACCAGTTACTACCGAGCGGTAGGCGGCGCGACGCCCGGGCGAGAAGTCCCCTATTTCACTCTCCGGGTGACTTTCGACCCCGTCGGCGGACAGCCGTCGACACCCCGGCGAGGCCCCGATTCCACATGTGGCCGCAGGCCTGAAATAGTTCCCCCGGATGTTCGCCATCCCTAGACTCCCTGACGTCAGGGGGATTCTCGGGGGACTTAAGTGGGGCTGGAGTGCCGGAACTCGTACTGGAATTGAATGGAAGGACCTGGACGCTCGATCCGTCCAGGTCGTACTCGCTGGGGCGCGATCCCCAGGGAGACGTGGTGATCGACGACGCCCGGGTGTCCTGGAGGCACGCCACCATCAGCTGGAACGGCCGCGGTTGGGGCATCGAGGACCACGGCAGCACCAACGGCACGTACGTGCACGGTGCGCGGGTCCAGCAGACGGAACTCGTACCCGGCACGCCGGTCCACCTGGGCAACGCGACCGACGGTCCGCGGCTGGATCTCAGCGCCGCCGCCCCGGCCGCCGCCGCCCAGCAGGCCCCGGCGTACCAGGTCCCGGCCGCGCAGGGACAGGCGCACCAGCAGGCCCCGGCGTACCAGGCCCCGGTCCAGCAGCAGTGGGAACAGCAGCACCAGGCCCAGCCGCAGCACCAGCAGCCGCAGCACCAGCAGCCGCACGTGCCGCAGCAGCAGGGCGGCCCGGCGCAGGCCGCACCGAACCCCGGCTACAGCGACCACCGCAGCCCGACGACGTTCCACCAGCTCTCGCTGGGCCACGTCATGCGCATCGGCCGCGCGCTGGAGAACGAGCTGGTCGTCTCCGACCTCCAGGTCTCCCGCCACCACGCCGAGTTCCGCGCGATGCCCGGCGGCCGCTTCGAGATCCACGACCTCGGCAGCCACAACGGCACCTACGTCAACGGTCAGCCGCTCGCCAAGTCCGGTACCGCGCTGCTCGGCCCCAACGACATCGTCGGCGTCGGCCACTCGACCTTCCGCATCGTCGGCGACCGGCTGGAGGAGTTCGTCGACACCGGCGAGGTCTCCTTCTCGGCCCGCCACCTCACGGTGACCGTCGACGGCGGCAAGCAGATCCTCAAGGACGTCACCTTCGGCGTCCCGGAGAAGTCCCTCATCGGCGTCATCGGCCCCTCCGGCTCGGGCAAGTCGACCCTCCTCAAGGCGCTCACCGGCTACCGGCCCGCCGACCAGGGTGACGTCCTCTACGACAACCGCAACCTGTACAAGCAGTTCGCGGAGCTCCGCCAGCGCATCGGCCTGGTCCCGCAGGACGACATCCTGCACAAGGAACTGAAGGTCAGCACCGCCCTCAAGTACGCGGCCAAGCTCCGCTTCCCCGGCGACACGGCCGAGTCCGAGCGCGCCGCCCGCATCAACGAGGTGCTGCGCGAGCTCAAGCTCGACATCCACAAGGACAAGAAGATCACCTCGCTCTCCGGTGGTCAGCGCAAGCGCGTGTCCGTGGCCCTGGAGCTGCTCACCAAGCCCTCGCTGATCTTCCTGGACGAGCCGACCTCCGGCCTCGACCCGGGCATGGACCGCGACGTCATGCAGCTGCTCCGCGGCCTCGCCGACGACGGCCGCACCGTCCTGGTCGTCACCCACTCCGTCGCCGAGCTGGCCATCTGCGACAAGCTGCTGGTCATGGCCCCCGGCGGTTCCGTCGCCTACTTCGGCCCGCCGGACGAGGCGCTGAACTTCTTCGGCTACACCACCTGGGCCGACGTGTTCTCCGCCTTCGAGAACTACCGCGACTACGACTGGGCCGGCCGCTGGAAGGGCTCGCAGCACTACCAGCTCTACGCCGCCGACATCGACGCGGTCGCCCCGCAGTCGGTCGCCATGCCGTCGCCGCAGCAGATGCGCCCGCCCAAGCCCCAGGGCTGGGGCTCGCAGCTCTGGACGCTGATCCGCCGCTACGTCTCGGTGATCGCCTCCGACAAGGGCTTCATCGGCCTGATGCTGATCCTGCCCGCGGTCCTGGGCGTGGTCTCCACGGTCATCCCCGCGACCTTCGGCCTCGCGCCCCCGAAGCCGCCGTCCCAGTTCAACGGCGACGCCGGCACGATCATGCTGATCCTCGCGGTCGGCATGTGCTTCTCGGGCGCCGCGAACTCGGTCCGAGAACTGATCAAGGAACGCGTCATCTACGAGCGTGAACGCGCGACCGGCCTGTCCCGGTCCGCGTACCTCATGTCGAAGGTGATCGTCCTCGGCGTCATCACGGCCATCCAGGGCGTCGTCATCTGCGCGATCGGCTTCTTCCCGCGCGACCTGCCCACCGAGGGCCTGCTGATGCCGCCGGCCGTCGAGCTGTGCCTGTCGGTCATCGCGCTGGGCTTCACCTCGATGATGTTCGGCCTGGTGATCTCCTCGCTGGTGAAGACCGCCGAGAAGACCATGCCCCTGCTGGTCATGTTCGCGATCGTCCAGGTCGTCTTCACCGGCATCCTCTTCCAGGTCTACGACTCCCCGGGCCTGGAGCAGTTCGCCTGGCTGATGCCGTCCCGCTGGGCGGTCGCCGCCGCCGGCACCACGCTGAACCTCGGCAAGCTCATGCCGCCGTGGGACCGCGACAACCCGACCAACACCGACCCGCTCTGGGACGCCACGGTCGGCCAGTGGAGCCTGAACATCACCGTCCTGCTGCTCCTCGGCATCGCCTGCGGCTTCCTGGTCCAGCGCCTGCTGCGCCGCCACGAGCCCGAGGTCATGCGGGCCGGCAAGTAGCGGGAACGCCACGCGGCGGGAACCCCGCGCACACGCGAAAACGCCTCGGGGCGGCATCCGGAGTACCGGGTGCCGCCCCGAGGCGCATGGGGGTCCTGCCGACGTCCGCGCTCTCAGTAGGCGCTGTTGACGTTGTCCATCGAGCCGTAGCGGTCGGCCGCGTAGTTGCAGGCGGCGACGATGTTCGCGACCGGGTCGTACTGGTCGAACTTGGTGCCCTTGACGTGGTACGCCTTGAAGGTCGGGAGGATGACCTGGAGCAGACCCTTGCTGGGGATGCCGTTCTGGGCGTTGATGTCCCAGTTGTTGATCGCCAGCGGGTTGCCGCTCGACTCACGCATGATGTTCTTGTGGATCCCCTGGTAGGTGCCGGGGATGCCCTCGCGCTTCATGATGAAGAGCGCTTCCTTGATCCAGCCGTCCAGGTTGTTCGCGAAGACCGGGGTGCGGGTGGCGGACCGGCTCGCGGCCGCCTTCTTCTCGCGCTCCTTCTTGGCGTCGGCCTCGGCCTTGGCCTTCGCGGCCGCCGCGTCCTTCGCCACCTTGCTCGCGACCGCCTGCTGCGCGCCGAGGTGCTGCTGTACCGACGGGGTCCACGCCACGGGGGCGGCGTTGATCGTCACCGCCTCCGTCTCCGCGGCACCGGCCGGGACGAGGGAGAAGGCGAGCGCGGCGGCACCGAGCGTGGCGACACCGGCAACGGACAGCTTGTGTGCCTTCGTCAGACGACTGTGACCGGGAGTGCTGGAAGCAGACATGGCGGGGCAACCTCTTCGAATAGCGGGAGCCGCAGGAAAGCGCCGCGTGGATCCGGGATCCGCGGCGCTGTGCGACGTCGACATTCTTAGCGGTGGCAAAAACGCATGGCAAAGGTGTGACGTACGATCCCGCTTAGTGGATCAGGCCGCCCGACAGAACCGGCAATGACGGACATGCCGCTAGGCGCGACCGAGCTGATGCCGTCTTTATGCGTCCACTATCGGGCTTCGTAAGTGATGTGCGTCCTATGCCCGGGCTCACATCGGCCACGTAACGGTCTCGCCCAGAGTTGCACCAGCAATGCAAAGGGTGACGAAACTCCTCCCTGAGGATGATCCGCCCCCCGCCACCCTCGTCCCCCAGGCAGACCCCGGCGCCCCCGGCCCCCTCCCTCCGCCGTACGCCCCCGGTCCCCGGGCCTAGGCCCGAGGACCGATCCCGCAGGTCAGGGCCGCCGGTACGGTGACCCCATGTACTACGGACCCTGCACCGGGCTCGCGGCCGTCAGTACCGCGCTGCTCGCCATGAGCCGCCGGCTGGAGGTCCAGGACGTCCTGCGCACGATCGTCGCCTCGGCCCGCGAGCTGCTCGGCGCCGAGTACGCCGCCCTCGGCGTCCCCGACGACCACGGGGGCTTCGCCCAGTTCGTCGTGGACGGCATCAGCGAGGAACAGTGGCGAGCCATCGGCCCGCTGCCCCGCCAGCACGGCGTCCTCGCCGCGATGCTCCACGAGGACACCCCCGAGCGCCTGGCCGACGTACGCGAGGACCCGCGCTTCGGGGGCTGGCCCGCCGCCCACCCCGACATGTCCGACTTCCTCGGGATGCCCATCCGGGACGGCGAGGAGACCCTCGGCGCCCTCTTCCTCGCCAACAAGCGCGGCGACGGGCGCGGCGGCGACGGGCGTGGCGAGGACGGGCGTGGCGACGGCGGGCGCTGCGGCTCCGGCGGCGAGGGCTTCACCGACGAGGACGAGGAGCTCCTCTCCCTCCTCGCCCAGCACGCGGCCATCGCCCTCACCAACGCCCGCCTCTACGAGCGCAGCCGCGAGCTCACCATCGCCGAGGAACGCTCCCGCCTCGCCCACGAGCTGCACGACGCCGTCAGCCAGAAGCTGTTCTCCCTGCGCCTCACCGCCCAGGCCGCCGCGGCCCTCGTGGACCGCGACCCCGCCCGGGCCAAGGGAGAGCTCCACCAGGTCGCCGTCCTGGCCGCCGAGGCCGCCGACGAACTGCGCGCCGCCGTGACCGAGCTCCGCCCCGCCGCGCTGGACGAGGACGGGCTCGTCGCGACCCTGCGCAACCACGTCCGCGTCCTGGACCGCGCCCACACCGCGAGCGTCACCTTCACCTGTGACGGCGTACGGGCCCTGCCCGCGACCCAGGAGGAAGCCGTCCTGCGCGTCGCCCAGGAAGCCCTCCACAACGCCCTGCGGCACTCCGGCGCCGACCGCGTCGAGGTCGCCCTCGTGCGGACCCCGGCCGGCGGAGCGGTCCTGCGCGTGCGGGACTGGGGCCGCGGCTTCTCCCCTTCCACGGTCCGCAAGGCGGGCCGCCACCTCGGCCTGGTGTCCATGCGGGACCGGGCGAGCGGGGCCGGCGGCCGGCTGGAGGTCCACTCGGAGCCCGGCGAGGGCACCACGATCGAGATGGAGGTCCCCGGTGGCTGAGACCGGCACCCCGGGCGGCGGCCCCGCCCGCATCCGCGTCCTGCTCGTCGACGACCACCAGGTGGTCCGGCGCGGCCTGCGCACGTTCCTGGAGGTCCAGGACGACATAGAGGTGGTCGGCGAGGCCGGAGACGGCGAGGAGGGCATCGCCCGCGCCGAGGAGCTGCGGCCCGACGTCATCCTCATGGACGTCAAGATGCCCGGCACCGACGGCGTCGAGGCCCTGCGGCGGCTGCGCGCCCTGGGCAATCCGGCCCGGGTCCTGATCGTCACCAGCTTCACCGAGCAGCGCACGGTGGTCCCCGCCCTGCGGGCCGGCGCCGCCGGATACGTCTACAAGGACATCGACCCCGACGCCCTGGCCGGAGCCATCCGCTCCGTCCACGCGGGCCACGTCCTGCTCCAGCCGGAAGTCGCGGAGGTCCTCCTTGCCCAGGAGGACCAGCCCTCCGGCGCCGGCCGGCCGGGCTCGCTGACCGACCGCGAACGGGAGGTCCTCGGGCTCATCGCCGACGGCCGGTCCAACCGGGAGATCGCCCGGGCCCTGGTGCTGTCGGAGAAGACGGTCAAGACCCACGTCTCGAACATCCTGATGAAACTGGACCTCTCGGACCGGACGCAGGCGGCGTTGTGGGCGGTCAGGCACGGTATGGCGGAGTAATCGGACCGTCTTCTTTACGGACTCTGATTCAACAGAGATTCATACGGTCGGGTGTATGTCGCCCACATGGCGTATCCCCGCCGCCGGGCGGGCGTTCTCCATGGCGTGCCGCGACGGCTGGTCGCGGCAGACGTACTGGAGGACGAGAACGTGAAGAACTTCAAGAAGGCCGCAGCCGTCACCATGATCGCGGGTGGGCTCGTCGCCGCCGGCGCCGGTGTCTCCTCGGCGCACGGCGGTGCGTCCGCGGAGGGCGAGGCCCTGCACTCGCCCGGCGTGGCCTCCGGGAACCTGCTCCAGGTCCCCGTAAACGTCCCCGTGAACGTGGTCGGCAACACGGTCAACGTGATCGGCCTGCTGAACGGCGCCTGGGGCAACACCGGCGTGAACGCCTGACCCGCCCCGCCCCACCCCGGCCCCGCTTCCCCCCTCTCCCTGGGAAGCGGGGCCGCAGCACTCCCCACCCCACCCCGCCCTACCTCTACCGCCCCTCCCGGCTCCGCCGCCCACTCCGGCGGGCTCCCCGGCTGCGCCGCCCGCTCCGGCCCTGTCGGGCTTCTCGGCTTCGCCGACGGCTCCGGTCCTGCCGGGCCTCCCGGCCGCGCCGACGGCTCCGGTCCTGCCGGCCTCCCGGCTTCGCCGCCCGCTCTGGCTCTGTCGGGCTTCTCGGCTTCGCCGCCCGCTCTGGCTCTGTCGGGCTTCTCGGCTTCGCCGACGGCTCCGGTCCTGCCGAGCCTCCCGGCTGCGCCGACGGCTCCGGTCCTGCCGGCCTCCCGGCTTCGCCGCCCGCTCCGGCCCTGCCGCCCCTCCCGGCTTCGCCGACGGCTCCGGCTCTGCCGGGCTCCCCGGCTGCGCCGCCCGCTCCGGCCCTGCCGGGCCTTCCGGCTGCGCCGACCGCTCTGGCTCCGCTGGCCCTTTCGGGCTGCGTCGGCCCGCTCCGGCTGCGCCGACCGTTCCTGCCTCGCCGGGTCTTCTGGCTCCGCCGGGGCCTCCGGCTCTGCTGGGCCCTCCCAGCTCCTTCGGCTCCCTCCGGGTCTGGAGGCGTTCGAGGTGCGGGGGAGCCGGATCGCACCCGGCCGAGCCCCCGCGTCACCCGCCCCAAACCGTCCTTCCGACCCTTACCCGAGCCTCTGGGCTGTGCCCGAGCCTTCGGGCTGTGCCCGAGCCTTCGGGCTGTGCCCGAGCCTTCGGGCTGTGCCCGAGCCTTCGGGCTGTGCCCGAGCCTTCGGGCTGTGCCCGAGCCTCCGGGCTGTGCCCGGACCCTCCGGGCCGGCCGAAGCCCCCCGGGCCATCCGGCGGAGCCACCCACGCGGAGCCCTACGCTCCGCGCTCCCGCTCCTCGACGGCGGAGTTGAACGCCGCCACCAGGGCCCGCCGGGCCACCCGCTCCACCGGCCGCAGCGCCTCCGCCCGCGCCGCCATCTCCGAGGCGGCCACCGCACCCCCGTGCCCGTTTTCGTATGCCAGCGACACCATCAGGTCCACACGCTGTGCCAGCGCCAGCACCCGCACCGCCCGCGGCGGATACCCCGGAGCCAGCGCGTCCCGCCCCGCCTCCGCCCGCGCCCGGTACGCCGACAGGGCCGCGTCCGCCACCGGCCCCGACGCCGCCACGTCCAGCCGGGTCAGCACCACCGTCGCCTCGCGCAGCGCCTCCGCCAGTTCCCGCTCCGCCTCCCCGAGCGACGGCACGTCCGCCGGCGGGGCCTCCCGTACGGGCAGGCAGTGCCACGTCACCGAGACGTGCAGGTCCCCGGTCGGCCCGGCCTCCACCACCTCCGGCACCAGCCCCAGCGCCGCCCCCACCGCGACCACCGCCTCCTCGGCCTCCAGCGCCCGCGCGTTGAACTCCGCCGGCCCGCTCAGCCCCAGCGGATGCCCCGGCGCGGGCAGCGCCACCCGCAGTCCGCTCACCCCCAGCGCCCGCATCCGGCCGAGCGCCAGCGTGAGCCCCACCGGACCCGGTTCCCCCGGCAGCCCGGACACCCGGTGCACGGCGTCCTCACCGACGATCGACGACGCGGCCTCGTCGGGCGACACCAGACCGGCCAGCAGCGCGTTCCCCCAGGCGGCCAGCCGCCCTGAACGTGGTTCGAAAAGCATCCCCCCACTTTACGGATCGCCCCCCGCACCCGGCCCCGGAACCGGACCCCCCGCCGAGTGGCGTAGGTTTTCCCCTGGGGCTGCGCCTGCCGGCGCACAGAGAACCGTGACTGCAAGGGGTGACAACACGCTCATGAGCGATGTTCTGGAGCTGGTGGACGTATCCGTGGTCCGCGAGGGCCGGGCTCTGGTGGACCAGGTCTCCTGGTCGGTGAAGGAGGGGGAGCGCTGGGTGATCCTCGGCCCCAACGGCGCCGGCAAGACCACACTGCTGAACCTCGCCTCCAGCTACCTCTTCCCCACCAAGGGCTCCGCCACCATCCTCGGCGGCACCCTCGGCAAGCCCGGTACCGACGTGTTCGAGCTGCGCCCCCGCATCGGCGTGGCCGGCATCGCCCTCGCCGACAAGCTGCCCAAGCGGCAGACCGTCCTGCAGACCGTGCTCACCGCCGCCTACGGCATGACCGCGACCTGGCAGGAGGAGTACGAGGACATCGACGAGCAGCGCGCCCGCGCCTTCCTCGACCGCCTCGGCATGTCGGACTACCTCGACCGCAAGTTCGGCACCCTCTCCGAGGGCGAGCGCAAGCGCACCCTGATCGCCCGCGCCCTCATGACCGACCCCGAACTGCTCCTCCTCGACGAGCCCGCCGCCGGTCTCGACCTCGGCGGCCGCGAGGACCTCGTACGCCGCCTCGGCCGCCTCGCCCGCGACCCGCTCGCCCCCTCGATGGTCATGGTCACGCACCACGTCGAGGAGATCGCCCCCGGCTTCACGCACGTCCTGATGATCCGTCAGGGCAAGGTCGTCACCGCCGGTCCCATCGACCTCGAACTCACCTCGCGCAACCTCTCGCTCTGCTTCGGCCTCCCGCTGGTCGTCGAGCGCAACGACCACGACCGCTGGACCGCCCAGGGCCTGCCCCTGCGCTAGGCCGTCTCTTCCGGCCGTACCGTTCGCGCCCTGTCCGGACCGCGCCCACCCGACCTACCATGACCATGTGGACATCGACGCATGGGTGTGGTGGCTCATCGGCGCGGTCGGACTGGGCATCCCCCTCGTCCTGACCGCGATGCCGGAGTTCGGCATGTTCGCCGTGGGCGCGGTCGCGGCAGCGGTCACGGCGGCACTGGGCGGAGGGGTGGTCGCGCAGGTCCTGGTCTTCGTCGTCGTATCAGTCGCGCTGATCGCCGTCGTCCGGCCGATCGCCAACCGGCACCGCGACCAACGGCCCCAACACCGCAGCGGCATCGACGCGTTGAAGGGCCGCTCCGCCGTCGTCCTCGAACGGGTCGACGCGGGCGGCGGACGCATCAAGCTCGCCGGCGAGATCTGGTCCGCCCGTACCCTCGACGCGGACATGAGCTTCGAACCCGGCCAGTCCGTGGACGTGGTGGAGATCGACGGGGCGACCGCCGTCGTGATGTGACAACCAGCCTGCTCGCAGGCCCCGGGTCTGCGAGACTCCGATCAACGGGGCAGCACAGACAGCCGGAAGGGCACGGGGAACCGCATGCAACCGATCATCATCGTCCTGATCATCCTGGTGGTTCTGGTCTTCATCGCCCTGGTCAAGACGATCCAGGTGATCCCGCAGGCCAGCGCAGCCATCGTCGAGCGGTTCGGCCGCTACACCCGCACCCTCAACGCGGGCCTCAACATCGTCGTCCCGTTCATCGACTCCATCCGCAACCGCATCGACCTGCGCGAACAGGTCGTCCCCTTCCCGCCGCAGCCGGTCATCACCCAGGACAACCTGGTCGTCAACATCGACACCGTCATCTACTACCAGGTGACCGACGCCCGCGCCGCGACGTACGAAGTGGCCAGCTACATCCAGGCCATCGAGCAGCTCACCGTCACCACCCTCCGCAACATCATCGGCGGCATGGACCTGGAACGGACCCTCACCTCCCGCGAGGAGATCAACGCGGCCCTCCGCGGCGTCCTCGACGAAGCCACCGGCAAGTGGGGCATCCGCGTCAACCGCGTCGAGCTCAAGGCCATCGAGCCGCCGACCTCCATCCAGGACTCGATGGAGAAGCAGATGCGCGCCGACCGCGACAAGCGCGCCGCCATCCTCCAGGCCGAAGGCGTCCGCCAGTCCGAAATCCTGCGCGCCGAGGGTGAGAAGCAGTCCTCCATCCTCCGCGCCGAAGGTGACGCCAAGGCCGCCGCCCTGCGCGCCGAGGGCGAGGCCCAGGCCATCCGTACGGTCTTCGAGTCCATCCACGCCGGCGACGCCGACCAGAAGCTCCTCGCCTACCAGTACCTCCAGATGCTCCCGAAGATCGCCGAAGGCGACGCCAACAAGCTCTGGATCGTGCCCAGCGAGATCGGAGACGCACTCAAGGGCCTCTCGGGCGCCATGGGCAACTTCGGCCCCATGGGCGGCGGTTCCAGCGGATTCAACCCGCAGAACCCCGGCAAGAGCGGCGCGAACGACCACACGGGCGGCCCCGACCGCCGCGAACAGCCCCCCATCGACTGAACCGGCCGCCCCCTCGTGCATGATCGGTGAGGCCCCTCGACCTTCACGGCGGGGAGGCGACTCGCTCACGCAAGGGGGATGGCTCCGTCCATGTCCATGTCCGTCTGGGAATCACTCGCGGTCTTCGCCGCCGGAATCGGCGCCGGCACGATCAACACCATCGTCGGTTCCGGCACCCTGATCACCTTCCCGGTGCTCCTCGCCACCGGCCTGCCGCCGGTCACCGCCAACGTCTCCAACACCCTCGGCCTCGTGCCCGGTTCCATCAGCGGAGCCATCGGCTACCGCAACGAACTCAAGGGGCAGCGCGCCCGCATCCTGCGCCTCGGCTCCGTCTCCCTCGTGGGCGGCCTCGCGGGAGCGATCCTGCTCCTCGTCCTGCCCTCCGAGTCCTTCGACACGATCGTGCCCGTCCTCATCGGACTGGCCCTCGTCCTCGTCGTCCTCCAGCCCCGCCTCGCCGCGGCCCTGCGCCGCCGCCGCGAAGCCGCCGGCACCGACCCCGGAGAAGGAGACGGCGGCCCCGTCCTCCTCACCGGCATGCTGCTCTCCAGCGCCTACGGAGGCTACTTCGGGGCCGCCCAGGGCGTGCTTTACGTCGGACTCATGGGCCTGCTGCTCCACGAGGACCTGCAACGGATCAACGCCGTCAAGAACGTCATCGCCGCCCTCGTGAACGGCATCGCCGCCGTCTTCTTCCTCTTCGTCGCCGACTTCGACTGGACGGCCGTCCTCCTCATCGCCGTCGGCTCCACCATCGGCGGGCAGATAGGCGCCAAGGTCGGGCGCCGGCTCTCGCCGACGGTCCTGCGCGGAGTCATCGTGACGGTCGGCATCCTCGCCATCGCCCAGCTCCTGCTCCGCTGAAAGACGTAGAAGACATACGTCGCCCCGTCCGCCCGGAACCACGGCGGACGGGGCACACGACTAGGCGGACCGCGCGAGCCACTCGGGCAGCGGCTCCCGCCCGCCCACCCCCAGCGCGAGCAGCATCGCGTCGGCGGGCGACGGCACGAACGGCTTCCGCAGCAGCGGCATCCCCGCCTCCTCCGGAGTCCGGGCCGCCTTGCGGTGGTTGTCCTCGGCACAGGAGGCCACCGTGTTCAGCCAGGTGTCCCCACCGCCCTGGGCCCGCGGCAGCACGTGGTCCACGGTCGTCGCGCGCTTCCCGCAGTACGCGCAACGGTGCTGGTCCCGGACCAGCACCCCCCTCCGCGACCAGGGAGCATGTCTTCGGAACGGCACCCGCACGTACCGGCAGAGCCTGATCACCCGCGGCATCGGAAGCTCCATGGTGGCCGCGCGCACACGCAGCTCGGGATGCGACTGTTCGACGACGGCCTTGTCCTGGAGCACGAGCACCACCGCCCGGTTCAGGGTCACCGTCGACAGCGGCTCGAAGCTCGCATTCAGCACCAGCGTGTCCCGCATCTCGCCCACCTCCCGTGTGCAGGCCCGCGACCACCCTGGCGGCAAGGCCCGGAACCACTCTGGCCGCGCGCGCCACGCGGGACAACGCAATAAAAATGCCCGGTCCTGGCCGTCTTTAGACCAGGACCGGGCAAACGCTCGGCGAACGATCAGCCCGCCGGCGCCTCGTACTCACCGATCAGCTGGGCCCGCCCGAGGGTGTGGAAGCGCAGATTGAACCCGACCACGGCAGGAGAGACGTCCCCGTCCGGCCCGAGCTTCTCCTGATCCACCGCGTACACCGTGAACACGTACCGGTGCCGCTCCCCGGCCGGCGGAGCGGCCCCGCCGAAGTCCTTCGTGCCGTAGTCGTTCCGTACGTGCACCGCCCCGGCCGGCAGACCCTCGAACTTCCCGCTGCCCGCCCCGGCCGGCAGCTCGGTGACCGAGGCCGGCAGGTCGAACAGCACCCAGTGCCAGAAACCGCTGCCCGTCGGCGCGTCCGGGTCGAAGCACGTCACGGCGAAGCTCTTCGTCCCCTCGGGGAAGCCCTCCCACCGCAACGCGGGCGAGACGTTCCCGCCCGACAGGACCTGCCCTTCGCCCAGCTCCGCCCCCGGCGCCAGATCGGCGCTCGTCACGGTGAAGGAGGGGACCTCCGGGTGAAAGTCGTGGGGGAGGGGCGCCCTGCTCTGCTCAACCACTGCTGAACCTCCTGATCGACAACGCGTACCGGCCCGAGCCTAGAACCAGTTGCGCTGCGAACCGACGGACGCGATCCACTGGTTCAGGTACGCGGCCCAGTCGGTCTGCTCGTAGGACTGCAGCCCCACCTGGAAGCAGCGGTAGGTGTCGCTGCCCTCGCTGAACAGACCCGGCTTCTTGTCCATCTCCAGCACGACGTCCATGTCGCGCCCGTCCGAGACGAAGGTCAGCTCGACCTGGTTCAGCCCCCGGTACTGCGACGGCGGCAGGAACTCGATCTCCTGGTAGAACGGCAGCGTCTGCCGCGTCCCGCGGATGTGCCCGCGCTCCATGTCCGCACTGCGGAACGTGAACCCGAGCTGCCGGAACGCGTCCAGGATCGCCTGCTGCGCCGGCACCGGGTGCACGTTGATCGGGTCCAGGTCACCGGCGTCGACCGCGCGCGCGATCTCCAGCTCGGTGCTGACCCCGATGTTCATCCCGTGCAGGTGCTGACCCCCGAAGTGGGTGATCGGCGTCTCCGCCGGGATCTCCAGCCCGAACGGCACCACGTGCAGCTTGCCGGCCTCGACCTGGAAGGCACCGCCGAGGCGCTGCTTGGTGAAGACGACGTCCTGCTTGTACTCCTGGTCGCCGCCCTCCACCTCCACCCGCGCCTGGAGCCCGACGGACAGCCCCTCGATCTGCTGCTCCACGGACCCGCCCTGGATGCGGACCTCGCCCTGGACGATTCCGCCCGGCACCACGTTCGGCTCGGTGATGACCGTGTCCACCGAGGCACCGCCGGCACCGAGGCTCGCCAACAGCTTCCTGAACCCCATGCTCAAACTCCCCTTGAAGGCCTGTACGAAGGATCTGGCGACGCAGGAGCGCCTACCCCTTACCCACGCGGAACCTTAGGCCCCGGTTGCGGGGCCGCGCGTTCCACTACGCTCGACCGGATGAGCGCGCGTCCCGACCGTACGCCCCTGCCCCGGTCCTTCTTCGACCGCCCGGTCCTCACCGTGGCCCCCGACCTGCTGGGCCGCACCCTGGTCCGCCGCACTCCGGAAGGCCCCCTCGAACTGCGCATCACGGAGGTGGAGGCGTACGAGGGCCAGGCCGACCCGGGCTCCCACGCCTACCGCGGCCCCACCGCCCGCAACGCGTCGATGTTCGGCCCGCCCGGACACGCGTACGTCTACTTCATCTACGGCATGTGGTTCAGCCTCAACCTGGTCTGCGGCCCTCCCGGCCACGCGAGCGGCGTACTGCTGCGCGCCGGCGAGGTCACGCTGGGCGCGGACCTGGCTGCCAAACGCCGCCTTTCAGCCAGAAACCCGCGTGAACTGGCCAAGGGTCCGGCCCGTCTGGCCACCGCCCTGGACGTCGACCGCTCCCTCGACGGCACCGACCTCTGTGGCGGACCGGACTCTCCCCTGTCCCTCCTCGCCGGTACGGCCACACCGGCCGACCTGGTGAGCAACGGTCCCCGTACGGGAGTGGGCGGGGCCGGCGCGGCCCACCCGTACCGCTACTGGATCACGGGAGACCCCACGGTCAGCCCCTACCGCGCCCACGCACCACGCCGCCGGTCAACTTGACTCGGCCCTGCCGGACGCCTAACGTAGCCCGAGCCGCTTGAACGGGGCGCTGCCTTCAGCAGACCCCCAGAGCGGCCAAACCACTACCTACGACTTACCCCTGGCGGGGTCCTATTCGGCATGCCCGAATTACCTGCCGATCGGCCCGATTATGAGCCGCAAGGGGAAAGCGCTAACGTAGCGGAGCGCCGAAAGGCAAAGACCCCCAACGGTCACCGAATTCAAATCCAAGCCGGAAACGGCGCGGAAATGATCTGGTAGAGTTGGAATCGCCGGAAAGGGAAAGCGCGAAAGTGCAGGACCTGGAAAGCAAGCGAGACTGGCTCTGATAGAGTCGGAAACGCAAGAACACAGAACGAAAGCCCGGAGGAAAGCCCGCGAGGGTGAGTACAAAGGAAGCGTCCGTTCCTTGAGAACTC
>NZ_JBEXPG010000043.1:0-73040 GCF_040611935.1 Streptomyces sp. NPDC006512 | reverse complement strand
GAAGCCGACAACGGATAGTGCGCACCGTTCTTGCCCAGCACCGGCAGACCCGCGTTCGGCATGCACGACAACGGGATCCGGGCATTGCGCGCCAGATAGCGCAGGTGCTCGCTCATCTCGGCGGGACCGGTCGCGCAGTTCAGGCCGATCATGTCGATGCCGAGCGGCTCCAACGCCGTCAACGCCGCACCGATCTCCGAACCGAGCAGCATGGTGCCCGTGGTCTCGACGGTGACCGAGCAGATCAGCGGCACCGAGAGGCCGAGCGCGTCCAGCGCCCGGCGGGCGCCGATCAGCGCCGACTTGGTCTGGAGCAGGTCCTGGGTGGTCTCCACGAGAAGCGCGTCCGCGCCGCCCGCGACGAGCCCCTCCGCGTTCGCCTGGTAGGCGTCGCGCAGCGTCGTGTACGGGGCGTGGCCGAGGGTGGGCAGCTTGGTGCCGGGGCCCATCGAGCCGAGGACCCAGCGCTGCTGTCCGGTGGAGGCGGTGTACTCGTCGGCGACCTCGCGGGCGATCCGCGCGCCCGCCTCCGACAGCTCGTGGACGCGTTCGGGGATGTCGTACTCGGCGAGCGAGGCGAAGTTCGCGCCGAAGGTGTTGGTCTCGACGCAGTCCACGCCGACCGAGAAGTAGGCCTCGTGGACCGAACGGACGATGTCCGGCCGGGTGACGTTCAGGACCTCGTTGCAGCCCTCCAGCTGCTGGAAGTCCTCCATCGTCGGGTCCTGCTCCTGGAGCATCGTCCCCATGGCTCCGTCGGCGACGACCACACGGGTCGCGAGCGCCTCCCGCAGGGCTTCCGCCCTGCGGACCTGCTCGCCGCTCATGAGACGGCCACCAGCCAGGGCTCGATCTCGGCCGCCGCCGCCCTGCCGTACACCCGGTCGACCCGGCCGACGAGGTCCGAGGGGAGCAGCTTGTACTCCTGGGTGCCGACCGATTCCAGCACCACCGTGGCCAGTGCGCAGCCCAGTTGCGCCGCGCGCTCGTACGAGAGGTCCCAGGCGATGCCCGCGAGGAAGCCGGCGCGGAGGGCGTCGCCCACGCCGGTCGGGTCGGCGGCGGCGTCCGTCGGTACGGCGGGGATGTCCTGCCGGGTGCCGTCGGCCGTCATGATCGAGACGCCGTCGGCGGCCCGCGTCACGATCCAGGTGCCGACCCGCTCCAGGACCTCGTCCTCGTTCCATCCGGTGCGCTCGCGCAGCAGCGCGCTCTCGTACTCGTTCGTGAAGAGCAGGTGGGCCCCGTCGACCAGGCTGCGCGTCTGTTCGGTGTCGAGGCGGGCCAGCTGCTGGGACGGGTCCGCCGCCACGCGCACGCCGAGTGCGTGCGCCGCGGCGGTGTGGCGCAGCATCGCCGCGGGGTCGTCGGCGCCGACCAGCACCAGATCGAGTCCCTGTGCGCGCCGGTACGTCTCGGCGAGGTCGATCCTGCCCGCCTCGGCCATGGCGCCGGCGTAGAAGGTCGCGATCTGGTTCTGGTTGCGGTCCGTCGTGCACACGAAGCGTGCCGTGTGCAGTGTCTCGCTGACCCGGACCGACGTCGTGTCGACTCCGGCTTCGGCCAGCTTCCTGCCGTGCTCGGCGAAGTCGACACCGGCGGCGCCCACGAGCAGGGGCCGCAGGCCGAGGCGGCCGAGGCCGAAGGTGATGTTGGCCCCCACGCCGCCCTGGCGGACCTCCAGCTGATCGACGAGGAACGACAGGGACACCGTGTCGACCTTGTCCGTGATCAACTGCTCCGCGAAGCTTCCCGGGAACACCATGAGGTGGTCGGTCGCGATGGAGCCGGTCACAGCGATTCGCACAACTCTTCTCCTTGGACTGTGGACTTGGCGGCGCGGGGGCGGGTGCTCAGGCCAGGCCGGCGGCCGTGCGCAGGGCGTCGACGCGGTCGGTGCGCTCCCAGGTGAAGTCGGGGAGTTCGCGGCCGAAGTGGCCGTAGGCGGCGGTCTGGGCGTAGATCGGCCGCAGCAGGTCCAGGTCACGGATGATCGCGGCCGGACGCAGGTCGAAGACCTCGCCGATGGCCTCCTCGATCTTCTGGACGTCGACCTTGGCCGTCCCGAAGGTCTCCACGAACAGCCCGACCGGCTCGGCCTTGCCGATCGCGTACGCGACCTGCACCTCGCACCGCGAAGCCAGACCCGCCGCCACCACGTTCTTCGCGACCCACCGCATCGCGTACGCGGCCGAGCGGTCCACCTTCGACGGGTCCTTGCCCGAGAACGCACCGCCACCGTGACGGGCCATACCACCGTACGTATCGATGATGATCTTCCGGCCGGTCAGGCCCGCGTCACCCATCGGACCACCGATCTCGAACCGGCCCGTCGGGTTCACCAGCAGCCGGTACCCCTCCGTGTCCAGCTTGATCCCGTCCTCGGCCAGCTGCGCCAGCACGTGCTCGACGACCGACTCGCGGATGTCGGGGGTCAGCAGGGCTTCCAGGTCGACGTCCGCGGCGTGCTGCGAGGACACCACGACCGTGTCGAGGCGGACGGCCTTGTCACCGTCGTACTCGATGGTGACCTGGGTCTTTCCGTCGGGGCGCAGGTACGGGACCGTGCCGTCCTTGCGGACCTCCGTGAGCCTGCGGGACAGCCGGTGCGCGATGTGGATCGGCAGCGGCATCAGCTCGGGCGTCTCGTCGCAGGCGTAGCCGAACATCAGGCCCTGGTCGCCCGCGCCCTGCTTGTCCAGCTCGTCCTCATCACCCTCGACCCGCTTCTCGTAAGCGGTGTCGACGCCCTGCGCGATGTCCGGGGACTGCGCGCCGATCGACACCGACACGCCACAGGAAGCGCCGTCGAAGCCCTTCTTCGAGGAGTCGTAACCGATGTCCAGGATCTTCTGACGCACGAGCTGCGCGATCGGCGCGTACGCCTTCGTCGTCACCTCGCCCGCGATGTGCACGAGACCGGTGGTGATGAGAGTCTCCACGGCCACGCGCGAGGTCGGGTCCTCGGTGAGGAGCGCGTCGAGGATCGTGTCGCTGATCTGGTCAGCGATCTTGTCGGGGTGACCCTCGGTCACGGACTCCGAGGTGAACAGGCGGCGGGACACGAGCAGCTTCCTCCTGAAGTTGCGGGCGGGTGGCGACCGTCTCCGACTTCGCTGGAGATCCGGTCGAGGAGCGGGCCGGTCGGGGGGTGACGGGCCCCTACCGGCGGGCGTCGACGGCCTTGCGCAGGGTGGCCGCGACCGTGCGGACGTCGTCGTCGGACAGGCCGGGGTGCAGCGGCAGGCACAGGGTGCGGCCCGAGGCGATGTCCGAGGAGGGCAGTACCTGTCCCTCGGACCGGTAGGCGGCCACCTTGTGCAGGGGCGCGTAGCGGAAGGTGGTGTAGATCCCGGCGGCCAGCAGCTCGCTCGCCACCTCGTCGCGGATCTCCGCGTCCAGCTGCACCCAGTAGAAGTAGTACGTGGACTCGTGGCCGTCGGGGAGCCGCGGGGGCGGCGCGATGCCCTCGGCGCCCGCGAGTTCGAGGTCGTAGAGGTCGACGATCTCCTTGCGGCGCGTCACGAACTCGGGCAGCCGGCGCAGCTGCACCCGGCCGATCGCGGCGGTCATGTCGTTGCCGATGACGCGGCGGCCGGGCTCGGGGATGTCGAGCTCCCACCAGCGGTGGGAGACCTTCGCGTGCCCGAACCCGCTGGGCTGGGCGAGACCGTGGTAGGCCAGGCGCCGGGCGCGGGCGGCGAGCTCGGCGTCGCGTACGTAGAGCATGCCGCCGTCGCCGGTGACCAGGACCTTCATCGCGTCGAAGCTCCACATGGCGAGGTCGCCGAAGGTGCCCACGGCCTGGCCGTCCACCCGCGATCCGGCCGAGCAGGCGGCGTCCTCGATCAGGGTGACGCCCCGGTCGCGGCACAGCTGCGCGATGGCCTTGACGTCGCCCGGGTAGCCGCCGTAGTGGAGCACGATGACGGCCTTGGTGCGCTCGGTGAGGGCGCTCTCGACGTGCGCCGCGTCCGGGTTCAGGGTGCGCGGGTCCACGTCGCAGAAGACGGGGCGGCCGCCGGCCGCGAGGACGGCGTTCGCGGCGGCGAGGAAGCTCAGGGAGGGCAGCACCACTTCGTCGCCGTCCCGCAGGTCCAGGCATTCCAGGGCCAGGAAGAGGCCCGCGGTGCCGGAGTTCAGGAAGACGACCTTCTCCGCGTCCACCCCCAGGTGGGCGGCGAACTCCGCCTCGAACGCCTTGGTGCGCGGCCCGTGGCCGAGCCATTTGTCGGCGAACACCTCGGCGACTGCGGCGAGCTCCTCGTCTCCGGTCTGCGGCTGGAAGAGATGTATCACGGGGTTCCCCTCTGATCCGGACAGATGGCCGCGATCGTCGTAATAGGGGCTCGACGAGGGGTGGAGAGCCGGTGGAGGACGACCCCATTCCGGTCTTTCCTTCCGGACCGTGCTTGACCTCAACTCGGCTTGAGGTTCTACGTTCGTCACCAAGGCCTCCACGGGCCGGGCTGAACAGCACATTATTTAAGGGGCGTTGATGATGAAGGCTGCGGGATTCCACGCGTTCGGCGGACCTGAGGTACTGGAACTCCTTGAGGTGCCCACCCCTCAGGCGGGTCCCGGCGAGGTCCGGATCCGGGTGAAGGCGGCCGGCACCCAGCCGACCGACTGCGCGGTGCGCACCGGATGGAATCCGCCCGGTGTCACGATCACCTTCCCGCACGTCACGGGTGGCGACTTCGCCGGCATCGTGGACGAGATCGGTGAGGGCGTCACGGGCTTCTCGGTCGGTGACGAGGTCCTCGGATACCGTCTCCAGGGCACGTACGCCGAATACCTGACCGTGCCCGCTGACCAGATCGTCGCCAAGCCGGCGGGTGTTCCCTGGGAGGTCGCCGGGAGCCTGTCCGCCTCCGGGCAGACGGCGCACACCGCGCTCGAGGTGCTGAAGGTGTCGAAGGGCGAGACCGTCCTGATCAACGGCGCCGCGGGCGGCGTCGGCACCATCGCGGTCCAGCTGGCCGTGCTGCGCGGAGCCAAGGTCATCGCCACGGGCCGTGAGGACAACCACGCGTACCTGCGCGAGCTCGGTGCCGTGCCGGTGACGTACGGCGAGGGCCTCGCCGACCGCGTCCGGGCCCTCGCGCCGGAAGGCGTCGACGCCGCCTTCGACACGGCCAGCGCCGACGGTCTGCGCGTGGCCGCCGAACTGGTCGCGGACAAGGACCGGGTCGGGACCATCTTCGCCTTCGGGGTGCACGAGGAGCTCGGCGTGCGCTGGCTCAGCAGCCAGCGCAACCAGGAGCGGCTGAGCGAGCTGGCCGGCCTGGTCGACAGCGGCAAGCTGCGCGTCCACGTCCGCCGGACCTTCCCCCTGGCGCAGGCGTCCGAGGCGCACCGCGAGCTGGAGACCGGCCACGGCCGCGGCAAGATCGTCCTGCTCACCGACTGAGTCCTTCCGCGGGCCGTGGCGGCCGCCCCCGTGCCGCCACGGCCCCGCCCCTCACCCCTCGTCCTTCCGCATTCCGTGAAAGAGGTACGTCATGTCCGAGAACCCGCTCAAGGTCGGTGTCCTGGTGGGCAGCGTCCGCACCGGCCGCTTCGCCGACAAGGTCTCCCGCTGGTTCGTCTCCGAGGCCGGTCAGCGCGACGACATGGAGATCCACGTCATCGACCTGTCGGAGCCGGCCCTCGTCGAGGAGCTGAAGCTGAACCTCGACCCGCTCGGCACCCCCTCCGAGGCGCCCAACCTCGCGGCCCGCATCGACGGTCTCGACGCGTACGTCGTGATCACCCCGGAGTACAACCATGGCTACCCGGCCTCGCTGAAGCTGGCCATCGACTACGTGTACAACGAATGGCGGGCCAAGCCCGTCGGCTTCGTCTCGTACGGCGGTGTCGCCGGCGGCCTGCGGGCCGTGGAGCAGCTGCGCCAGGTCTTCGCCGAGCTGCACGCCGTCTCCATGCGCGACACGGTGAGCTTCCACAACCCCTGGGAGCGCTTCGACGACGAGGGCCGTCTGCTCGACGACGACGGCGGCAGCTCGAAGGCCGCGTCGGTGCTCCTCGACCAGCTCGCCTGGTGGGGCGTCACCCTGCGCGAGGGCCGCGCGGCGCGCCCGTACGGGAACTGAGGCCCGGCGCACGACGGCGGGGCCCCGTGGACGATGACGTCCGCGGGGCCCCGCCGTCGTTGCGCGGTGCGGGCCGCGGGTCAGGCCGCCCAGCCGTCGAACCGCTGCCGGCTCAGGATCCCGGCGATCTCCTCGGGGCCGGCGCCCCGCAGCGATTCGGCGATCTCCATGACGTAGCGCCCGTAGCCGGACTTCCCGAGGACCTTCCCCAGCTGGTAGCACTGCTCCACGTCGATGAAGCCCATGCGCAGGGCGACCTCCTCGATGCAGGCGATGCGCAGGCCCTGGCGGTGCTCCAGGGTCGCGATGTACTGCCCGGCGTCGAGCAGCGAGTCGTGGGTTCCCGTGTCCAGCCAGGTGAAGCCCCGGCCGAGGTCCACCAGGTTGGCCTTGCCGCGGGCCAGGTAGTCCAGGTTGACGTCGGTGATCTCCAGCTCGCCGCGGGGGGAGGGACGCAGGCCGCGCGCGATGGAGACCACGTCGTTGTCGTAGAAGTACAGGCCGGTGATGGCCCGGTTGGAGCGCGGCTTGGCCGGCTTCTCCTCCAGGGAGATCAGGCGGCCGTTCTCGTCCGCCTCGCCGACCCCGTACCGCTCGGGGTCGCGCACCGGGTAGCCGAAGAGGAGCGCGCCGTCGGTGTGCGGCATGTGTTCCTGGAGCAGCAGCGAGAAGCCGGGCCCGTGGAAGATGTTGTCGCCGAGGACCAGGGCCACCGAGTCGTCGCCGATGTGCTCCTCGCCGATGGTGAAGGCCTCAGCGAGCCCGCGCGGCTGCTGCTGCTCGGCGTACGAGAGCGTGATGCCGAGCTCGCTCCCGTCGCCCAGCACCTCACGGAACTGAGGCAGGTCCCGGGGCGACGAGATGATGAGGATGTCGCGGATTCCGGCCAGCATCAGGACCGACAGCGGGTAGTAGATCATCGGCTTGTCGTAGACGGGCAGCAGCTGCTTGGACACCCCCAGGGTGATGGGGTACAGCCGGGTGCCGCTGCCTCCGGCCAGAATGATTCCCTTCACTGATGGTCACCTCGCGTCGTCGTGGGGCCATGGCCGTCACGAGCCCATGGCCGTTCGAGGCTGCGCGGCCGCGGTCGAGCGTGGGTCGAGAGGTACCAGGAGTGTTGTCCAGGGAGACCGGGACGTTTCTCCACCGGGCCTCCGTCGAGCGGACTTCCAGCGGAGCTGGATCCGGCGGGGCGAGGGTTGGCGGCATTGCCACCCGCCTGGCGCGACGCCACGGACAAGCGAGGAAGTGGTACGGATGCCGAGCCAGCCGTCGGACGCCGGACTGTATGCCAGAGCACAGGAGTTGGCCTCCGTAGCGGTCCATTACGCGGACCGGGCCGACTCCGATCGCATGCTGTCGCGCCCGGTGACCGACGGAATCGTCGACGCGGGTTTCGCCCGTCTGTTCGTCCCGGCCCGCTGGGGTGGGGACGCCGGCTCCGCCGCCGGTCTGCTGGACGCGCTCGACGTCCTCGCCCAGGGGTGTACGTCGACCGCCTGGTGCGCGTCGGTCATCGCGGGCGCCGGCCGGATGGGCGCCTTCCTCCCCGAAGCGGGGCAGGAGGAGCTGTGGGCCGGGGGCGCGAACACCCCCGTGGTGGGTGCGTTGATGCCCCGCGGCAGTGCCACCGCCGTCAGCGGAGGCTGGCGGGTGACCGGTGAGTGGGACTTCACCAGCGCGGTCGGTTTCTCCGAGTGGGCCCTGGTCTGCGCGATGGTCCCGCAGGGCGGCGACCAGCAGGCTCCGTGGTTCTTCGCCCTCCCCCGCCGGGACTACCAGGTGGCTGACACCTGGGCCTCGGTCGGCATGCGCGGCACCGGCAGCAACACCTTGCTGGCCGACAACGTCTTCGTTCCCGCACACCGCGGCTTCGCCCGGCAGGACATGGCCGACGGGCGCGGCGTCGGTTCCGACGCCCGCTGCCACACCGTTCCGCTGCGCCTGCTGAGCGGGCTGCTCTTCGGGGCCCCCGCACTCGGTGCGGCCCGGGCCGCGCTGCGCGTGTGGGCCGAGCACTCCGGTGCGGGGGCGGCCGGGGAGGACCGGGGGCTGCGCCTGTCCCTCGCCCGCGCCGTGATCGCCGTCGACGGGGCCGCGCTGCTGCTGGCGCGGGCCGCGCGGATCGCGGACGCCCCCGAGGTGACGGCGATGGAACTGGTGCGCACCCCCGCCGACTGCGCGTACGCGGTGGAGCAGCTGGTGGACGTCGTGGAGCGGCTGCTGCGCTCCGCGGGCAGTGCGGCGCAGCTGACCGGGCATCCGTTGCAGCGGATCTGGCGCGATGTGCACAGCCTGTCCAGCCATGTGGCGCTGGACTTCGATCCGGTCGGCGACGCCTACGGGTCACGGCTCGTGGACCCCGTCGAAGGGCTCTGCTCCCCGTGACCCGCACCAACAGATCATTTCGAAGTGGGGAGAAGGACATGAGCGGGGAACACCGGCGCACCGTCACGGTGATCGGCGCGGGCACGATCGGGCTGGGCTGGATCGCCCTGTTCCTGGGCCACGGGCTGAACGTACGGGTCAACAGCCGTCGTGCGGACGCGCCGCGGATCGTGGCCGAGGGCCTGGAGCTGTTCGCACCGTACCTGCCGGACGGCTGCGCGGATCCGGCGGGCTTCGCGGAGCGCCTCACCTTCGAGCCGGACCTGGAACGTGCGGTGGCGGACGCCGACGTCGTCGTCGAGAACGCGCCGGAGAACCTGGAGCTGAAGCAGGAGCTGTACGAGCGGATCGGCAAGGCGGCGCCGGCGGGGGCGCTGCTCCTGTCCTCGACCTCCACGCTGAACCCCGACGACATGGGTGCCCGGATGGCCGACTCGGGGCGGCTGGTCGTCGGTCACCCCTTCAACCCGCCGCACGTGGTGCCGCTGGTGGAGGTCGTGGCCGGTGCGCGCACCTCGGCGGATGCCGTGGCGGAGGCCGTCGCGTTCTTCGAGTCGGTCGGCCGGGTGCCGGTCGTCCTGCACAAGCCGGTCATGGCGTTCGCGGCGAACCGGCTCCAGTCGGCGCTGCTGCGCGAGTCGATCCACCTCGTGCGCGAAGGCGTCGTCACGCTGGAGGAACTCGACCGCGTGGTCACGCACTCGATCGGGCTGCGCTGGGCGACGGTGGGTCCGTTCCTCGCCTTCCACCTGGGCGGCGGGCAGGGCGGCCTGCGCAAGTGGCTGGGCACGCTCGGTTCCGGTCTGGAGCGCGGCTGGGAGGGGCTCGGCCGTCCGTCGATGGACGAGGAGACGGTGCGGTCGCTGATCGAGCAGGCGGAACGGGCGTACGGGGCGAAGACGTACGAGGAGCACGTGCGGGAGCGCGACGCGAAGCAGACCGCGATCCTGCGCTCGCTCGCCGAGGTGTCCGGGGCGACCGAGGAGTCCGGAGCGACCGGAGCGGAGTGAGGCGGGCGCCCGCGGGCGCCGGTGCGACGGGACGGGTCCCGGCGGGGTTTTCGGACCCCGCCGGGACCCGTCCCGTGTGCGCGGCGGGTCAGGCGCCGGTCCACGTCGCGACCTGCTCGCGGGGGTCGGCGCGGTCCTGTGCGGGCACCCGGGGGGCGGCCTGTTTCTGCGGCAGCGGGCTCAGCAGACGGGCCTGGAGCTGCTTGAGTTCCGACGAGGGCTCCAGGCCCAGTTCGTCGGCGAGCAGCCGCCGGACGTTCTGGTAGGCCTGGAGGGCTTCCGCGCGCCGGCCCGCGGCACCGAGGGCCCCGATCAGCTGGCCGTGGAACCACTCGTTGAGCGGGTAGTCGTTGATCAGCTTGCGGAGCTCCGGTATGGATTCGCGGTGCCAGCCGAGCCGCTCCTCGCACTCGATGCGGATCTCGTACGCGCGGATGCGCAGCTCCTCCAGGTGCACGATGTGGCCGGTGAGCATGTCGCCCGCGGGGAAGTTCGACAGGGCCGGCCCGCGCCAGAGGTCGAGGGCCTCGCGGACGGTCCGCAGCGCGCCGAGCGCGTCGTCGTCGCTCAATTCCAGACGGGACTGGGAAACCAGCCGCTCGAATATCCGGATGTCTATCTCCGAATCCTCCACCTGGATCGAGTAACCGGGCGCACTGGTGACGATCAGGGAGCGCCCGGCGGGCACCAGCGACTCGTTCACGAACATCCGGCGTGCGTGGTAGACGTACGTCTGGAGCGTCGTGACCGCGCTGCGCGGCGGATTCTCGCCCCACAGCTCCTGGATGAGCGCGTCGGCCGTGACGATCTCGTTGGGGCGCGTGAGCAGCAGGGCCAGCGTCTGGCAGACCTTCGGGGTACCGGGGCGGTAGATCCTGCCGTCGTCCGCGACGATCTCGAAGGGTCCAATGAGATTGAAACGCATGGAATGTAACTCCTCGTCAGCAAGACATTGGCATTTTCCGAGCGGTCGTCGACGGGGCCGGGAATGCGATGAGCCGTCCGCCTGCAATTATAAAAAGTCTCTTGTAGGACGAATATGCACGTCAACCGGCCACATGTCAGAATGGCGTCAATTTGCGTCATAATTGAGTGCCCAATGCACAGGTGTCTCCACCTCCCGTCAAATGACAAAAAAAATGCGGCCGCCCCGCCGGATTTCTCCGGCGGGGCGGCCGCTTCTCTGGACCGGTCTCCTACTCGCCGAGCAGGTAGCGGATGTGCTTCACCAGCTCGCCGATGTCCGGCGTGCGCAACAGGCTGTAGTGGTCGGCGTCGAGGTCGATGACCGTCGGCGGGGTGGCCGAGTAGCCGCTGCTGTTCTCGATGAACGAGTAGTCGTCACCGCGGGCCTTGAAGATGGTCACCGGCGCGTCGAGCGTGCGCTCGGCCAGCTCGTGGAACGAGTACTCGAACTCGTACGTCTGGCCCACGACGTCGATGATCCGCTTCGCGAGGTCGACGTCGATGCCCTTGAGCTCGCTGATGAACTCGGCGAAGGACTGCTCGTCCTTGCCGGCTTCCAGGCACTTCTCCAGGTCCGGGCCGCTGATGCTGCCGGTGAACACGGAGAACAGGATGGTCGTGTACGCCTTGTTGGAGTAGGAGGCCTCACGGCCGTACTCGGCGCCGTTCTCGGCGCGCACCGCCGGCGATCCCGGGGCGATCAGGAAGAGGTTCTCGACCGTCTCGCCCGCCTGCTCCAACTGGTAGGCGGTCTCGAAGGCCACGCGGGCGCCGAAGGAGTATCCCCACAGGGTGTAGGGGCCGCTCGGCTGGAGCTCCTTGATGGCCGCGATGTCGGCCGCGGCCATCTCGCCGATGGTCGCGTACGGGCTCTCGCCCTCGTTGATCCCGTGCGCCTGGATGCCGTAGAAGGAGCGGCCGAGGCCGATCTCGCCGGCGAGGGTGCGCAGGTTCATCGGGTAGCCGCCCAGACCCGGCCAGCACAGCACCGGCCGGCCCGTGCCCTCCTGGTGCAGCCGCACCAGGCGCGAGGACTCCTGGGCGACCTCGCGCTCCAGGCGCCGGGCGAGCTTCTCGACCGTCGGGGACTCCAGGACGCTCTGCAGCGGCAGGGAGACGCCGAGGCGCGCGTTGAGCTCGCGGATGAGGCCGACGGCGATCAGCGAGTTGCCGCCGGACTCGAAGAAGTCGTCCTGGACGGAGACGCTCTCGCGGCGCAGGGCCTTCGCCCAGACCTCGGCGATCTCCTTCTCGGTCTCCGTGCGCGGGGCGACGAAGGGGCGCTCCACGAGTTCGGCGTTGACCTGGTCGGAGGCGGCCAGCGCCTTCGCGTCGATCTTGCCGTTCGCCGACAGCGGCAGCCGGTCGAAGACCACGACCCGGTTCGGGATCATGTAGTCCGGCAGGAAGCTGACGAGGTCGTCGCGGATCATCTCGGCCGGACCGCGCATGTGGACGGTGTCCTCGCGCATGCCCTCGTGGCCGATCTGCTCGTCGCTGACGCGGCCGCCGACGAAGAAGTACGACGGGCCGCTGGGCACGCCGCGCTCCGCGAGGACCGTGTCCATCCGGCGCGCCGCGGGCAGCGGGTTGCCGGTCTTGGAGCTGTAGCCGGAGGACATGAAGCCCAGGCCCAGGCCGTTCATCATCAGGTGCTGGAGCTTCTTGCCGAGGGTGACGTAGTGCATCCACTCCTCGGGGGCCCGGCTGACCACGGTGATGCCGAAGCTGGCGGCCTCGTACACCGACTGGTTGATCGCGATGACGTGCTTCTTGAGGACGACGTCGTCCGAGAAGCGGGTGAGCTCGCCGTCCGCGTAGCGGTACTGGCCCGCCGGGAGGGACGCGACCTTGCCGCCGTGCGTCTGCACGTACACCTCGGCGTGGTCCTCGCGCTGCCCGGTGTGCGGGACGAGCTCGAAGGTGCCCAGGTAGAAGTCCTCCTCCGGCACGTCCAGGAGCTCGCGGACGGCCGGCTCGTAGGCCAGGTCACGGATGTCGAGGCCGTACGCGGGCAGCACCTGCTCGAACAGGCCGACGATGTGGCCGGTCTCGATCTCCAGGACTTCCTGGATGTTGTTCTTGTAGACCGGCTCGATGCCGCCCCGCTTGCCCATGAAGTGGATGTGGGCGGTGGGCTTGCCCGTCGGGGTCTTCTCGCTGATGAGGACCAGCTGGTGACGGACCGGCTGGTAGTAGTAGTAACCGGGCTTCAGCCCGGCGACGCCCTCCAGCTCGAAGTACATCTGCGTCGCGTACAGCGCGCCCGGCGAGGCGTAGCCGTACTTGGGCAGCAGGCGCTCCTCGCTGACGTACTGGCCGAACCAGCGCAGGATCTGGCCCAGTTCGGCGGGCGCCAGGTCGGCGGCCTTGCGCGAGTAGGCCGAGGGGACCTTGGCGCCGAGCAGCTTCAGCAGGGCCGCCTCGGTGACCTCGCCGCCCTCGAAGAAGCGGTACGTCTTGCGGGCGAACACCCGGCTGCGCTGCTCGGGCGTCGCGTGGACGCCGGGCAGGTCGTAGGCGGTGCGTCCGGCCAGCTCCGCGTCGTCGCGCAGGCCCGGGTTGGACAGCTGCGCCTTCACCTGGAGCTTGCTCTTCTTCGAGGCGTGGTGGGAGCCGTGGTTGCCCTGGTCCATCAGGGCGGCTTCCTTCTCGCTCAGCTCGACGCAGGCGATCAGGTTCTGGAAGCCGGTGCGGCCGTCGTTCTTGACGATGACGGCGGCGTTGCGGACCCAGTCGTGGTTCTCGATCGCCAGGGATATCTCGTCCAGCTCGACGCGGTAGCCGCGCAGCTTGACCTGGTTGTCGGCGCGTCCGGCGAACTGCACCGTGCCGTCCGGGTTCCACTGGCCCAGGTCGCCGGTCTTGTACAGGCGCACCGGCGGCGCGCCCTCGGCGAGCTCGATCTCCAGGAACCGGTCGGCGGTCAGGTCGGGGCGGTGCAGGTAGCCGCGCGCCAGCTGGACGCCGCCGATGTACAGCTCGCCGATCTCGCCGATGCCGACGGGCTTCAGGTCCTTGCCGAGGATGTGGTACTCGGTGCGGTGCACGGGGCTGCCGATGGAGATGGACTGCGGTCCCTCCTCCAGGGCGGCGGGGTCGACGGTGTACGAGGACGAGTTGATGGTGCACTCGGTCGGCCCGTACAGGTTGATGAGCTCCCGGCCCGGCATCTCCTGCGTGGTCTGCGTCGCGAGGATGCGCGACAGGGCCTCGCCGCCGCTGAAGATCTGCCGCAGCGAGGTGCAGGTGGGGAACTTCTCGGTGTCGAGGAGGCCCTGGAGCAGCGTCGGGACGCACTGGAGGGAGGTCACGCCGTGCTTGACGATGGTCTCGATGAGGCCCTCGGGGTCGGCGTAGACGCCGGGGGCGCCCATGACGACGGTGGCGCCGTTGGCCGGGGAGAGGATCTCCCACTGCGCGGCGTCGAAGCTCATCGGGGTCTTCTGCAGGACGACCTTGCTGCGGTCGATGCCGTGCGTCTCGCGGAGCCAGCCGAGCTGGTTGACGATCGAGCCGTGCTCGATCATCACGCCCTTGGGCTTGCCGGTGCTGCCGGAGGTGTAGATGACGTACGCCAGGCTGTCCGGGCGGGCGCCGGCCGTCTCGGGGTCCTGAAGCCCCTCGGGCTGGACGAACGCCTCGGACTCGCGCAGCGTGATGACGGTGACGTCCTTCGGGGCCAGCTCGCGCAGCCGGGACACCAGGCGCTGCTGGACCAGGATGATCTTCGCCTGGCTGTTCTCGATCATGTAGCGCAGCCGGTCCTCCGGGTACTCCGGGGACAGCGGCAGGTAGGCGCCGCCGGCGGACAGGATGCCCCAGGCGCCGATCATCAGGTCGAGCGAGGGCTCGACGAACAGGCCGACGCAGTCGTCGGCCGAGACACCGAGGTGTCTCAGGTAGTCGGCCAGTCCGGAGCTTCTGGCCGCCAGTTCCCGGTAGGTGAGCTTTTCGTCCCGGTAGATGACGGCGGTCGCTTCCGGGTGCTCGGCGACCCGATCGGCGAGCAGGCCCGGCAACGTCTTGGTCCCGCGAAGGGTGGGCTCGAGCACGCTGGTCTCCTGAAGAGTCATTTCCCGCTTCCTTACTTTCCGTTGTGGAACAGCGGGCGTGCTCGGACGCCCGCGCCACGGGGCTCCGGCGTTGCGGCGGGCCCGGTGGTGCGACGGCTCACCGTGCGTGGGGGGACCTCCGCGCGAGCGGACGCCGCGGGGCGGTGAACCGTCAGAAGCCGAGGTGGCGACTCGGCGAGGAGAAACCGAAGAGTGGGGGGCGCGGCGGCCGGAGCCGGAGCGCCCTGTGGTGGAAGGGCGGCGGGCGCGTGCACCCGCCTCCCCGTACGGACGGACGGGCCCCCGTCGGCCCGCCCGTCCGGGCGGTCACCGGCCTTGCAGCAGCCGGGTGACCGATCCGTTCTCGAACACCTCACGGGAGGCGCTCGCGATGAGCGGGGCGATCGACAGGACGGTGACCTTGTCCAGTCCGAGGGACCCGGGCACAGGGAGCGTGTCCGTGAAGACGAACTCGCTGACCTGCGAGTTCTTCAGGCGGTCCGCGGCGGGCCCGGAGAGCACGCCGTGGGTGGCCGCCACGATGACGTCCCGCGCGCCCTGGGCGAACAGGGCGTCGGCGGCGGCACAGATCGTGCCGCCCGTGTCGATCATGTCGTCGACCAGGACGCAGACGCGGTCGCGGACCTCGCCGACCACCTCGTGGGCCGTGACCTGGTGGGCCACGTCCTTGTCGCGCCGCTTGTGGACGATGGCCAGCGGCGCCCCCAGCCGGTCGCACCAGCCGTCCGCCACGCGCACGCGGCCGGCGTCGGGCGAGACCACCGTGAGCGCCTCGCGGTCCACCCGGGAGCCGATGTAGTCCGCGAGGACCGGCATGGCGAAGAGGTGGTCGACCGGGCCGTCGAAGAAGCCCTGGATCTGGTCGGCGTGCAGGTCGATGGTCAGGATCCGGTCCGCGCCGGCGGTCTTCAGCAGGTCCGCCACCAGACGGGCCGAGATGGGCTCGCGGCCGCTGTGCTTGCGGTCCTGCCGCGCGTATCCGTAGAACGGCAGGATGACCGTGATGCTGCGGGCCGAGGCCCGCTTCAGCGCATCGATCATGATGAGCTGTTCCATGATCGACTTGTTGATCGGGGCCGTGTGGCTCTGGATCACGAAGCAGTCGGCGCCGCGCACGGAGGCGTGGTAGCGGACGTAGATCTCGCCGTTGGCGAAGTCGATCGCCTTCGTCGGGACCAGCGTCGTGCCGAGCTCGGCCGCGATGGCCTCGGCGAGCTCGGGGTGCGCCCGCCCCGAGAACAGCAGCATCTGTCCGGAGCCGCTCACGCCGCGCCGGCCGCTTCGAAGGTCGGGTAGTCGGTGTAGCCGGTGTGGTCGCCGCCGTACCACTTGCTCTGGTCGTCCTTGGCCAGCGCGGCACCGGTGCGCAGGCGCTCCGGCAGGTCCGGGTTGGCGATGAACGCCGAGCCGAAGGCGATGGCGCAGCCGACGCCGGCCTCCAGCGCCGCCGTGGCGATCTCGGCGGTGACCGGGACGCCGTTCTCCGGGTGGGGGCACAGGATGATCGTGCCGGTCCACTGGGCGCGCAGCGCCTCGGTGTGGTCGCGGTTGCCGCCCTCCAGGACGTGCAGGAAGGCCACCGGCGGGAGGGCCGCGACGAACGCCTCGTAGAGCCCGCGGGGGTCGGCCTCGACGATGTCGTTGTACGGGTTGGACGGCGAGATGCGCACGCCGACGCGGTCGGCGCCGATGCGCTCGGAGACCGCCTCGATCACCTCGATCGCGAAGCGGACGCGGTTCTCGACGGAGCCGCCGTACTGGTCGGTGCGCTGGTTGGAGTTGTCCGCCAGGAACTGGTGGAGGAGGAAGCCGTTGCCCGCGTGGACCTCGACGCCGTCGAAGCCGGCCTCGATGGCGTTCTGCGCGGCGTCGGCGAACTCCTTGACGACCTCGGCGATCTCCTCGACCGTCAGCGCGCGCGGCTCGGGGTAATCGAGCGGGCCCTCGGGACCGTAGGCCTGGCCGGCCGCGGTGACGGCGGACGGGGCGACGGACTGGTGGCCGCTCGGGTACAGCGAGGGGTGGCCGATGCGGCCGGCGTGCATGAGCTGCGCCACGATCTTGCCGCCGCCCGCGTGCACGGCGTCGGTGACGGGCTTCCAGGACTCGACCTGGGCCTGGGAGTGCAGACCGGGGCTGTTGCCGAAGCCCTGGCCGACGACGCTGGGCTGGATGCCCTCGCTGATGATGAGGCCGGCTCCGGCCCGCTGGCCGTAGTAGGTGGCCATCAGTTCGGTCGCCAGGCCCTCGGCGGTGGCGCGGTTGCGGGACATGGGTGCCATGACCACTCGGTTGCTCAGGGCCAGCTTCCCCAGAGTGACCGGCTCGAACAGCTTCTCGGACATGTGTCTCTCCAGATTCAGGTTCAACGCGTGGTACGGAGGTGGTTCGGGAACGCCGGAAGGGCGCGGCGGATCAGCGGCCCGCGCGCTCGGCGAGGTGCCGGGAGTGGGCGACGGCGAGTCGGCCCGCCGCTTCGGCGCAGGTGGCGAGGACGGCCATGTTGGCGCGGGCGGAACGGCCGTCGGTGGCGGCGTCGACGGCGCGCATCAGGTACTTGGTGATGCCCTGGCCGGAGACCCCGTCGCGGGTGGCCTCGGCGACGGCGGCGCGGATGGCCGTGTCGACCTCGGCGGAGTCGATGGCGTCCTCCTCCCGGACCGGGGTGGTGATCAGGAAGGAGCTGTTGTTGCCGAGCGCCCAGTGGGCCTCGACGGCGCGGGCGATCTCCTGCTCGTCGTCCAGGCGGTGGGGCGCCCGGTGGCCGCTCGTCCGGCAGTAGAAGGCGGGGAAGTCGTCCGAGCGGTAGGCGACGACGGGGACGCACTGCGTCTCCAGGTACTCCAGGGTCAGACCGAGGTCGAGGATCATCTTCGCGCCCGCGCAGACGACGGCGACCTTGGAGCGGGTGAACTGGATGAGGTCCGAGGAGACGTCCCAGGTGTCCTGGGCGCCGCGGTGCACGCCGCCGATGCCGGCGGAGGAGAAGAAGGGGATACCGGCGAGCTCGGCCGCGACGACGGAGGTCGCCACCGTGGTGGCGCCCAGGCCGCCCCGCGCGAGGACGACGGGCATGTCCCGGCTGGACACCTTGGGGATGCCCGGCAGGGAGGCGAAGCGCTCGATGTCCGCTTCGGACATGCCGACCCGGATCTCGCCGGCCTCCAGGGCGATCGTCGCGGGCACGGCGCCGCCGGCCCGTACGGCGTCCTCCACCTTGCGGGCGGTGGCCGCGTTGTCCGGGTAGGGCAGGCCGTGCGTGATGACGTTGCTCTCGAGGGCGACGACGGCCGCGCCGTCGTGGAGGGCCTCGCGGACCTCCTCGGTGTAGACGACGGGGATGCCGCTGCTTGCGCTCATCGGGGTTCTCTCAACTCTCGTTCCAGTAGCCGGGCGGCTTGAGGAGCAGATCCCGGCGGGCCGCTATCTCGTCGAGGACCTGGGTTTCCCAGTCCTCCGGTGTGACCGGCTCCAGGGAGATCGAGACGGTGTCCTCGCCGGTGGCGAAGGTGCGCGTCACGGCGGCGGTGACCGCCTCGTCGATCGCCCTGAGCTGTTCGGCCGTGAAGTCCCTCGGGTAGTGCCTGACGTGGATGTGGGGCACGGACTCGGTCCTCTCACGGGTCGTCGTGTCACGGCTGGTCATGGGGTGGGCGGCACACCGCGGACGGGGGAGGCCGCGGTGTGCCACCACCACTCCGCGCCCTTGCCCGGGGGGCGGGGGCCGGGCGGGGAGCTTCGGGGAGCGGGAAGCCGGGCCTAGGTGGCCTGGACGGATTCCCGCGGGCTGGAGGGGGCGGGCTCGGCCTCGGTCTCCGGCTTGGGCTTGCCGGACCTCGGCTGGGCCAGGATCACGGCCGCGACCACGGTCAGGGCTCCGGCGATCTGGAGCGGCGAGAGCGACTGGTCGAGGACGAAGTAGCCGAGCAGGGTGGCCGCCAGGGGCGAGGCGAAGCTCAGGAACGAGACGGCCAGGGCGGGCAGCCGCTGCACACCGCGGAACCAGATCGCGTAGGCGAACAGGGCCCCGATGATGCCCAGGTAGGCGAAGCCCCACAGGTTGTCGGCGGTGATCTCGTCGGGCAGGCCCTCGCCGATCAGCGCGATCGGGAGCAGGACCAGTCCGCCGACGGTCAGCTGCCAGCCGGTGAAGGGCAGCAGGCCCACGCCTTCGGGGCGGCCCCACCGCTTGGTGAGCACGATGCCGGAGGCCATGCTGACCGCGCCGAGCAGACCGGCGATGACACCGGTGGCGTTGAGGCCGGCGTTCGGCTGGAGGACCAGCAGGGCCACGCCGGCGGCGCCGAGCACGCAGGCGATGACGTGGACCCGCTTGATCTTGTCCTTCAGCAGTACGGCGCCCAGCAGCAGCACCAGCATCGGCTGGATGGACATGACCAGCGCGGCGACGCCGCCCGGCAGGTGGTAGGCCGCGACGAAGAGCAGGTAGAAGAAGGCGCCGATGTTCAGGACGCCCAGGACCAGGGCCCGCCACCACCAGATGCCGCGCGGCAGCGTCCGGCCGATGAGCACCAGTACCAGGCCCGCGGGCAGGGCGCGGAGCACGGCGGCCAGCAGCGGGCGGCCCTCGGGGAGCAGCTCCGTGGTCACCAGGTAGGTCGAACCCCAGATCGCCGGCGCGAGCGCCGTGAGCGCGGAGTCCGCGAGCGTGCGGCTGCTCTTCATCGGACCACGGCCGAGTCCGTCGTGCCGAAGTAGCGGTCGCCGAAGTCGCCGATGCCCGGGATCATGAACGCGTTCTCGTTGAGGCGCTGTTCGACCGAGGAGGTGACGATCTTGACGGCCGGGTGCACGCGGTGGACGGCCTCGATGCCCTCGGGCGCGGCGATGAAGTTGACGAAGACGATGTTCTCCTCGCGGACCCCCGCCTCCAGCAGCACCTCGATGGCGGCGTTGGCGCTGCCGCCGGTGGCGAGCATCGGCTCCAGGAGCAGGATGTGCCGGTCGGCGATGTCGTCCGGGAAGTTCTTGTAGTAGAGGTGCGGGAGCTTGGTCGTCTTGTCCCGCTGGATGAGGATCTTTCCGACGCGGACGTCGGGCACGACGTTGCGGAGCTCGTCCAGCATGGAGTCGCCGGCCCGGATCACGGGGACCGCGCAGAGCTTCGCGGCGAACTTCAGTCCGTCGTAGGTCTCGCCGACCGGCGTGGTGGCCTCGTGCTTGTCGAACGGCAGCTGGTCGAGCGCCGATTCCAGGAGGAGGCGGATGATGCGCCGGGAGTAGAACACGAAGTCCGCGCGGGAGGCCCCGCGGTCGCGGATGATCGTGTGCATCGCCCGCAGCTGGTTGGTCTGCGGCAGCGGGTGGACGTTGTGGTGGCCGGTCGCCATGAGAACCTGCTTCTCGTCGGTCGGTGGAGACGGACTGCGGCCCGGGCCCGGGGAACCCGCGAGGGTCCCCCGGGCCGCCACAGCCACGTGGTCGGGGGGTGCCGCCGAGGTCAGGAAGCGATCTCGGCGAAGGCGAGGCGCGACTCGGCCACGAACTTCGCGACCTTGGCGCGGTCCTTGCGGCCGTCGGGGCCCTCCAGGAGGCTGTGGGCGTCGACGGCGGCGGGCTTGACGAAGCGGATCGCGTCGGCGACGTTCTCCGGGCTCAGACCGCCGGCCATCATCAGGGGCTTGGGCGAGCGGCGGACGAGCTCCGCGCTGACGTTCCAGTCGTGGGTGAGGCCGGTGGCGCCCTTGGCACCCGTGGCCGGGTTGAAGGTGTCGGTGATGAACATGTCCACCCACTCGGCGACGTCGTCGACGAGCTGGAGCAGCTCCTCGGCGTTGTCCTCCTTCACGACCAGGCTCTTCAGAACGTACAGGTCGGGGCGGTTGGCCTTGAGCTTGCGCAGCTGCTCCGGCTCCACGTCACCGTGGAGCTGGACGGCCTTGACGCCGAGCTGGGTGGTGAACGCGCTGATCTCGTCCGCGTCGGTCAGGTAGCTGATGAGGACGCCCTCCTGAGGGGCGGTCAGGCCGGCGATGATCTCCGTGGCCGCGGCCTCGGATATGTCGTCCTTGCCCGACGGGAGGCGGAGCGGGAAACCGAACCAGTCGACACCCTCCTCGGCCAGCAGCTTGGCCTCTTCGGCGTCGATGATTCCGGCGACCTGCACCAGGTCCTTCACGTCACTCATGTGTGTTCCTTTTCGGGATGAATCAGGATGAATCAAACGGGTACCGGCAGAACGAGTAGACGTGTCCCGGTATGACGGATTTCGTTACACGTCACGGGATGCTCACGAAAAGCCTCGTAGGTACCGATCCACGGGTCAACGGGCTTTATGTCAGATCCACGTCAACCTTCTTCAGGTCTCTGTCAGGGGGCGCCGGAACCGGGGTACGGGCGACGTCCCGGGCGAGCAGGCACTCCTCCAGGAAGGACAGAACCCGCAGGTGGTAGGTGCGGGCGGCCCACCCGAGGCTGATGTTGTGGCCGGCTCCGGGCTGGCGGGCCACTTCAGTGGACGCCATCGACAGCGGAGCGAGTAATTCCTCCACTGCCGCTCGGTCGTGCCTCCACCACTGCTCCTGCTCGGCGAAGGTGAAGCGGACCGGGACCCGCACCCGGGCCGCGACGGAGGGGTACGTTTCGGGCCACCGCAGGATCTCCCGGGCCTCCACCGCGGGCACGGGCCGCAGCAGTTCCTGGCCGAGCCGGAAGGCGTCCGGCGGGTAGAACCGCAGCGCCCCCCAGTGGCGGCGCCACTGCACCCGGCCGCCGGAGACGGGCAGCTGCCCGGGCTCCACGGCGAAGCGCCGGGCGATGCCGGACACGTCCACGCCGAGCAGGCCGCCCGGTCCGGGTCCGCCGCCGGGTCCGGGTCCGCCGCCGGGTCCGTCCGTGCCCAGTGCGGCCGCGGCGGACAGCGCGAGGCGGCCGCCGTTGGAGTGCGCGACGAGCAACGTGCCCGCGCCGAAGTCCTGCACGCGGGCGAAGCCGTCCAGGGCCGCGAGCAGGGTGGCGGTCTGCCCCGCCAGGTCCTGCCCCTCGGGCAGGACCGCGGCCGAGGCCCCGTACCCGGGCCGGTCCAGGGCGAGTACGGCGTGTCCGAGCGAGGCGCCGAGCTCCAGCAGGGACAGTCCGGGTCGGGCCCGGCTGTGGAAGTACCCCGCGCTCATCCCGGCGCCGTGCAGGGCGACCAGCAGGGCCCGGGGCGCGGCCCCCGGGGGCAGGGCGAGCAGCCCGGACAACGGGATCCCGTCCGCGTCGAGGGTGACGGCCCGGACTCCGGGCGCGCCGGGCGGCGGTGCAGGGGCCATGCGGAAACCTCCAGGCGGATCGGCGGATCGGCCGACCGGCGGACCGGCCGACCGGCGGACCGGGCGCGGGTCGAAGGAGAGGGACGGTCAGCGGCGGCGCGCGGCCCGTCCCCGGGCGACGGCGAGCGCCCACAGGGCCCGGCGGCGCAGGAGCGCGGTCAGCGGCGGCGCGCACTGCCGTGACGCCGCGTGCACGGATTCGGGTACGGCTTCCCGGGCGGGCACCCAGTAGCCGGCGATCTGCACGGCGTTCACCGGGTTCTCACAGCCGCGCTCCGTCGAGCTCGGGCAGCCGGTCGCCGGAGTCCCACACGACGTGGAAGGCGACGCGGTTCAGCCTCCAGCCGGAGTCGGTCCGTACGGCGCCGGCCACGCAGTGCCCGCCGACCTCGAACCGCCGCGCGGAGCCGGGCCCGCCGCGGTGGACGTGGGCGGTGAGCTGCTGCACGCGCAGGGTGGCCCGGTCCCCGTCGAGGTCGATGGAGTGGTTGGCGCTGAGGTGGTGCGTGCGCGCCCACCGCGCCCCGGCCTCCCGCTGGAAGGCGGTGAAGCCCTCGATCCCCGCTGCCGTGCCGATCGGGAAGGCGAAGGTGACGTCCTCGGTGAAGAGCTCGGCGAAGCCGGGCCCGTAGTGCTCGGCCTCCCCGTACGTGTCCAGGGCGGTGACGTACCGGTCGAACAGCTCGCGCAGGTCGGCGCGGTCCCGCAGGATCCTCACCTGTGCGCGCAGGTCCGCGATGTCGTCGTAGGTCGAAGGCATGGCCTCTCCAGATGGGCGGAGTACGGGGGCGGGGGCGCGGCGGACCGTGGTCCGCCGCGCCCCCGCGGGGTGGCGCCCTCACACGACGTGGGCGCTCCGGTGGATCCGGTCGAGCAGCTCCGCCTGACGCAGCAGGGACGCTTCCGGGCCGGCGGCGGCGCGGACGTCGGCCGCGAAGGCCGCGACGGTGCGGAGCACTTGGTCGTCCGGGGCGAGGCCGATCTCCTCGACGCCGGTGCGGCGTTCGAGGCGGACGGTGGGCGGGTGTCCGGCGGGCGGGGTGAACGCCCGCTCGACGGTGACGCGCCCCTCGCTGCCGGTGATCTCGTAGGCGCTGCGGTAGCCGTGGTCGAGTCCGAACGACAGCTGCGCGGTGACCCCTTCGGGGGTGCGGAGCAGGGCCGTGCCGGCCGTGTCGACGGCCCGGCCGGGGCCGCCCCGGACCAGGACGGCGGCCTCGGTCTCCAGCCGGTCGCCGAGGAAGTGCAGGGCGGCCCGGACGGGGTAGACCCCGGTGTCCCACAGGGCGCCGCCGCCGAGGGCGGCGTCGTAGCGGATGTCCGAGTCGGGCAGCCGGGGGACGGTGAACTCGGCCCTGAAGGAGCGCAGTTCACCGATGGCTCCGCCGGCCACGAGGGCGCGGACGGCGGCGTGCTGGGAGTGGTGGACGAACATCACGTTCTCGCGCAGCACCAGGCCGGCGGCCCCGGCGAGTGCCGTGAGCCGCCGGGTGTCCGCGAGGTCGGTGGTGAGCGGTTTCTCCGCGAGGACGTGTTTGCCCGCGCGCAGGGCCGCCTCCACCCACGTGGCGTGCAGGGCCGCGGGGAGCGGGACGTACACGGCGTCGACGTCCGGGCGCTCCAGCAGGGCCCCGTAGCCGGTGACGGCCTCGCAGCCGGCTTCGGCGGCCGTGTCGCGGGCCTTGGCGGCGTCGCGGCTGGCGACCGCGACGAGTGCGGTGCCGGACGCCGCCCGCAGGGCGGGCAGCATCCGGCGGCGGGCGATGTCGGCGCAGCCGAGCACGCCGATGCGAACGGGCTCCATCAGAGCGTTACCGCCCCCGAGGCCAGGCAGGACAGCAGCGTGCGCGCCTGCACGTTGAGGTAGTGGTTGTGCCGCAGCAGGGTGGTGAGCTGCGCCGGGGTGGCCCACAGGTAGCCGGGGGGCGCGTCGAGCGGGGCCTGGTCCTCGTCGGTGTCGAGGAAGAGGTAGCGGCTCTCGGCGTTCAGGAACCGGCCGCCCTCCTCGGAGTGCAGTGCCTCGTAGCGGATCCGGGCGGGATCGGCGCCGAGGACGAGGTCGAGGAAGGGCGGGCGCTCGTCGCGCGGCAGGTGGTCGTAGTTCCCCGGCGTGTACTGGACCGTGGGGCCGAGTTCCACCGTGTCGGCGAACCCGCCCTCGACGCGGGCGTGGACCAGGACGTGGGGCACGCCGGCGATGCGGCGGGTCAGGAAGGCGGTGACGCCCACCCCGGCCGGTTCGAACAGCGGCTGCGTCCAGCTGGCGACCTCGCGGCTGCCTGCCTGGACGCCGACCGCGACGACGCCGAAGTACCGGCCCTCCTCGTGGTCGATGGACCGCTCGCCGCGCTTCCAGCCGGGGATGCCGGCGAGCGGTACCCGTTCGGCGCTGACGTCGTGGCGGGAGCGCTCGGTGGTGAACCAGGACAGCAGTTCGGTGTCCGAGTGCAGGGAGACGGCATCGGCGTCGGGCAGGGGCGCGCAGGCCAGTACGGTGCGCGCGTCCATGTTGATCACGTTGTCCTGCCGCAGCAGCTCGCCGATCTCGCCGAGGGTCAGCCAGCGGAAGTCGTCGTGCTCGGGCACGTCGCCGACCGCCTCGACGAGCATGTTGCGGTTGCTCTTGCGGTAGAACCACGAGCCGTGTTCGGACTGGAGCACGTCGGCGAGGACGCGGCCGCGGCCGGCCTGGGTGAAGTACTCGATGTAGCGGACGTCGGCGCCCTGGTGGGCCTTGGTGTAGTTGCTGCGGGTGGCTTGCACGGTCGGCGACAGCTGGAGCAGGTTGCGGTTGCCGGGCTCCATCTTGGCCTGCATCAGGAAGTGCGGGACGCCGTCGAACTCCTTGACCAGGATGCCGAGGATGCCGACCTCGGGCTGGCGGATGATCGGCTGGTGCCACGTCCGCTCGCGGCCGTCGGAGGCGGCGGTGACCCGCAGTCCCTCGACGGTGAAGAACTTCCCGCTGCGGTGTCCGAGGTTGCCCGTGTCCGGGTCGAAGGACCAGCCGTCCAGGTCGGCGAAGGCGATGCGGTCCACCCGGAAGCGGTGCGCCCGGCGGCGCTCCGCCAGCCAGTCGTGGACGTCGGCGGTGTGCGCCACCGCGCCCTGGAGGGCGCGGGCCGAGCGGGCCAGGCGCGCCGGGAGGCCCTCGTCGGCGCGGCGGCCCAGGACGGGTGCGGAACGTACCGGGGAGGCGGTGGCGGGGCCCGTCACGAGCGGCCTCCCACGAACTCCTTGACGGAGGAGATGACGTAGTCGAGCATCTCGTCGGTCAGGGCCGGGTACACGCCGATCCAGAAGGTCTGGTCGGTGATGATGTCGCTGTTGGTGAGGTCGCCGACGATGCGGTGCGGCTGGCCGATGTAGGCCGGGTGGCGGGTCAGGTTGCCGGCGAACAGGCGGCGCGTGCCGATCTTGCGGTCCTCCAGGAAGTCCACGAGGGCGGCCCGGGTGTAGGGCGCCTCGGGGTCCACGGTGATCGCGAAGCCGAACCAGCTCGGGTCGCTGCGCGGGGTGGCCTCGGGGAGGATCAGGTGCGGCACTCCGTCGAGTCCGTCGCGCAGCCGGCGCCAGTTGCGGCGGCGGGCGTCGCAGAAGTCGTCGAGCTTGTCGAGCTGGGTCAGGCCGAGGGCCGCCTGGATGTCGGTGGCCTTCAGGTTGTAGCCGACGTGGGAGAAGATGTACTTGTGGTCGTAGCCCTCGGGGAGGGTGCCCATCTGGTACTTGAAGCGCTTGAGGCACTTGTTGGTCTCGCCCGGCTCGCACCAGCAGTCGCGGCCCCAGTCGCGCAGTGATTCGACGATCCGCGCGAGCGCCAGGTTCGAGGTCAGGACGCAGCCGCCCTCGCCCATGGTGAGGTGGTGGGCCGGGTAGAAGCTCACCGTCGTCATGTCGCCGAAGGTGCCGGTGAGCTGTCCGTCGTAGGTGGAGCCGACGGCGTCGCAGTTGTCCTCGATGAGGTACAGGTCGTGGTCCTGCGCCAGCTGCGCGATCTCGGCGACCTCGAAGGGGTTGCCGAGGGCGTGCGCGATCATGATGGCGCGGGTCTTGGGGCCGATGGCCCGGGCGACCCGCTCGGCGGTCGTGTTGTAGGTGCCGAGCTCGACGTCGATGAAGACCGGGACGAGGCCGTTCTGGATGATCGGGTTCACGGTGGTGGGGAAGCCCGCGGCGACCGTGATGACCTCGTCGCCCCGCTTGAGGGCCCGGTCCTCCAGCAGGTGTGAGGTGAAGGCCGTCATGGCCAGCAGGTTCGCGGAGGAACCGGAGTTGGTCAGGTGCGCCTTGCGGTGCCCCAGCTTGCGGGCGAAGCGCGATTCGAACTTGCGGGAGCTGGGCCCCGCGGCGATGCGCATCTCCAGTGCCGCCTCGACCAGGGCGGTGCGGTCGCGCTCGTCCAGGACCGCGCCGGCCGGCCAGATCTCGGTGGTTCCGGGGACGAAGGGCCGCTGGTCCTGGGCGTCCTGGTGGAACTTCGCGGTCTCGTCGAGGATGAGCCCCTTGTGGACGTTCATGACGTGGTTCCTTCCCGGCGCTGTCGGCCGATGTCGTCGCTCTGGTGTTTCGCGGCCTTCCACCAGCCGGGGTTGTCGCGGTACCACGCGACGGTGTCGGCCAGGCCCTGCTCGAAGGGGACGCGCGGTGCGTAGCCGAGCTCCTCGCGGATCTTGGTCTCGTCGAGGGCGTAGCGCAGGTCGTGTCCCTTGCGGTCGGCGACCCGGCGGACCGCGGAGGCGTCCGCGCCGCACAGGGCGAGGAGCCGTTCGGTGATGTGTGCGTTGGTCCGCTCGTTGCCGCCGCCGATGTTGTAGACCTCGCCGGCGCGGCCCTTTTCGAGGACGAGGGCGATGGCCCGGCAGTGGTCGTCGACGTGCAGCCACTCGCGGACGTTGCGCCCGTCGCCGTACAGCGGGACCTGGAGGCCTTCGAGCAGGTTGGTGACGAAGAGCGGGATCAGCTTCTCGGGGTGCTGGTACGGCCCGTAGTTGTTGGAGCAGCGGGTGATCGACACGTCGAGTCCGTGCGTCTTCCAGTACGAGCGCGCGATCAGGTCGGAGGAGGCCTTGGAGGCGGCGTACGGGGAGTTGGGCAGCAGCGGCCACTCCTCCGTCCAGGCGCCCTCGGCTATCGATCCGTAGACCTCGTCGGTGGAGACGTGCACGACGCGCCGTACGCCGGTGGCGAGCGCGGCGTCGAGCAGGGTCTGCGTACCGCCGACGTTGGTGCGGACGAACTCGGCGGCGGAGTCCACGGAACGGTCGACGTGCGACTCGGCCGCGAAGTGGACGATCGCGTCGTGGCCGGGCAGCAGCTCGCGCAGCAGTGCCCCGTCGCAGACGTCGCCCCGGACGAAGTCCAGCCGGGGGTGCTCGACCGGCAGGTTGTCCAGGTTGCCCGCGTAGGTGAGCTTGTCGAGGACGGTGACCCGGGTCGCCTCGTGGCCGGTGTATCCGCCGTCGAGCAGGGTCCGGACGAAGTGGGAGCCGATGAATCCGGCGCCGCCGGTGACGAGCAGCCTCATGCCGCCACCTCGCGAGGCGTCCGGTCGAGGACCTCTGGGACGAGGGGTGTCATGTTCGTGTCTCCTTGCGGGGGAAGGACGAGGAAGGGGTGGGGTGGGGGCGCCGTCAGGCGGATCGCGCCTCGTGGGAGTTGTCGCGCCAGGTGCGCGGACCGAGGAAGCCGCGGACCCGTTCGGGCCGGTTCCAGCCGGCCAGGGCCGGCCCGCCGCCGGCCGTACCGCCGTGCTGGCCCTCGTGGGCCGCCGCCCGGGCGAGTACGACGGCGGTGAGCGCCGCCAGTTCCTCGGCGTCGGGCCGTCCCTTCACCACCCGGATGAGGTGGCCGAGCTGTGGCGCGTCCATGGGCTCCTCGTTCCGTGCCGTGCCGCCGGCGCTCACTGCGGCGGGTTTCCGTGCTTGCGGGCGGGCAGGTCGGCGTGTTTGGCGCGCAGCATGGCCAGGGACCGGATCAGTACCGACCGGGTGTCGCGCGGATCGATCACGTCGTCGATCAGGCCCCGCTCCGCCGCGTAGTACGGGTGCATGAGCTGGTCCTTGTACTCGGCGATCCGCTGCGCGCGGGCGGCCTCCGGGTCCTCGGCGGCGTTGATCTCGCGGCGGAAGACCACGTTGGCCGCGCCTTCCGCTCCCATCACGGCGATCTCGTTGGTGGGCCAGGCCAGCGCCAGGTCGGCGCCGATCGAGCGGGAGTCCATGACGATGTACGCGCCGCCGTACGCCTTGCGCAGGACCAGGGAGATGCGCGGGACGGTGGCGTTGCAGTAGGCGTACAGCAGTTTGGCGCCGCGCCGGATGATGCCGTTGTGCTCCTGGTCGACGCCCGGCAGGAAGCCGGGTACGTCCACGAGCGTGACGAGGGGGATGTTGAAGGCGTCGCAGAACTGGACGAACCGCGCGCCCTTCTCGGAGGCCTCGATGTCGAGGACGCCGGCCATCGCGGCTGGGTTGTTGGCGACGATGCCGACCACGTGCCCGTCGAGGCGGGCCAGCGAGCAGACGAGGTTCGGCGCCCAGGCGGGGTGGACCTCGAAGTGGTCGCCGTCGTCGACGACCTCCTCGATGACCTTGCGGATGTCGTAGGCCTGCCCGGACTGTACGGGGACCAGGTCGAGGAGCGGTTCGTTCGGCCGGTCGGCCGGGTCTCCGGAGTGCTCGACGGGGGCCAGTTCGCGGTTGTTGGAGGGCAGCAGGGCCAGCAGGTAGCGGACCTCGGCGATGCAGGTCTCCTCGTCGTCGTACGCGAAGTGCGCGACGCCGGAGGTCCCCGCATGGACGTCGGCGCCGCCGAGGCCGTTCTGGGTGATCTCCTCACCGGTGACGGCCTTGACCACGTCGGGGCCGGTGATGAACATCTGTGAGGTCTCGCGGACCATGAACACGAAATCGGTGAGCGCCGGGGAGTAGGCGGCGCCGCCGGCGCAGGGGCCGAGCATGACCGAGATCTGCGGGATGACCCCGGAGGCCCGGGTGTTGCGCTTGAAGATGCCGCCGTACCCGGCGAGGGCGGAGACGCCTTCCTGGATGCGGGCGCCCGCGCCGTCGTTGAGGGAGACCAGCGGGGCGCCGGCCTTCTCGGCCATGTCCATGATCTTGTGGATCTTCTCGGCGTGGGCCTCGCCGAGCGCCCCGCCGAAGATCCGGAAGTCGTGGGCGTAGACGAAGACCGTCCGGCCGTCGACCGTGCCCCAGCCGGTGATCACACCATCGCTGTAGGGCTTCTTCGCCTCCAGGCCGAACCCGGTGGCGCGGTGCCGCCGCAGCGGCTCCACCTCGGTGAAGGAACCCTTGTCCAGGAGCAGCGCGATGCGTTCGTGGGCGGTCAGCTTGCCCTTCGCGTGCTGGCGCGAGGTCGCGTCCCCGTCGCCGTCGCGTGCGGACTCCTTGATCCCGCTGAGCTCGTCGATCCGGGACCGGATCGTGTCGTCCGCTGTGGGCATGGTTCTCCCACCCTTTCTGTGGGTCGATGGTCAGACTGTGGTGGCGGTGTGCGCGTCCACGACCCGCGCCAGCCGCTCCGCGGTGTGCGTCGAGTGGACGTGTGCGCCGGGCAGGATCCGGCGGACCAGACCGCCCAGCACCTGGCCGGGGCCCACCTCCACGAACCGGTCCGCGCCGGAGGCGGCGAGCGTCCCGACGGCCCCGGTCCACCGGACCGGGCTGGTGAGCTGGGTGCGCAGGGCGACGACGGCCTCCGCGGCGGTCGTCACCCAGCCTCCGGTGACGCCGGAGACCAGCGGGACGGCCGGGTCGCGGAACTCGGTGGCGATCAGCGTCTCGGTGAACTCCGCCTCGGCCTCGCCCAGCAGGCTGGAGTGGAACGGGCCGCCGGTGCGCAGCCGCGCCACCCGCGCCCCGGCCGCGCCGGCGGCCGCGGCGACGTGGGCCACCGCCTCGGCCTGCCCGGACACCACCGTCTGCCGGGGCTCGTTCTCCCCCGCCACCTCGACGATCTCGCCGGTGGCGGCCCGGGCCTCGGCGCACATCCGCGCCAGGTCCGTGCGGCGCAGGCCGATCACCGCGGCCGTGGCGCTGCCGATGCGGTCCCCGACCGTGGCGACGAGTTCGCCGCGCAGCCGGACGAGCCACAGCGCCTCGGTCCACTCCAGGACGCCGGCGGCCACCAGCGCCGCGTACTCGCCCAGGCTGTGCCCGGCGACCGCGTCCGGCTCCACGCCCTCGCCGCGCAGCACCTCCAGTACGGCCAGGCTCGTCAGGAAGACGGCCGGCTGCGCGACCGCCGGGTCCTCCAGGTCCTGTGGGGAGCCCTCCCAGCAGATCCGGGCCAGGGGTATCCCGAGGAGGTCGTCGGCGGTGCGGTAGTAGGTGTCGGCGAGGTCCGGCCGCAGGGCGAGCAGTTCCCTGCCCATGCCGGCGCATTCGGAGCCCTGGCCCGGGAAGAGGAAGGCGGTGCGGGTCATCCGGTCACGTCCTTTTCTACGGTCGACTGGCGGGAGACGTACGGTCCTGCTCCGGGGCCGGGGCGCCGCACACGGTGTGGCCGACGGACAGCCAGGCGTCGGGCACCCAGCGGACGTCGACCACGGACGGGGCCGGTCCGGCCACCGCGACGGCGGCGGCGTGGGTGGCGTCGGCGGGAACGCCGACCATGGTCCAGCCGTCCGGATGACGGTCGTGGTCGGTGCCGAGGTAGTCCTCGGCGGGGGATCGGCTCAACCCTGTCCCGAGCCCCTTGAGGAACGCTTCCTTGCGCGTCCAGATCTGCCCGAACAGCTGCCGGCGCGCCTCGCCGCCCTCGGCCTCGGCGATCTCCTTCTGCTCGTCCGGGTGCAGGGCCCGGGAGCAGATGTCCACGGTCTCGGCTCCGGGGAGTTTCTCCACGTCGACGCCCAGGGGCACGGTCGCGACGCCGACCATCGCGACTCCCCCGCTGTGCGAGAGCGAGTAGTGCAGCGGGGGCGGCGGGGGCGACAGGGCGGGGCGGCCGTGCGGCTCGCCGCAGCCCGGGCAGGGCTCCCGCATGAAGCGCACGTCCTGGGGGGCCGTGGCCGTGTAGCGTCCGAGGAGCCGGCGCACCGCCACGTGGGCGGCGGCGTAGAGCAGGCCGTCGGCGCGGCGCATGAAGGACTCGGTGCGCGCCTGCTCCTTGGCGTCGAGCTCGCCGATCGCGAGGGCCTCGGCGTCGTCGCCGATGGGGCGGCGTACGAGCCACAGGTCGACCCGGTCGGCGGACAGGGTGAAGTCGGGCGGTGCGAGCTCCTGGTGGTTCACCACCGGACGCCCGACGGGCAGCAGCGTCGTCAGGGTCATGCCGGCACCGGGGCCCCGTGCAGGTGTGCCTCCGGACCGAGCTGGCCGGCGAGGCAGTCGATGAGTTCCTGGGCGCTGTTGGCCAGCAGCAGGCGCTGCAGGTTCACGTCGACGCCGAGCGTCGACTCCATCCGGTACTGGAGTTCGATCCCGGAGATCGAGCCGATGCCGAGGCAGCCCATGGGGCGGCCGGTGGTGTCGACGAGGTGGGGTTCGATGCCGAGGATGCGGCCCAGCTCCTCGCGTACGTACTGCTCCAGGATCCGGGTGCGTTCGCGCAGTCCGGCCGTGGCCAGCACCGTCATGTCGGGCCGGGTCATGTGGACGAGGCCGGTGTCGGTCTCGTAGGTCTGTGACATGTGAAGTGTGTTCATGAGGCTTTCCGGTTCGGGGCGGACGGGGAGGTTGCGTCCCCGTCCGCCCGTGGTCGGGACTGCGGGGCCGGGAGCCTGGCGTCAGGCCTGGTACGGGCTCTTCGCCCGGGCGTCGCGCAGGGCGGTGCCCCACCACGCGAGCTGGTCGAGGAGCACCTTGGCGGCGTTGGCCGGGCCCTGCGGATCCTTGGGCTGCCCGTCCTCGCCGAACTGCTCCCACGCGGAGTGGAAGCTGATCGCGTCGCGGACGGTGACCGCGTGCAGCTCGGCGAAGACCGGGCGCAGCTGCTCCACGGCGCGCAGGCCGCCGGCGAGGCCGCCGTAGGAGACGAAGCCGACCGGCTTGGCGCGCCACTGCGTGTAGTGCCAGTCGATGAGGTGCTTGAGGGAGGCCGGGAAGCTGTGGTTGTACTCCGGCGTCACGACCACGTAGGCGTCGGCCTGTTCGAGCCGCGGGGAGACGGCGGCGAGGGCCTCGACGGCCTCCGGGGAGGGCTCGCTCGACAGGGCGGCCGGCAGCTGGTGCTCCGTCAGGTCGATCACGTCGACGACGAGGTCCTCGCGCCGGCGGGCCTGCTCGGCGAACCAGGAGCCGGGGACGGGTCCGAAGCGGCCTTCGCGGACGCTGCTGATGATGACGGCGAGGCGCAGGGGCTCAGTGGACATGGTGGTGCTTCCTTTCGTGGACAACTCTGTGGGCGGGGCGGCCCGGCGGGCCGGTGCAGGCCGCCGAGGGCGACGCAGGCGCCGGCCGTTCCGACGACGGTGACCAGCCCGAGCGCGCGGCCCGGACCCGCCGTGTACAGCGCGGAGGCGAGCGCGACCGTGAGGGCGGCGCCCAGCTGCACGCAGGTCTGGTAGAGGCTCCCGGCGGCGCCCTGGAGCGCGGCGGGGACGGAGCCGGTCGCCTGGAGGTGCAGGGCGGTGAAGGCGAGGACGAAGGCGGCGCCGACGAAGGCCGTCGCCGGCAGCAGGTCGGTGTAGCCCGTGGCGGCGTCCACGGCCCGCGGGTGGAGGGCGTAGCCGACGGGGGCGGCGGCCGCGCCGGCGGCGACGGCCCGCGCGGGACCCAGCCGGGCGGCGATCCGGGCGGAGTGCAGCGCCGTCAGGGCGAGCGGGACACCGGCCGGCAGGAAGGCGAGGGCCGTCTGCCAGGGGCCCCAGCCGGCTCCCCGCAGCTGGAGGGCGGCGATCAGGAGGAAGGCGACGTAGGAGCCGTTGAGCGCGGCGGCGGCGGCCGCGGAGCGCAGCAGCGGTGCGTGGCGGAGCAGTTCGACGGGCACCAGAGGGCGGTCCGCGCGCCGTTCGGCCCGCAGCAGGACCGCCCCGAGCAGCAGGGCCGTCGCCGAGGCGGCGGCCGCCGCGGGCAGGTCCCGGCCGGGGCCGTACCCGTGCGCCAGGGCGTACACGAGGAGCAGGACCACGGCGGTCAGGCCTAGACCGGCGGCCACCGTGTACCGCCCGGACGGGTCCGGCGCCGACGGTGCGGGCGCGGCGCCTTCGCGCGGGATCAGCCGCGTACCGGCGGCCAGCAGCAGCAGCGCGACGGGGGCCGGGAAGGCGAGCGTCCAGCGCCAGTCGGCCTCGGTGAGCAGCCCGGACAGCAGCAGCCCCGAACAGAACCCGGCGGCGCCGAAGAAGGAGTACAGCGACATCGCCCGGCGGCGGGCGGCGCCTTCGGGCACGGCGGACACGATGATGGCGAGTCCCGTCGGCGCGGTCAGCGCGACGCAGCCGCCCTTCACGACCCGGGTGACGGTCAGCAGGGCCGCGGTGTCGGTGAGCGCCCCCGCCAGTGAGGCGACGGCGAAGACGAACAGCGCGGCGAGGTAGACGCGGCGGCGGCCGAACCGTTCGACGAGCCGGCCGCCCAGCGGCAGCAACCCCGCGAAACCCGCCGCGAATCCGCTGACGGCCCACTGCACGCGGGGTACGGACAGGCCCAGGTCCGCGCCGACGGACGGCAGGGCCACCAGGGTCGCGGACACCTCCAGAGCGTCGACCAGCATGTTCGCGGCGAGGACGGCCACCAGGGCCCAGCGGGCCCGGGGCCGCCCGCCGGAGGGCGCGGATGGCGTCGAGGACTGCATGCTCGCGTTTCGCTCGAAGGGGAGGAAAAGGGGAGGAAAAGGGGAGGAAAAGGGGAGGGGCGGGCCGCCGGGGAGGGATCCCCGGCGCCCGCCCCGGCGCCGGCGCGGCGCGGGATGTGCGCCGGCGGTCTGTGGCCGTCCGCGCGGTGGGCGTGCGCGCGGACGGGGCGGGTCAGCCGAGCAGCGTGCCGCCGGTGGCGTCGACGAAGGAGCCGGTGATCCAGCGCGCCTCGTCGGTCGCGAGGAAGGCCACCACGTCGGCGACGTCCTCTGGCTCGCCCACGCGGTTGAAGGCGGACAGGGCCGCCATCTGCTCGACGGCCTCGGGTACGTCGAACACCGGGTTGTCGTTGCGCGTGATGCCGGGCGCCACCGAGTTGATGGTGATGCCCCGCGGGCCCAGCGCCTTCGCGAAGTGCAGGGCGAGCTGTTCGAGCGCCCCCTTGCTCATCGCGTAGGCGATCTCGTCCGGGTTCGCGAACCGGGTCAGGCCGGAGGAGATGTTGATGATCCGGCCGCCGTCGGGCATGTTCCGCAGCGCCCGCTGGATCAGGAAGAAGGGCGCCTTGGCGTTCACCGCGAAGATCCGGTCGAACTGGTCGGGGGTGATGTCGGCGGGTCCCACGCCCCCCATCACCCCGGCGTTGTTGACGAGGACGTGGAGGTCGGTGCTGCCGGTGCGGTCCAGCAGGTCCCGTTCCAGGGAGTCGAACAGGCCGTCCACGTCTCCGGGGACCCCCAGTTCGGCCCGTACCGCGAAGGCGCGCCCGCCGTCGCGTTCGACCTCGGCGACGACCGAACGGGCGGCCGCCTCGTCACTGGTGTAGTGGACGGCGACGAGCGCGCCCTCCTCCGCGAGCCGTACCGCGGCCGCCCGGCCCATGCCCCGGCTCGAACCGGTGACCAGCGCGGTCCGGCCCGTCAGCCGGTCCGCACCGCTCCTGCGGTCCCTCGGCACCCGCACGGCCGGCGACGCCGCCACCGGCCCGAGCACGGCGGCGCTCCGCTGCGGGGCCCGGGACGGGAGCGGCCCGAACCACCGTTCCAGGGCGGAGGTGAGCTCCTCGCCGCCGGAGTCGTCCGCCCAGACGACGTGGCCGTCCGGCCGGACGAGCAGGGCCGTCGCGCCGGCGCCCTCCGCGGGGGCGGCCGCCGCCACGGTCACCCGGTCCGCCCAGGGCTCGGCGGCGGCGCGCAGCGCCGCCCGCCGTGGCTCGTCGTCCGGGGCGAGGAGCAGCAGGCCCCGCCCCGACCGCAGCAGTTCGGAGGTGGTGGTGGCGCCGACGGCGGCCATCGCCCCGGTCTTCGGGAGCCGCAGGCCGAGCAGCGGACCGCCGCCCGGGGCCACCTCGTAGCGGACGTCCAGGCCCGAGATCATGCCGGCCAGGTGGGCCCGTACGTCCTCGTGCCCGGTCAGTTCCGCGAAGACCTCCCGGATCGCGTCGACCTCGCCCCCGCCGAGCAGGAGCAGCGCCTGGGTCCTGATGTTGCTCTGGACGGCCTGGCCGATCGTGTGGCGTTCCTCGTGGTAGGTGTCGAGGAGGTGGTCGCCGGCGCGGCCGGTGACGGTGGCGGCCAGCTTCCAGCCGAGGTTGAAGGCGTCCTGGAGCCCGAGGTTGAGGGCCTGGCCGCCGATCGGCATCTGCTGGTGCGCCGCGTCTCCCGCGAGCAGGAGCCGGCCGCGGCGGTAGTGCGCGGCCTGCCGGGAGGCGTCACCGAAGGAGTTCACCCACAGCGGGGTGCCGTCGCCGATGTCCTCGCCGGTGATGCGCTTCCAGGTGTCGGCGACCTCTTCGAAGGAGGGCTGTCCGCGCCGGGGTGCGGCCCCGAACTCGTGCACCATCACCCGGGTCACCCCGTCGGGGCGCCGGGCGGCGACGACGAGTCCGCCCTCCAGCCGTTCGAAGCGGCGGCCGGGTACGTCGATGCCGGTCACGTCCGCGCGCAGCAGTTCGCGGGTGGCGTCGGTGCCGGGGAACTCGAAGCCGCCCAGCCGGCGCACGGCGCTGTCCTCCCCGTCGCAGCCGACCACGTAGGCGGCCCGCAGGCGCGCGGGTGCCTGGTCGGGGCCCTGGACGTCGACGACGACCCGGTCCCCGGCCGTGGTGAGGCCGGTGACCTCGTGGCCGCGCCGGACGTCGGCGCCGAGGTCTTCGGCCCACTGCCCGAGGACTTCCTCCAGTCGGGTCTGCGGCACCTTCCACTGCCCCGGGTAGGGGCCGGGCAGGGCGAGTCCGAAGGGGATCCCCCCGAAGTGGCCGGCGGGATCGTTCGGGACGTCGCCCAGCGCGTCGAGCAGGCCCCGGGTGTCGAGGATCTCCATCGTGCGGGCGTGCAGGGTGGACGCCCGCGATTCGGTGGTCGGCGCGGTGAGCTTGTCGAGGACCACCACGTCCGCGCCCGCCAGCCGCAGTTCCCCGGCGAGCAGCAGCCCGACGGGGCCCGCGCCGACCACGATCACCTGGGTGTCGGTGTAGTCCCCAGACATGATCAGCCCTTGTTCTCTGTGTGTCCGGCCCGGCCGCCCTCTTCGGCGTAGCGCTTGGCGTGGCCGAGGGTGGCGCGGCTGTTGGTGCTGAGGGCGTTGCGGACGAACTCGCGGGCGTCCTCGACGGTGGCCTGCTCACCGAGCACCTTGGCGATGTTGTCGGTGTTGATGGTGACGGTGTGCTGCGAGGAGGCCGCCACGCCGCGGTCGTTCTCGGCGAAGGTCCAGTAGCCCGTGTGCAGGGTCATCAGGGCGGGCAGCACGGTCTGCTTGTACGCGATCTTCTCGTGGGGGAAGGTCACCCGGTAGGACTTGGTGGTGTGGGTGGAGCCGTCCTTGGAGTGGGTGGTGTCCATCTCCAGTTCCTGGAGGCCGGGCGTGTCCTCGGTGAGGCGGACGACGGCGACGTGCGGGAGCCGCTGGGGCCACAGGTCGGCCTCGTTGACGAAGTCGAAGACGTCCTTGGCGCTGCCGTCGATCTGGACGGTGTCCTCGAAGGAGAAGGTGAGGTCCTCGGCGGCGTGGGCGAGCTCGACGTTGGTCTTGAGGGCGGCGAGTTCGGTGCGGGAGTTGCGGTCGACGGCCTTGTCGATCCAGGCGAGGCTGCCGGGGTCGTCGTCGACGGCCCGGTAGTCGTGCAGGAGACGTACCCGGGAGGCGTCCTCGCCCAGGGGCTCGATGATCCAGGTGCCGCCCATGGCCGCGATGGGGGGTGCGGGTATCTCCTGGCGGAAGGTGATGACGAGGCCCTCGGGGTCCAGGGTGCGGCGCGAGGTCCAGTTCTTGGGCTCTCCGTTGGCCGTGGCCCAGATGCGGATGCGTTCCTGGTGGGGGCCGTCGGGGGTCTGGTCGACGTAGATGGTCGGCGGGAAGATCCGCGGCCAGTTCCTGACTTCGGCGATCAGGCGGTAGACGGCGGCGGCCGGGGCCGAGATCGTGATCTCGTGCTCCACCTCGCGCAGGCCGGGCTGCGACATGCTGATGACTCCTCGGAACTCGGATTCGGAACTCGGGTCGGAACTCGGACGGGATACGGGATACGGCGTACGGGGTCGGCCGATCGCGGGGCGATCAGAAGTTGCCGAGGCCGCCGCAGACGTTGAGGGCCTGCGAGGTGATGGAGGCGGCCGTGTCGGAAGCCAGGTAGCCGACGAGACCGGCGACCTCTTCGGGGGTGGAGTACCGCCCGAGGGGGATCTTGGCCTGGAACTTCTCCAGGACGGCTTCCTCCGTGGCGTTGTAGGCCGCGGCGTACCCCTGGCGGACCCGTTCGGCCATGGGGGTCTCGACGTATCCGGGGCAGACGGCGTTCACGGTGATGCCCGTGGGCGCCAGTTCGTTGCCCAGCGCCTTCGTGAAGCCGACCACTCCGTGCTTGGACGCCGAGTACGGGGCGCCCAGGACCACTCCCTGCTTGCCCGCGGTGGAGGCGATGTTGATGATGCGCCCGCGGTTCTTCTCCCGCAGGCCGCCCGTGGTCAGGGCCTCGCGGGTGACGCGGAAGACGCTGTTCAGGTTCGTGTCGATGACGTCGTGCCACAGCTCGTCCGCGATGTCGGCCGTCACGCCGCCGCCCGAACGGCCGGCGTTGTTCACGACGACGTCGATGCCGCCGAAGCGGTCGACGGCGGCCTGGATCCAGGTACGGACGTCCTCGGTGGAGCGGACGTCGACGACGGCGCCGTCCACGTCGAGGCCTTCGCCGCGGAGCTGTTCGACGGTCTTCGCGACCGCGTCGGCGCTGCGGGCACCGATGAACACCCGGTGGTCCTGCGCGGCCAGGAGACGGGCGACGGCCAGCCCGATCCCGCTCGTGGCACCCGTGACGACGGCGACCCGTTCGCGCTGATCCGACATGTGTCTCTTCTCCAAAGAAGGAAGGGGGGAGGGTGAGGAAGGGCGGCCGCCGCGCGCGGGCGGCGGCCGCCCGGGTGGCCGGGCGCGGGCCGGTCCGAACGCTGCTCCGTCGAAGCGCCGGCCGGCCCGCGGCCGTCCCGGTCAGGCGTCGACGAGGGCCTTGAGGCTCTCGTTGATGGCCCCGACCAGGGAACGCGGCGTGGTGTGGTCGGCGAAGACGTCGTCGTCGAGGGTGATGCCGAACTCGCGCTCGATCCGGCCCCCGGTCTCCAGGAGTGCCAGCGACTCGTAGCCCAGCGCCTCGAAGTCGGTGTCGAGGACGTCGCCGTCGAGGTCGACGCCCTCGTCGGCCCCGGCGCCCTCCAGGAGGATGCGCTTGAGGTCCTCAAAGGTGAATTCCTGCTTGGACAAAATGGATCCCTTCATCGGAATGCCGCGACCGGGACATGGCCGCGGGGCACAGAGAACGCCCGCCTCCCGGGGTGCCGGAGACGGGCGCCGGTTCGGGAGCCGTCAGTCGACGGCGCGCACCACGACGGCGGAGTTGAAGCCTCCGCGGCCGCGTGCGAGGACGACCGCCGTGCGCACGGACGCGGTCCGCGGCCGGCCGGCGACCAGGTCGAGGTCGTAGGCGGGGGACAGCTCGACGTTCGTGGTCGGCGGGATGAGGCCCTCCCGCATGGCGAGGACCGCCGAGACCACGTCCACCGGCGCGCCGCCCGCGTTGAGCCGGCCGGTCATCGTCTTGGGCGCGGTGACCGGGACCCTGCGCGGGCCGAAGACCGCCGTGATGGTGTCGGCCTCCTGCCGGTCGAGGTCCCGGGTGCCCGCCGCGTCGGCGAAGACCACGTCGACCTCGGCCGGATCGCAGTCCGCGTCCGCGAGGGCGGTCTCCAGCGCCCGCCGCAGGCCGGGCTCGCGTCCGCTGCCCGGGCGGGGGTCGAGCGTGGCTCCGTAGCCCGCGAGTTCGCCGTAGACGGTGCGGGCGCCCCGGGCCCGGGCGCTGTCCTCGTCCTCCAGGACGATCAGCGCCCCGCCCTCACCCGGTACGTAGCCGCAGGCGGCCTCGTCGAAGGGCAGGTAGGCCCGCTCGGGTGCGTCGCCGGTGGACATCAGGCCGCCGGCGAGGTGGGCGGCCCAGCCGAGGGAGCAGACCGACGCTTCGAACCCGCCCGTGGCGATCAGCCTGCCGCCCTTGCGGAGCTGGCGGCGGCCGTGGGCGAGGGCCTCCAGGCCGCCCGCCTGGTCGCCGACGACCACGCCGACGGGGCCACGCAGGTCGTTGCGGAGGGAGATCTGTCCGCTGTTGACGGCGTAGAACCAGGCGAAGGACTGGTAGGCGCTGACGTGGTTGGGGCCCTCGCCCCAGAGCTTGCGGAGCTCGTTCTCGCCGAACTCGAAGCCTCCGGAGCCGGCCGCGGTGACCACGCCCATGTCGTACGCGTCGATGTCGCCCGGCGCCACCCCGGCGTCCGCGAAGGCCTGGTCGGCGGCGACCAGGGCGAGCTGGGTCACCCGGTCGGTCTGCGGGACGAGCCTGCCGGGGAGGTGGTCCTTGGCGTCGAAGCCGTGGATCTCGCCCGCGAGCCGTGACGGGTAGGGCGAGGCGTCGAAGCGGGTGACGGGCCCGATGGCGTTCTTGCCGATGCGGGTCGCCGCCCAGAAGTCCTCGACGCCGAGCCCGCTGGGCGCGGCCACGCCGATGCCGGTGACCAGGGTCCTGCCGCTCATGCGGTCCTCCTGTCGGGCCGGGCCAGCACCATCGCGCTCTGGAACCCGCCGAATCCGCTGCCGACGGTCAGGACGGCATCGGTGCGGTGTTCCCGCGCGACGAGCGGGACGTAGTCGAGGTCGCACTCGGGGTCGGGGGTGTGCAGGTTCGCCGTGGGGGGCACGACGTGGTGCTCCATCGCGAGGAGGGAGGCGGCGATCTCCATGGATCCGACGGAGCCGAGCGAGTGCCCGATCATCGACTTCACGGAGCTCACCGGCACGCCGTACGCGTGCGGGCCGAGGGCCAGCTTGTACGCGGCCGTCTCGTGCCGGTCGTTCTGCTTGGTGCCCGAGCCGTGCGCGTTGACGTAGTCGATGTCGGCGGGGTTCAGGCGTGCCTCGTCCAGCGCCACGGTGATGGCCTCCGCCATCTCGCGGCCGTCGGGGCGCAGTCCGGTCATGTGGAAGGCGCTGGAGCGCGAGGCGTACCCGGCGATCTCCGCGTAGACGTGCGCGCCGCGGCGGCGGGCGCTCTCCAGCTCCTCCAGGACGAACACCGCGGCGCCCTCGCCGAGGACGAACCCCTTGCGGGAGGCGTCGAAGGGCCGCGAGGCGGTCTCCGGCTGGTCGTTGAGCGTGGTCGTCGCCTTGATCGCGTCGAAGCACGCCAGGGTGAGCGGCGTGATCGGGGCGTCGGCGGCGCCGGTGATCATGATGTCGGCGGTGCCCTCGCGGATCAGGTCGACGGCGTGCGCGACCGAGTCGATGCCGGAGGTGCAGCCGGTGGAGACCACCGTGGCCGGGCCTTCCGCGCCGACGGCCCACGCCACTTCCGTCGCGAACGAGCTGGGCACGAAGTGGTCGTACAGGTGGCGCGGCGCGTAGCCGTGGTCGACGGGCGCGAGCCGGCCGTCGTCGCTGACCAGCCGGTACGCGCGGTCGAGGCTGCCCACGGCGCCGACCGCGGTGCCGAGGCTGACCCCGGTCCGGTACGGGTCGAAGCCGGCGAGGTCGAGGCCGCTGTCGGCGAGCGCCTCCCTGGCCGACACCACGCCGAACTGGGCGGCGCGGTCCATGCGGCTGATCTCCTGCGGGGTCAGCCCGTGCGTTTCGGGGTCGAAGTCGGCTTCGGCGGCCACCTTGGAGCGGAACGGGGCGGGGTCGAAGAGGGTGATCCCCCGTGTCGCCGTACGTCCCGAGCTCAGCAGGCTCCAGAAGTCCTTGGTGCCGATGCCTCCCGGCGCCAGCACTCCGATCCCCGTGATCACTACCCGGCGAGCCACCGGTGCTGCCCTCCCCTCGTGTCGGCCTGGCGGAGCGTCATCAGGAGGCCGTCCAGTCGTAGAAGCGGGTGGCCATGGCGTCGGCGGGGGTGCGCCAGGTCGCCGGGTCGTAGGGCTGGATGAAGGGCATCAGGTCGTGGCTGATCTTCATGAACCGCGGGTCCGTGCGGGAGTCCTGGATGCGCTGGCCGCCGTCGTCGTCGGCGAAGTCCTGGAGGTGGAAGTAGAGGCCCTTGTACATGAACAGCCGGCGCCGCAGGGTCCCCATCCGCTCCGGCATGTCGGTCTTGTCGAACTCCGTGAACAGGTGGGCGACTTGGTCCTTCGACATGCTGTCCATCCGGGCCACGATCAGATTGCTGTGCTGCATCCGTTCTCTCTCTTCCGTGAGGGGGGCGTTCTTCAGGCGTGGTACAGGCGGATGAAGTCGGCCACGCCGTCCGCGATGAGTGCGTCGGCCTCGGCCTCCGGCAGCGGCAGCGCGCCCAGGAAGGAGCGCTGGACGACGGTGGAGGGGACCAGCAGGATGAAACGTTCCGCCGCCTGGTCGGCGTCGGGGATGTCGAGCAGGCCGCGGGCCGCGACGCCCTGGAGCCGGCGGGCGAGCTCGCGGCGTGCCTGACGGGGTCCGGCGTCCTGCCACTTCTGGACCGCTTCGACCGGGAGGCGGGTGACCTCCGCGCTGATGTGGCGGACGATCGCGAAGTGTTCGCGGAAGGCCTCCAGCGGCGCCAGCCACGCCCGGCCGAGCGCGACGAGGTCCTGCTCCAGGTCGGTGATCTCCTCCAGGTAGCTGTCGGCCACCGCCGCGAGCGCGGCGGCGACGGTGACGGAGCTGTCCAGCAGCACGCTCAGCAGCAGCTGTTCCTGTTCCGGGAAGTGCCGTCTCACGGCGCCCGGCGCCACGCCCGCCTCGGCCGCCGTCGCCTCGGCGGTGCAGCGCGTCCAGCCCTCGCGGGCCAGGACGGTCCGGGCGGCCCGGACGATGCCGCGGCGTTCCTCGGCCGGATCGCGGCGGTCCGCGCCGTGTCCGGCGTCGGGGCGCGCGATCGTTGCATGCGGCGTTGCCATGTGGGTCTCTCCTCGTGACGTGCTCGTCCGACCGCCGGATGCGCCGGTCGTCAGGGGGTACCGGGCATCGGGAGGGCCGGCCGTCGCGCGGGCCTACCGTGGCGGCCGGTCGTCGGGGGCGGCCGCCGGGCGCCGGTCGTCAGGGGGCGCCGAACCACCGTTCGAGCGCCATGGGAAGGTCGTGGTGGCTGCCCGGCGCCGCCCAGGCCACGTACCCGTCCGGCCTGATCAGCAGGGCGGTGGTGTCGTCCGTGCCGTCGGCTGCGGACGCCTCGTGGGGCCGGACCGTGACGGTGTCGACCCGGTCGGCCCAGGCGGCGGCCCGCTGCCGCAGCCGCGGGTTGTCCGCCAGGTCGAGGAGGACGCCGCGGGCGGGGTGCAGCAGTTCGGTACTGGAGGTGCGGCCGCCCGGGCCGCTCAGCTCCAGGTGCGGCATGCGCCGGCCGAGGAGCGGGTGGCCGCCCTTGCCCACGTCGTAGGAGATCTCCAGTCCGGTCACCATCGCCGCGAGGTGGCGGCGCACGTCCTCGTACTCCATCAGCTCGCGCAGCGAGTCCCGCAGCGGCTGTACCTCCGCGCCGCTCAGGAACAGCAGGCCCTGGGCCCGGGTGTTCATCAGCAGCCGCCGGCCGACCGCGTGCCGCTCGGAGTGGTACGTGTCGAGCAGGGCCGGCGGAGCCGTGCCGCGGGCCACCGCGGCGAGCTTCCAGCCGAGGTTGACCGCGTCCTGGATCCCGGTGTTCATGCCCTGCCCGCCGGCGGGCAGGTGGATGTGCGCCGCGTCCCCGGCCAGCAGGATCCGGCCGCGCCGGTACTCGGTGACCTGCCGGGTCGCGTCGCCGAAGGCGCTGACCCACACCGGTTCGGCGGCCGAGATGTCCTCGCCGGTCAGCCGCTGCCAGGCGGCGGCGACCTCCTCGAAGGACGGGGGGCTCTCGCGCCGCCGCGGCGGGGTGCCGCGCTCGCACACCACGATGCGGGTGGTGCCGCCGGGGAGCGGGCCCACCATGACCATGCCGCCCGGCAGGGTCTCGCCGATCATGCGGGGCTTCAGCTCGATGCCCTTGACGTCGGCGAGGTACATCTCCATGGTGGCCGCCGTGCCCGGGAAGTCGAAGCCGGCCGCCTTGCGCACGGTGCTGCGACCGCCGTCGCACCCCACCAGGTAGGCGGCGCGCAGGGTGTGGTGTCCGTCCGGTCCGCGCACCTCGACGTCGACGCCGTCCCCGTCGTCGTGTACCGAGAGCACCTCGTGGCCGCGCCGGACGTCGGCGCCGAGGCCGGTGGCCCAGTCCTCCAGGTGGGTCTCGGTGACGGACTGCGGCACGGTCTTGGCCGCCTGGCAGGCGCCGTCGAGGACCCCGAAGTCGAGGGGGAGACCGCCGAAGTGACCGAGCGTGCTCTTCTCGATCTCGCCGAACCGCCCGAGGAGGCCCCGCTGGTCGAAGGTCTCCAGGGTGCGTGCGGTGAAGCCGAGGCCGCGCGATTCGCCCGTACGCCGGTCCAGGCGTTCCAGGACGACGACGGCGACTCCCGCCAGCCGCAGTTCGCCGGCGAGCGTCATGCCCGCCGGGCCCGCGCCGACGACGATCACAGGGGCGTCCATCAGGTCTCCTCGAATTCGCCTCCGGAGACAGTGCACCGGATCTTGACTACAAGGTTCTTCGGAGACGAGAGGGCATTCAATGGCGCCGGATTCAGGACTCGGTCAGGTTCCACAAGGGCCGGTCCGCTGCGTCGGAACGCGGCCAAGCGCAGGTCAAGTACAGGTCAGAAGGCTCGACCCGGGCCCCGCCGGATGCCGTGCGCGGTCCTGCGCGTCGTCGTGCGCGAGGGGTGTCAGCCGCGCGCCGCACGGCGGCTGAAGCAGGCACGGACATCGGTCTCGCTGTAGTACGTGCGGCCCGCGCGGTTGCGCCTGCGCCAGCGCTCCTCGCTCGCCAGCCGGTAGACGGTGCCCGTCGGCGCGTGCCACAGCCGCGCGATGTCCGCGGCGGTCAGCCAGCGTTCGGTGGCCGTGGCCGCCGGGGCGGTGCCGGCCGGATCCGCCGACTCCATGCAGTGACTGAGTTCGCTCCACCGGTCGCTCGTCCAGCGGTGCTCCGCGGCGGCGTCGCACACGATCGCCGGACCGTCGGCCCGCGCCGCTTCACGGACGGCCAGGGCCAGTCCGCCCGGACAGCCGGGCTCGGGGCAGACGCCGATCCGGACGGCGCGGGCCGGGTCGGGGAAGGCGGCGCGCCGTCCGGCCCGGACCAGCCGGGCTATCTCCTCGGTGGCCTCCGCGGCGGCCGAATGGGCCGCGAGCCAGTCGGCGTTGCGCAGCAGGAAGGCGGTGAGCGCGGCGACGGTGCGCGGCGGGGAGGTGACGCCGCGCTGCTGCGCGACCAGGCCGCTCCAGGAGCCGAGTACGGACACCATCCGGGAGCGGACGTCGGCCGCGGCCGTGTTGAAGGGCAGTCCGGGGAGTTCGCCTCCCGTGGTCCGCTCGCGCAGGCTGCCGGGGGCTCCGCCGCCGAGCATCCGCCCGCACTCCTCGTAGAGGTGCGCCAGTTCGCCCAGGCCCGCGGCGAAGTGGTCCCGGCAGGCCCGGCACAGCCGGCTGCCCTGGAGCGTGCGCCGGCGGGTCCGGCCGTCGCCGCGGCCGCCGCGGCAGCCCTCCCCGTGGCACAGCGCCGTCACCGTCATGTCCTTCCCCCCTCGGTTCGCCCCGGTCGGCCGTCGTCCCCCCGCCGGCCGCGGAGGCGGTTCCGCCCTCTGGTTCTGCTCGCTGCTACTGGTCCTGCTTCTGGTCTTCTGGCCCTGCTTATGGTCCTGCTTCAGGTCCGCGGTCGTGCCGACTCGGGCTCGGGATCCGGTCGGTCCGCCGGCTCAGCCCTGGCCGAAGCGGAAGCCGACGCCGCGGATCGTGATGATCCACCCGGCGCCGATCTTGTTGCGCAGGGTGCTGACGTGCGTGTCGACGGTGCGGCGGGACCAGGAGTCCCCCCACACCTGCTGCATCAGCATCTTGCGGGGGATGACGGTGTCGGGGTGGGAGGCGAGGAGGTAGAGCATGTCGAACTCCTTGCGCGTGGTCTCGACGGGCTCCCCGTGCAGGGTCACCTCCCGCGTTCCCGCGTCGATCCGCAGCGGCCCGCTGGTGATGGTGGCCGCGACGGGCCGGGCCGGCCGTGACCGGCGCATGACCGCCTCCATCCGGGCCATCAGCTCGCGGAAGCCGTAGGGCTTGGCCAGGTAGTCGTCCGCTCCGGCCTGGAGGCCCAGGACCCGGTCCAGCTCGCTGCCCCGGGCGGTGACGGCGATCACGGGGATCTCGTGTGCGGAACGGATGCCCCGGCAGACCTCCAGGCCGTCGAGGTCCGGCAGTTCGAGGTCGAGGAGCACCAGGTCGGCGTCGGCGTAGCTGCGCAGCGCCTCGCTGCCGGTGGCGACGATGTCGACCTCGTGGCCGTGGCGGCGCAGGCCGCGGGCCAGGGTCTCGGCCTCGACCGCGTCGCTCTCGACGATGAGGATCCGCCACAGCGCCGACTGGACCGGACCGCTCTGTGGCCCCCTCAGACCCTCCGCAAGCGAGAACCCGCCGTTCACTCCCGCGGCGGCTGTGTGAGGTTCCAGCACAGCGTAGGAACGCTGGTTCATCTGCCCCCCTCCCTCAAGCTCGGTTGAGCCAACGTCAAGAAGATACAAACCGCTTCGTCGGTTTGTCAAAGGCTGTAAGTGTTCCTCTCCCGCGCGACATACCCTCCAAATCGGGCCAACGGTCGCTCAGATATCCCGTCATTCAGCCACGGAGGCCACCCCACGCGCTATCCAATACCAACGGGACGGTTTAATATCGATAGGAAACTGATACAGGAGCAATGCGTGATGAAACAAGAACGCGCCGTCCGAACCCGCCGGGCACTGGTCGAATCAGCGGCGGCGGTGTTCGGGCAGCGCGGCTACGCGGACGCGACACTGAGCATGATCAGCGCCGGAGCGGGGGTCAGCCCGGGCGCGCTCCACTTCCACTTCGAGAACAAGGCGGCGGTCGGCGCGGCCGTCGAGGCCGCCGCCGCCCGCGCCCTGCGCGCCGTCGCCCGCGAGGTGTACGCGGAGCGGACCTCGGCCCTCCAGGCGCTGGCCGACAGCACGCAGGCGCTGGCCCGGGTCCTCCTGTACGACGTGGTGGCCCGGACCGGCCTCCAGCTCGCCCGGGAACCCGCGTACGTGTCGGCGTCCGCCCTGCTGGGCGAGTGGCACGCGTACGTCCGCCGGCTGCTCACCGAAGCCCGTGCGGAAGGCGCGCTGGCCGCCGGCCTGTCGGACCGGGGCGTCGTGTCCACGGTGGTGGCGGCCACCTACGGCTTCGCGGTCCTGGGCCGGGACGACCCGCAGTGGCTCTCCCGCCGGACCCTGGCCGACTTCTGGCGGGTGGTCATGCCGTGTCTGGTCGGCCCCGCCGTCCTGCCCGCCCGCGACACCCCGGGATCCGCCGGCCGGACGCGGTAGACCCGCTCCGGTCCGGCTCGGGTCCAGTACGGCTCCGGTCCGGCTCCACCCGGGTCGGCCACGGCCGGACCCGGACCGCCGCCCCGCCCGGCCCCACGCGCCCGGCGGCCCCGGCGCCGGGGCGGTCGTCCCGTCGCGCCGGGGCCGCCGGGCCCGCCCCTCACACCGAGCGCAGGCTCCGTACGGATTCCCGCGCGTGCTGCTGGGCCGGCCCGAGGGTGGCCCTGCTCTCGGCGCCGAGCGCCTCGCGGACGAACCGGCGCGCCCGGGCCAGGTCGGCGTCGGGGCCGAGGACCCGTTCCACCGTCCGCTCGTTCAGCAGGACGTCGTGCCGGGCGACCACGGTGACGCCCGTCGCGTCCGGCTCCACCGACCACTCGCCGGTGTGCGCGCTCAGCAGGGCGTGCGGCCGCAGCTGCTTGAAGACGATCCGGCCGGCCGCGGGGAAGCACACCCGTACGGCCTCGGTGGTGTAGGCGGAGCCGTCACCGGCCAGGTTGACCAGGGTGGTGTGCTGGACGCCGGGGCTGTCCTCGGTCACCTCGGCGCGTACGACGTGCGGAACCCGCCCGGGCCAGGAGGCCGCCCCGTAGAGGAACTCGTAGACCGGCTCGGCCGGCCCCTGGACGCGTACGGACTCCTCGAAGGACAGCGCCGCCCCGTCGAGGCGCCCCCAGCCCTCCGCCGCGGTCCGCAGCCGGTCGAGCGCGGTGCGGGCACCGGCCCGCGCGGACGCGAGGATCCGCTCGGCGTCGGCCGCCCGCTCCGCGGTGACGGTGACGTCCTGCTCCAGCGTCAGCCGGGACCAGCCGGGGGCCAGTTCCTCCACGCTCCAGCTGCCGCCCGTCGTGGTGACGGGGGACGCGGACCGTTCCTCGCGGAAGTCGACGCGCAGGCGCCGCGCGTCCAGGGTCCGCCGCCACAGCGACGGCTGCGGGGTCCCGTCGACGAAGGCCCACTGGTAGTACCGGTCCGTGGTCCCGTCGAAGTCGAGACGCTCCACGTGGATGCTGTCCGGCAGGAGCAGCGGCCACTGCGTGGTGTCGGCCACCAGCGCGTACAGGACTGCGGCCGGCGCGGCCGCGTCGACCGCGTGTGACATCCGGTGTGCTCGCTCGACAGACATCAGACACCTCTCTCAACGCTTGACGCAGAGCCTGTACTGGTCCGCTGGAATCCGCGTGGAGCACGGGTGGAGTTCCGCGACGGCCCGGCATCCTGCGCCTCGGGCGGCCGGTCGGGCCGGCCGCCGTGGATCAGACCCCCGCCCGGCTGCCCAGCACGCCGTTGACCACGGCGAGGAAACGGCGCGGGGTGTCGGCCAGTTCGAGGAGCTCCCCGTCGAGGAGGACGTCGAACCGCCGCTCGACGGAGCCCATGGTCTGCAGGACGCACAGGCTGTCGTAGCCGAGCTCCTCCCAGTACATGTCCTGGACTTCCTCGCTCAGCTCGACGCACTCGTCCTCGCCTCCCCAGGCCCGCAGGATGCGAGTCAGGTCGGTGAGTTCCAGCCGGTCCATGGCTTGCCTTTCTCCTCGTCCGCCGGCGCTCGGGCGCAGACCGGCTCGCCGCGAGCCTGGCCCGGCACGGTGGAGAGTCACTGGGCTCCGGGCCCAGTCCCGCTGGAGCGCGCCCGTCGGCCGCCCCGCCGTCACGGAGTGCGGCCTCAGGCCGCGTACAGGTCGAAGGTGGAGCTGCGGCGGGGTCCGGCCACCACGTCCAGTGCCGGGTCCACCCGCAGCATCGCCTGGTGCAGGCGCTGCAGTTGCTGCGAGGGCTCGACTCCCAGTTCGCCGATCAGCCGGGCCCTGAGCCTGCGGTACACGTCCAGCGCGGTCGCCTGCCGGCCCGAGCGGTACAGGGCGACCATCGCCTGCGAGTGCAGGCCCTCGTGCTGCGGGTTCCTGGCCATGAGCTCGGTGAGCTCGGCGAGGAGCTCGGTGTGCCGGCCGAGCCTCAGGTCTACGTCGATGCGCCGCTCGGTCGTCACGAGGCGGCTCTCCGCCAGCCGCAGCACCTCGATCTCCAGGATCGGTCCCACGCGCACGTCCACCAGCGCGGGCCCCTGCCACAGGCCCAGCGCCTTGCGCAGCAGGTCCGCCGCGCGCTCGTCGTCACCGTCGTCGAAGGCCTGCTGGCCGCCGGCGACGAGGGCGTCGTAGGCGTGCACGTCCACGGACTCCGGCGGGATCTGGAGCAGGTACCCGCCGTGCCGGGTGGCGAGCACGTCCTTGGCCGTGCCCGGGGCGCCCGGCCCCATCGCGGTCCCCAGCCGGCGGCGCAGCTGGAGGATGTACGTCTGCAGGGTGGTCAGGGCGCTCTCCGGGAGCTTGGTCCCCCAGATCTCCTCCATCAGGGTCGGCACGGGCATCACCCGGCCCGGGTAGAGCGCGAGAAGCGCCAGGATCTGACGCGGCTTGCCTGCCGTGGGAACGATCGATGCCCCGTTGACCTCGGCACTCAACGGACCCAGAACCTGAATCTTCACGGTCTCCCGTCTCCCCTCCGTATTTCGTCGACATACTCTCGGTTTTCAGCATTCGACCGGATGACGATAAGTCAGCACGGGGCCTCATCACCGAGATCTCAAGCCGACGTCGAGCAGAACTCCGCAGCACGCGAACATTTGACGGATTCCACCCACATGATTCCGGTTAAGATTCAAACCCCCGGAATCACAGGCGTGAGAGCCTGGGTCACACCCTTCCGGTTCACGCCTCGAAAATTCCTTTGAAGGATTTTTCACCACACTTTCGAAGCAGTCCGGCACACCGCCGCGGCAATTAAGCGGACTGCGATCTTCGATTACTGGATCAGCCGACCTGGGCGAGCCGCTTTCGGGCGGCCGCCGGGGTCGCCGCCGGGTTTTCCGGGCCGGTCATCAGGATCGACCGCTGGAGGCTGCGCAGGGCGGAGGACGGCTCGATGCCGAGCTCGCGCACGAGCGTGGCGCGCAGCCGCTGGTAGACGCTGAGCGCCTCGCCGCGGCGGCCGGAGCGGTGCAGGGCGAGCATGAACTGCCCGTGCAGGTTCTCGTGGATGCGGTAGCGGCTCGCCAGGACCGTCAGCTCCGCGAGGAGCTCCCGGTGCCGGCCGAGCTTGAGATCGGCTTCGATGCGCTGGTCGAGGGCGCACAGCCGGGTCTCTTCCAGGCGGCGCGTCTCCATGTCGAGCTGCACCCCGCCCTGCACGTCGGCGAAGGCCGGCCCCGACCACAGGGCGAGGGCCTCGCGCAGCAGCCGCGCCGCGCCCGCCGCGTCGCCCGCGTCCATCGCCCGGTAGCCCAATCCGGCCAGCCGGTCGAATTCACGGACATCGCTGGTCCCGCCGGCGCTGTTCAGCATGTAGCCGCCGGGCAGGGTGACGAGCACGTCCTTGGGCGTCCGGCTGCCGTCGGTGTCCTTGAGCGCCGTCGCGATCAGGGCCCGCAGCTGGAGCACGTACGTCTGCAGGGTGGTGCGGGCGCTGCGCGGCGGCTCGGCGCCCCACAGCTCCTCGATCAGCGCCGAGACCGGCACGACCTGGTCCGCGTGGAGGGCGAGCAGTGCCAGCACCTGCCGGGGCTTGGCTGCGGTCGGCGTGATGGAGACCCCGTTCTCCCGCACGGCCAGTGCGCCCAGTACATCGATGTCCACGCCGTACTCCCCTGCTTCGTCCATGGATGAGCCCTTGACTTTCGCTGGAATGAGCAAAAAACAGCTGAGCCGGTTTGTCAATACCAAACCGGCTGTGCCGTTTCTCTCGGCCTGTGGTCACGCAAAACGACCAAAACAAGCTCTGACCTGCGGATTCAGCCTTCAGAAGGGGCTCTGGAGCCGCTTTCAGGGGCACTCAGATCCAAGAAAAAAACCCCTCGGGAAGATCGCCGAGGGGTATGGGGGCGCCAGAACCAACCGACTGGTCCGGCCATCCGGTCGCATTGATCTAGGTCGCGTGGGACGTACGGGCCGAGCCGGATCCGGCGGGGAGCAGCTCCCCGAGCGAGCCGTGCGCGGCGATCCGCGGGAGCACCAGCTGCCAGTACCGGGTGACGGAAGAGGGTCCGAAGCGGTGGGGTTCGCCGGCTCCGAGGACCCCGAAACCGACCATCGCCGCCACGACGGCGGCGGCCGCCGACCGCGGGGACACCCCGTCGGCCAGCCGGCCTTCCTCGTGGGCGGCCCGGAACATGGACTCGACCCAGCGCTGCCACTGCACGCGCAGGTCCCATCCGGCTCCGCCGCCGCGGGCGGTCAGGGTGACCGCCCCGGTGCCCGCGCAGAGCCCGAAGCCCGCGCTGACGACGGGATCGCGGGCCAGCAGCTCCATGAGCTCGTGCGTGGAGTCGACGAGCGCCTGGAGGGCGTTGCCGCCGGAGCTCCGGGACACCGTGATCGTGCGCAGGGTCGCGGAGGCGCGGTGCGCCACGGCTTCCGCCAGCGCGGTCTTGCTCCCGAAGTGGAAGTGCAGCCCGCCGGCGCTGACGCCGGCGCGCTTGCTGATGGCCGCGATGGAGGCGGTGACGAACCCCTCCTCGGCGAACACCTCGGCGGCGGCACGGACCAGGACCTCACGCGTGCGGGCAGCACGTTCCTGCTTGACCATGAGAACTCCACAAACCGCCCTAGCGGTTTGCCGTGGGCTGGACGTCCGCCCATGTTCTGTGCCGATCGTCGAAGCGGATCTGAGTCCTCCTCGAGCCCGGCTCAGGTGTGGGCGTGCTCCTCGACCGACGCGGCCGCGGCCGCCTCGTCCAGCAGCCTGATCTCCGCCGCCACCTGCGAACCCCGGTTGGCCCCCAGATCCAGCCTCGCCAGCACGGCGGGCACCGCGATGCTCGGGTAGAAGTGCTGGTAGAAGACCGAGACCCGGTACTCGATGTCCGCGCGGTCGGTCAGGGTCTGCGAGTAGATCTGCACCCCCGCCCAGCCGGCGGACAGGGCCCAGGCCGCCTCGGCGGTGTTCACGTGGGGGAGCAGCTCCCCCTGTGCCTTGGCCTGGAGGATCACGTCCTCGGTCACCTGGATCCAGCCGGGCACGGATCCGCCGCCGAAGATCTCGCGCATGTCCGGCCCGAGGGACAGCCTGGTACCCGCGCTGAGCAGGGGGTTGTGGCGCACCCGGTACGCGAGCACCATGCCGAGGTCGAAGAGTTCCTGGAGCTTGACCTCGCGCGGCGGGACGGTCCCCTCGGTGAACTGCTCGTCGAGGATGCCGCGTGCGAGGTCCTGCTTCGAGGCGAAGTGAAAGTAGAGCGCGCCCTTGGTGACCCCGGCCTTGGCGAGGATGTCCGCGATGGTCGCGGCCTCGAAGCCCCGTTCGTCGAAGACTGCCGCTGCCGCTTCCAAGATCACACGACGCGTGCGCACTGCACGCTCCTGACGTGCCACGATGCCTCCGATACACAGTGGGTGAACTACGGACGGATCCCCTAGAGGACCCCCTCCCCCCATTGAAACCAACCAGAAGGTCCGTATTTTATCAACCCGCAAACCATAACGCCTACACGCGCGCGAGCCACCCTCCACTCCCCCTGAAGGACACGCGCGGTGACGGGTTTGTTGATCATGAAGGCCCACCGGCGCCGGGTGCCCGCTCGAAGATGACTCGCAGTCACCCTGTGAAACAACCGCCTGGTCGGTTCTTTATCTGGCCCACATGGCTTGATTTACCCCCCTCTCGACCACCCCTCTGATAGGCCTCCTACCCCGCAGTTACCCCTGTGCGGCCTGCGGCCGAAGTGCGGGCGTGGCATGCGGGCCGCCGTCCCCGCCCGGGTTCGACGGGGGCGCGTTCGATAAGTGGAACGCCGTATTTCCTTGCAAATAAAACCGGAGAGTACGTATCTTACGTCTTCAGAGTGCTCGTTTCATCCGTCACCTCGGCTCTGCGGAGAGGTCCATGACCCTGCTCACGTTCGAGAACAACATCACCGCACCGGCTACCCCGCGCACGGCGGGCGGTCAGTGGACGACGCGCTGTAACGACACCCAGCCGCTCACCAGCACCGTTCCCCGCGAGTACGTCCACCGGAGCGCGGTCGCCGAGGTGTTCCTGACGGGTTACGAGCGCATCGGCGACGACGTCTTCCGGGTGAGCGCCCAGTGGCCCCGGGCCCACACCTTCTTCACGAGTGCGGACGGTCTCAGCCACGACCCGGTGCAGGCCGCGGAGACCATCCGCCAGTCGGCCCTCCTGCTGGCCCACGCCGAGTACGGCGTGCCCCTCACCCACAACGCACTGGTCTGGAGCCTCGGTTTCAAGACCGAACCCGCCGAAATGCTCATAGGCGCCAGCCCCAGCGATCTCGAAATGATCGTGGTCTGCCGGGACTTCGCCTGGCAGGGCAACCGCTTCTCGGGCTTCATCGAGGTGACGATCCGGAGGGGAGACCGGATCGCCGCCACCGGTACGGGGCTCTTCAGCTGCGTGTCCCCGGCGGTCTACCGCAGATTGCGCGGGGACTACGCGACCGCGTCCTCCGCGGCGCTCCGCTCGGACCCGCGCCCGGCCCCGGTCCCCGCCGAGCTGGCCGGCCGGGTCTTCCCGTCCGACGTGGTCCTCTCCGCCGGCGACCGGCCGGGCCGCTGGCTGCTCAGCCCCAACTTCGGGCACCCGGTCCTCTTCGAGCACCCCAACGACCACCACCCGGGCATGGTCCTGATCGAGGCCGCCCGCCAGGCGTCCTGCGGTGTCCTGGAAGGTGAACCCTTCAAGCCGACCGGCATCGACACCTTCTTCCACAACTACGCCGAGCTCGAACTCCCCTGCTGGATCGAGACCGAGCTCGCCCACTCGACGGACCCTGCCGTCCGCGTGGTCCAGGTCACCGGGTACCAGGGCGAGGTGAAGACCTTCGAGGCCACCGTCACCGGAACCGTCTGAACCCCCGCGGCCCCGCCCCCCACGGACCGGTCAGAGCCCCAGCCGCTCCCTGTACCAGGGGGCGTACGCCTCGAACCCGTCCGGAAGCCGCGGCCCGGGTCCGGCACCGACCAGCTTCCACAGCGCCCCGCTGTCGTACCAGTGGTCGGTGGTCAGCAGGGAGAGCCTGCGCCGGGTGGCCGGATCGCCGGCCGCCCCCATCCGCTCCAGCGCCTCGTCGAGGGTGATGTCGCCCTCCGGCAGGGGCATTCCGAGCGCCCGCCCGACGGTGGTGATCAGCTCCCGGGAGGTCACGGGCTCCGGATGACTCGCGTGCAGCACCTGCCCACCGGGCACTTCGGGCAGCCGGGCCAGGTCCGCGACGGCTCCCGCGAGCGCGTCCACGGAGATCATCGAGATCCGCGCACGGCCGCCGTCCACCCAGTTCGGCAGCCTTCCCATCAGCTGCACCAGTGCGGGAACAAGCCAGATGTCGCCACGACCGTAGACGAGGTGCGGACGCAGCACCGTTCCGCCCGCCGCGAGGACCATCCGCTCGCCCTCCAGCCGCGTGACGCTGGTCGCGGAGGAGGGCCGTTCCTCCAGCTCCCCCTCGGCCTCGCCCCGGTGCGGAACGTCCCGGTACACGGCGGCGGTGCCCAGTTGCACGAAGCGCCGTACGCCGGCCCGCGCGGCTTCCGCCAGCAGCGCGCGGGTCCCTTCGGCGTTGACCGCCCGGCACTCCTCCTCGGTGCCGCCGATGCGGGCGGCGAGGTGCAGGACGGTGGTGACGCCCTCGCAGATCCCGCGCAGCGAGGCCGGATCGGTGAGGTCGCCGGTCACGACCTCGGCTGCGTCCGCGCCGGCCGGTGCGTGCCGGTGATGGGTGAGCAGCCGCAGCGCGGGCCCGTCGCCCGCCGACAGCAGGGCGCTCACGTGGGAGCCGACGAAGCCGGCGCCGCCCGTCACGAGGATCCGCTCGGGTGTCAACTGCTGCCTTCCGCCGGTGCCGTGGTGCCAGGTCACCAGTTTATGGCGGCCCGCGCCGGACCGTACGCTGAGAACATGATCAGCTCATCACTCCGTCTGGTGCCCGTCACCGAGGAGAACTTCGAAGCGGTGTGCGCGGTACGCGTCGCCCCGGCCCAGGAGCACCTCGTCTCCCCCGTCGTGAAATCGCTGGCGGAGGCCTACGTCCACGGACCGGTGGCCTGGCCGCGGGCCGTCGTGGACGGCGACGAGGTGGTCGGCTTCGTCATGGCCTTCGTCGACATCGTGTGGAACCCCGCGAAGGACCCGGACGAACGGCGCTCCGGCATCTGGCGGCTGAACGTCGCCGCCGGCCACCAGGGCAAGGGCTACGGCCGGTTCGCGGTGCGGGCCGTCCTGCGGGAGCTCCGTGACCGCGGCGCGGCCGAGGCCTACGTCTGCTGGAGCGGTGCCGAAGGCACGCCCGAGCCCTTCTACCTGGGGCTGGGCTTCCAGGTGACGGGCGAGCTCAGCGGCGACCAGACGGTGGGCGTCCTCCCCCTCGTCTGACCGCCAGAGGACACGGGCGGACGGCACTCCTCAGGGGAGCACCACGGTGCGCCCCGGTACCGCCGTGAGCGGAGCCGCCCCCGCCCGGAACTCCTGCGGGCTGACCCCCCGTACCCGCTTGAAGGCCGCCGACAGCGCGAAGGGGCTGCCGTAGCCGACCCGGCGGGCCACCGTCGCGACCGTGGCGTCCGGCTCGCGCAGCAGGTCGGCGGCCAGTGCGATGCGCCAGCCCGTCAGGTAGGCGACCGGCGGCTCCCCGACGAGTCCCGTGAAGCGGCGGGCCATCGAGGCCCGCGACACCCCGGCCTTGCGCGCGAGTTCCGCGACCGTCCAGCCGTGCGCGGGGTTCTCGTGCAGCAGCCGCAGCGCCACCCCCACGACGGGGTCGCCCTGGGCCCGGTACCAGGCCGGAGCCCCCGCTCCGGGTGCGGCGAGCCAGGCCCGCAGGACCCCGATCAGCAGCAGGTCGAGCAGCCGGTCGAGGACGATCTCCTGACCCGGCTCGTCCCGGGACACCTCCGAGGCCAGCAGCGTGATCAAGGTGGCGTCCGCGGTGCCCGCGGGGCGTACCAGCACCGTGGGCAGGGCGCCCAGCAGCCGCCGTCCGATCTCGCTGGGCGCCTGGTAGGTACCGCTCAGCAGCACCACCGACCGGGGGCCGACGGCCGGTGCGCCCCAGGTGCGCACGCCCAGCGCCATGCTGTCGGTGACGTCCTCGCCGTCCCCGGTGCTGCACCGCTGGTCGGGGCCGACGGTGACCCGCACCGGAGTGTCCGGGGCGTCCGCGAGGGTGTACGGCACGGGTCCGCGTACGACGGCCACGTCACCCGGCCCGACCAGGACCGGCTCGCCCCCGTCGGGCAGCAGCCAGGCCGCTCCCCGCACCGGTGTCATCACCGACAGCGGGGCCCGGTCCTCGACCCGCAGCGACCAGGGCGGGTCGAAGACGGACTTCAGCAGGAAGGCGCCGCGGGCCTTGGGCCCGTCGAGCAGTCCGGTCAGCGTGTCCATGCCCCCATCCTCCCCGTCGCGCGCTCCGCCCTCACCGGCTCAGACGTCCCAGACGCCGGTGGCGGCCGCCTCGCGGGCGTAGTCCGCGAAGTCCTTCGGCGCGCGCCCCAGGACCTCCTCGACACCGTGGACCAGGTGCGCGTTGCGCCCGTCCAGGATCAGCGCGAACAGGTCGGCGAAGTCCTCGGGCAGACCGTGCTCGCGCAGCACCGCCCGGTATTCGGCGTCCGGCACCGGGACGTAGGCGATCTCCCGGCCGGTCGCCCGCGACAGTTCGGCGGCCACCTCGGTGAAGCCGAGCAGGCGCGGTCCGGACAGCTCGTACGTCCTGCCGACGTGCCGGTCGTCGGTGAGCGCGGCCACCACCACGTCGGCGATGTCGTCGGCGTCGACGAAGGGTTCGACGGCGTCGGCCGTCGGCAGGGCGATCTCCCCGGCCCGTACGGCGTCCAGGAAGAAGCTCTCGTCGAAGTTCTGGTTGAACCAGCTGGCGCGGACCACGGTCCAGTCCGCGCCGGAGGCTTTCAGCAGGTGTTCGCTGTGCTCGGCGGCCTCCTCGCCCCGCCCGGACAGCAGCACCAGCCGGCCGGCTCCGGCGGCCACGGCCACCTCGGCGAACGCGCCGACCTGCTCGGCCGCCCCGGGGAAGGCGAGGTCGGGGTGGTAGGTGACGTACACCCGGTCGACGCCTTCCAGCGCCGGCCCCCAGGTGGCGGGCTCGTGCCAGTCGAAGGCGGGTGCGCCGCCGCGCGACCCGATGCGGACCGCCCGGCCCTGGAGGGACAGCTTCTGCGCGACCCGCCGGCCGGTCTTGCCGTTGCCCCCGATGACGAGGGTGAGCGGCCCTCCGACGGAAGCGTCAGCGGCGGTGAGGTCGTTCGTCATCTCGTTCGTCGTCTCGTTCTCGTTCTTCGTCATGCCCTCAGTCAACCGCCGCTCCGCGAGACGGAACATGGCCGAGGAGCTCACCCGCATACGCGTGCGTCCACCGCCCCGCACGCCGCTACCGCTCCGCGTGCTGCCCCTCCTCCGCGAGGGTGTGGGCGACCAGCGCGTTGGCGTGGCCGTGCCCGATGCCGTGCTCGGCCTTGAGCCAGGAGACGAGCTCCATGTGCCGGGTCAGCGGCGAAGAGCGGATGAGCGTCTTCCACTCCTCGACGGGACGGCCGTACTTCTTCTCGATGGAGGGGAAGTAGCTCGCGGGGCCCTTCACAGGCTCGGTCACGTCCGGTTTCCTTCCGCTGCGCGCGCGGTTCGTCCGCCGCTCTCGGATGTATGACCGGCCCTCCGCCCGGAACTCATCGGTGCCGCGGCGAAAACTTCGCGCGGCTCCGGAAACTTGCTCCGGTGCCCCCTCAAGGGCGGCCGCGGACAAGGAATGTGATCACATGTCCGTATGACGAGGACTCTCTACCTGCTCTGTTCCGCCGCCCCGCCCGTCTTCGACGTGGCCCACGTGATCGAGGACGCCCAGTCGCGCGGCTGGGACGTGTGCGTGGGCCTGACCCCGACGGCGGCGCGGTGGGTGTCCGGGAGCCTCGACGGTCTCGCCGCGCTGACCGGCAATCCGGTGCGCTGGCAGTACAAGATGCCCGGGGAGCCGGACGTGTGGCCGGCCGCGGACGCCCTGCTGTTCGCGCCCGCCACCTTCAACTCCGTCAACGCCTGGGCCCTCGGCCTCACCGACCGCTTCGTCGTCGGCGTCGCCGCCGAGGCCCTCGGCAAGGGCACCCCGGTGGTCGCCATGCCCTGTACGAACGCCGCGCTCGCCGCGCATCCCCAGTTCGAGCAGTCGCTGGCGGTGCTGCGCGGCGCGGGCGCCGAACTCCTCTACGGTGAGGGCGGGTTCGTGCCCGGCCCGGCCGGACCGGACGCCCCGCCGCACTTCCCCTGGCAGGTGGCGCTGGACGCCGTGGACCGCACCGGCACCGCCCCGGCCTGACGGGCCCACCGCCCGGGCCCCCGGTTCTGAGGGGCGGCCCGCCCGCCGGCGGCTACTCCCCGGTGGTCCCGTCGATCGCCTCGCGCAGCAGGTCGGCGTGCCCGTTGTGCCGGGCGTACTCCTCGATCATGTGCGCCAGCACGTAGTGCAGGGAGTACCCCTGGTCCTCGTACCGGCCCTGCACGTCGAGGGATTCCGCCGCGGCCACGACGGCCCGGGAGCGCGCGCAGGTGTCCTCCCAGATCCTGAAGGACTCCTGCGGGTCCGCGTCCTCGACGTGGAACTCCGTCCGCTCCCCGGCCTCGTTCTGCGGGAAGTAGCCGCGTACGTCCTCGCCGCCCACGACGTTGCGGAACCAGCCGCGCTCGACCTCCGCGAGGTGGCGTACCAGCCCGAGCAGGCTGAGTTCCGACGGGGGCACGGCCTTGCGCCGCAGCTGCTCGGGGGTCAGTCCCGCGCACTTCATCATCAGGGTGTCGCGCTGCCACTGCAGGACGCTGGTGAGGGTCTCGCGTTCGTCGCCGGTCAGTACGGGCCGGGTCCGCTGTTCGTCGTTCACCGGGTGATGATCACACCCGTACGGGCGGCCCCTCGCGGAGTTTCACATGCCGGACGTCCGGCCGGACGCGGCGAGCTCCCGGAAGAAGCCGCGGATGTCGTCCACCAGCAGGTCCGGCACCTCCATGGCGGGGAAGTGCCCGCCCCGGTCGTAGGAGGTCCAGCGCACGATCGAGTCGGTGCGCGCGGCGACGTGCCGCAGCGGGATGAAGTTGTCCCGGGGGAAGTCCGCGAGCGCGGTCGGGGTGGCCGACACCTCGGGCGGCTTCCCGTGGTGGTCCGCGTGGGCCCGCTCGTAGTAGATGCGGGCGGCGGAACCGGCCGTCCCGGTGAGCCAGTAGAGCATCACGTTCGTGAGCGTGCGGTCCCGGTCGAGGAGGCAGCGCGGGTCGCTCCACTCGGCGAACTTCTCGCCGATCCAGGCGAGCAGCCCGGCCGGGGAGTCGTTCAGCGCGTACGCGAGGGTCTGCGGCCGGGTCGCCTGGATGTCGGCGTAGCCCTGCCGTTCCCGCGCCCAGACGCGGTACCGCTCCCAGGAGGCCCGCGTGCGGTCCCGTTCGGCGGGGCTCAGCGGGGCCAGTTCCGCCTCGGTGGGCTCGGTGGTGGCGCCGGCGCCGGGGATCAGGTTGAGGTGCACGCCGATGACCCGCTCGGGCCGGATGCGGCCGAGTTCGCGCGAGATCGCGGCTCCCCAGTCACCGCCCTGGACCCCGTACGCCGGGTAGCCGAGCCGTTCCATCAGTACGGCGAAGGCGCGGGCGACCCGCTTGAACTCCCAGCCCCGCTCGGTGGTGGGTCCGGACAGGGTGAAGCCGGGAATGCTGGGGAGCACCAGGTGGAAGGCGTCGGCGGGGTCCCCGCCGTGCGCCCGCGGATCGGTCAGCGGGCCCGCGACCCGTTGGAACTCGACGAACGATCCGGGCCAGCCGTGGGTCATCAGCAGCGGTGTGGCGTCCGGTTCGGGGGAGCGCAGGTGCGCGAAGTGCACCCGGGTGCCGTCGATGACGGTGGTGAACTGCGGCCAGTCGTTCAGCCGTGCCTCGGCGGCCCGCCAGTCGTACTCCTCGCGCCAGTACCGTACGAGCTCGCGGACCTCGGCCAGCGGGATCCCGTAGTCCCGCCCGGCCCCGTCGAGTTCGTCGGGCCACCGCACGCGCCGCAGCCGCGCCGCGAGGTCGTCGAGGTCCTCCTGCGGCACGTCGAGCCGGAACGGAACCAGTTCCCCGCCAAGATCTTCCATGCCCCCACGATGCCACCCGGCCCCGGCGGCCCGGGGCCCGGGTCAGGCCGCGTACAGGTCGAAGGTCGAGCCCCGCTTCGGTCCCGCCGCGACGTCCAGCGCCGGGTCCACCGCGAGCATCGCCTGGTGCAGCCGCTGCAACTGCGGGGACGGCTCTACGCCCAGGTCCCCGATGAGCCGCTGGCGCAGCCGGCGGAACACGTCCAGGGCCGCCGCCTGCCGGCCGGACCGGTACAGCGCCACCATCATCTGCGAGTGCATGCCCTCGTGCTGCGGGTGCCGCGCGGTCAGCTCGGTCAGCTCGGCGAGGAGCTCGGTGTGCCTGCCCAGTCTCAGGTCGACGTCGATGCGCCGCTCCATCGTGACCAGGCGGCTCTCCTCCAGCCGCAGCACCTCGATCTCCAGGACCGGCCCCACGCGTACGTCGACGAGCGCGGGTCCCTGCCACAGCGCGAGGGCTTCCCGCAGCAGTTTCGCCGAGCCCTCGTCGTCGCCGTCGTCGAAGGCGGCCTGTCCCCGCGCGACCAGCGTGTCGTAGGAGTGCACGTCCACGGATTCCGGCGGCACCTGGAGCAGGTAGCCGCCGTGCCGTGTCGTGAGCACCTCCTTGGCACCCCCGGGCCGGCCGGGCCCCATGGCGGTGCCGAGCCTGCGGCGCAGCTGGAGCACGTACGTCTGCAGGGTGGTCAGCGCGCTCTGCGGCAGGTTCTGGCCCCAGATCTCCTCCATGAGGGTCGGCACCGGCATCACCCGCCCCGGATACAGCGACAGGAGGGCCAGGATCTGCCGCGGCTTGCCCGCCGTCGGCACGATCGAATCTCCGTTGACCTCGGCGCTCAACGGACCCAGAACCTGAATCCTCACGGTCTCCCCCTCCGCACTCCGTCGAGTCGCCTCGATCGCTTCCGACTTACCTTGACCTGCGAAAACAATCACTCATTGCCCGGCTCCGCGCGGACGGCCGCGGTGGCGGCTACGCCCCGGTCCCCAGGAACTCGTAGCGCCTTTCCACACCGATCGCGCGGGTGCGCGCGCCGACTGCGCCCGTCCGGTACTCCCCGACCCGCTCTTCGCCCACCAGGCTCGGCAGCAGCAGCCCCCACAGGGCGGCCACCTTCCGCTGGAGTTCCCAGTACGACAGCCCGGTTCCGGCCAGTACCTCGATCCCGCAGAGCGCGGCGGCCACCAGTGCCTCGGCGCTCTCCCAGCGGTCCACGGCCGGCATCCCGTCCCCGTCGCCCGCGCCGGTACCGATGCCGGCGGGGGGTTCGTCCACCGGCAGTTCGCCGGTGTCCCGCGCCATCCGCAGCAGTTCGCTGACCGCGGTCAGCCAGGCCCCGTGGAAGTCCACGGCCGTCAGGTGCTGTCCCGCGCATTCCTTCGTGATGCGGAAGCTCGCCGGGATCGCCGGGTCCTCGTGCAGCATCCGCGCCAGCCAGTGCGTCGTGTCGATCAGCGCCTGCAAGGGGGAGGCTCCGCTCTCCCGCAGGCCGCGCACCGCTTCGTGCAACAGCCCGCACCCGCGCTGCTGTACGGCGTCGGCGAGCTCGTCCTTGGAGGCGAAGTGGAAGTACAGCGCCCCCTTCGTCACCCCGGCCGCGCCCGCGATCTCGCCGAGCGTCGCGTTGGCGTATCCGTTGCGGTGGAACATCTCGGCCCCGGCGAAGACCAACCGCCTACGGGTCCGCTCCGACCTCTCCTGCACCGCTCCGTCTCCTTCCGCCCCCGCTGCGTCCACGCCCTGTCCCCACCCCGGCTCCGGTCGGCACCGGCGCCGGCTCAGGCCCGCACGAGCCGCTCCGACCGCGCTCCCGTCCCGGCGGCCAGGGGCACGGCGGGCGCCATGCCCTCCGGGCCGGCCATCAGGATCGACCGCTGCAGCCGGCGCAGCGCGGGCGACGGCTCCAGGCCGAGGTCCCGTACGAGCGTGGCGCGCAGCCGCTTGTACACGTCCAGCGCCTCGCCGCGGCGGCCGGAGCGGTGCAGGGCGAGCATGAACTGCCCGTGCAGGTTCTCGTGCGTGCGGTAGCGGCTCGCCAGGACGGTCAGCTCGGCGAGGAGCTCCCGGTGGCGGCCCAGCTTCATGTCGGCCTCGATCCGCTGGTCGAGGGCGCACAGCCGGGTCTCGTCGAGACGGCGCGTCTCCATGTCGAGCTGTACCCCGCCGTGCACGTCGGCGAAGGCCGGCCCCGACCAGAGGGCGAGGGCCTCCCGCAGCAGCCGCGCCGCGCCCGCGGCGTCGCCCGCGTCCATCGCCCGGTATCCCATGCCGGCGAGGCGGTCGAACTCGCGCACGTCGCTGGTCCCGCCGCCGCTGCTGAGCAGGTAGCCGCCGGGCAGGGTGACCAGTACGTCCTTCGCGGTCCGCGTGCCGTCGCCGCCCTCCAGGGCGGTCGCGATGAGCGCGCGCAGCTGGAGCACGTACGTCTGCAGGGTGGTGCGGGCGCTGCGCGGCGGCTCGACGCCCCACAGTTCCTCGATCAGCGCCGAGACCGGCACGACCTGGTCGGCATGGAGGGCCAGGAGGGCCAGGACCTGCCGGGGCTTGGGGGCGGTCGGCGTGATGGAGATTCCGTTCTCCCGCACGGCCAGTGCGCCCAGTACATCGATGTCCACGTCGTACTCCCCTGTCCTTGGATGAGTCGCAAGATTCAGTAGAAAACAGTCCCAGCGGTTTGTCAATACAAAACCGGTTGCGCCGTTTTTCCCGTGAAGGCACTCCGGTTACGCTCGAAAAGTGACCTTGACCTGGGGTTTTAACTGAAACGCAGGCGTTCCGCGGGGGACGCTCCCCCTCTCGGACCGGCTCTCAGCAGGGCCATCTAACACCCAAGAGGGGGATTAAATCAAACCGTTCAGTTTGTTTCGTGCTCGTCTGGGCGGTCTTCCGGTCCGTGTTCCTTCCCGGAGATGCCGGGGAGGAGGACGGACCAGACCCGGGTGAGGGTGGGGGCCGCGAACCAGTCGGGGTCGGCGGTGCCCAGCACCTCCAGCCCTACGAGCGAGGCGACCACCGCCGGCGTCACGTCCCGCGGGGTGACGCCCTCGGCGAGGAGCCCCCGCCGGCCGGCGGCCTCGATCAGCTCGCCGGTCCATTCCCGCCACTGGCCGCGCAGGTCGACCCGGCTGCGGTGGGTGACGTCGGCGGACAGCGCGAAGCCGGCGCGTACGACGACGTCCCCGGCGAGCAGCGCCATCAGCGTGTACGTCGAATCGACCAGCACGGTCAGCGGGTTGCCGGAGCGGCCCGGTTCCCCGGCCGTGCGGATGATCACCCGCAGCGCGGCGGCGGCGCGCCCTTCGACCGTCGAGGCGAGTTCGTCCTTGCCGCTGAAGTGGAAGTGGAGGGCGCCCGAGGTCACCCCCGCCCTTCCGCTGATCCCGGCGATCGAGGCGGTGGCGAAACCCTCCTCGGTGAACACCTCGGCGGCAGCGCGCACCAGGGATTCCCGCGTGCGTGCCGCACGCTCCTGCTTGACCATTGGGGGCTCCACACACCGCATTCGCCGCATTCGCGGTCATCCCCGGAACAGGGGTTCTGGATCCAGGCGGCCACAGTCGGCGCCGCCGCCGGAGGCAGGCCGGACTATCGCCGGAGCCCCTGAACGCACAACCGGTCAACGGGTACGTAATAGCTTCTGACCAGGGATCACTCTGTTCAAGGTTGCCGTGTTACGTTCACCGGATGATGACGACGGACAGCACGGGAACGCTTGCGGGTAGATCTGCGTTGATCACCGGAGCGAGCGCCGGGATCGGCGCCGCTGCTGCACGCGTGTTCTGCCGGGAGGGTGCGTCGGTCACCCTCATGGCCCGCCGCGAGGCGGAGCTGGCGGAGCTGACCGAAGAGCTCCGCGCCGCGGGCCACCAGGCTCGCTACGTCGTCGGCGACGTCTCGCGTTCCGAGGACGTGGCCCGCGCCGTCGAGACCGCGGTGACCGCTTTCGGCCGGCTGGACGCCGCCTTCAACAACGCGGGTACGGGTACCGTTCCCGCCCCCATGCACCTCCTCGACGAGGAGGCGTACGACACCGTCATGGACACGAACGTCCGCGGCGTCTGGCACTGCATGCGCCACGAGATCCGCGCCATGCTGGAGTCCGGCGGCGGCGCCATCGTCAACAACAGCAGCACCGCGGGTCTCGTCGCGACCCCCGCCGCGTCCCCGTACATCGCCTCCAAGCACGCGGTCCTGGGCCTGACCAAGGCCGCCGCCTCCGAGTACGCGGACCAGAACATCCGCATCAACGCCATCGCGCCGGGCACCACCCGCAGCGAGCTGATCGACTTCTGGCTCCAGCAGAACCCGGACATGGAGCAGATCCTCCTCAACTCGGCCGTCCTGCCCCGCATCGCGGAGCCGGAGGAGATCGCCGAAGCCGCGGCCTGGCTCTGCAGCGAACGCGCGTCGTTCGTCGTCGGCACCACCCTCTCGGTGGACGGCGGCTGGACCACCCGCTGACCCTCCCCCACCGTTAACGGCGTTAACGCCGTTAACGCTCGCCCCCGTATCACCGTTAACGGCGTTAACGCCGTTAATCGGAACCCACTCCCCCACTTAACGGCGTTAACACCGCCGGCCCTCCCCCATGCCCGGAAGCCCAGCAATAAGTAACACCGCAAACCCTCCCAGTCGCTCCCAAACCCCCACCTCCCGCTGCCATAAAAGTACTTGGCGACTGGTTTTCTTTGAGGCGGCAGCACTACATTGAGCCCGTACCACCGGACAGGACTGGCATCAGGAGAACCCACGTGGCGAGGGTCAGGCAGGGACGAGCCGAGATCACCCGGCAGGCCATCCTCGACGGGGCGGCCATCGCCTTCGATCACGGCGGCTTCGGCGGCACCAGCCTCAGCGACGTGGTCAAGCACGCCGGAGTGACCAAGGGCGCCCTGTACTTCCACTTCCAGTCCAAGGAAGCCCTCGCCCGCACCCTGATCGACGAGCAGTTCCAGGTGGCCGAGGGGGTCCCCGAGATCGAGGACCCGGGTCTCCAGACCGTCATCGACCTGACCCACCAGATGGCGTCCGGGCTGCGCAGCAACGTCCGCGTCCGCGCCGGGATCCGCCTCGTCATCGAGTTCGGATCGTTCACGCACCCCGACCCGTCGCCCTACAACACCTGGATCGACACCTGCCACGGTTGTCTGACGCCGGCCCAGGAACGCGGCGACGTACTGCCCTCGCTCAACACGTACGACCTCTCGACGCTCATCGTCGGCTCGTTCACCGGCATCCAGGTCACCTCCCACGTCCGCACCGGCCGCGAGGACCTGCACGCCCGGGTCGACGACCTGTGGAACCACCTCCTCCCCGGCATCGTGCCCGCCGACCGCATCGCCCGCTTCGACCCCTCGGGCTCGCCCGGCTGCCGGGCCCTGCTCTGCCCGCCGGCCGACGACATCCCGCACTCCCGCTCCCAGAACCCCGGGGCGGTCGCGGTCGGCTGACGACACGACAGGGCGGAACGACAGACGGTACGACAGGGCGGCCTCGCACACGCCGTGGTGAACCACGGGGGTGCTCGCTACGGCGGGTGCGAGGCCGCCCTGTCGCATCTTTGCCCACTTCGTTAGCAAAACTCTGGCGTGGCGCTCACGAACACCCAAGAACGTTAGTAAAGTCCCTCTCATGACTTCGCCCTCGTCCCAGAACGACCGAGACAAGGTCGTCTCCAAGCTCCCCCCGTGGCTCCGTCAGGAGTTGAAGATCCGCACCGCCCAGCTGCGGATCGACATCCAGGACGCCGTCCACCAGGGCATCGCCCACTGGAGCGCCCTCGCCTCCGCCCCCTCCCCCGTCGACACCTCCGGCGCCGAGTCGTTCTCGACGTGGCTGCCCGTCGGCCAATGGGAGTCGTTCCGTACGGACTCCAAGGACCGCGGCGTCTCCCTCACCCAGGGCCTCGCCCAGGCGGTGCGCCTCTGGCTGGAGATGAACCCGGCCCCCACCGTCCAGCGGCCGGCGGTCGTGCGCCGCATCGTCGTGTGCAACCAGAAGGGCGGCGTCGGAAAGACGGCCGTCACCGCGGGCACCGCGGAGGCCCTCGCGGAGGATCCCTCGACCCTCCACCCGGTCCGCATCGCCCGCCAGCTGGCGCGCCTCGTCCCGGCCGAGGGCCAGGAACACCCGGACCAGGCGGTGCCCACCACCACGCCCCTGGACCTCGAAGACCTGCCGGGCCTCGGCATGCGCGTCCTGCTCGTCGACTTCGACCCGCAGGGCCACCTCACCAAGCAGCTCGGCCAGCAGCCGCTGCCCATCGGCGGCGACAGCCTCACCTGCCACATGGCGGGCGAGGCCAAGGGGCCCCTCTCCGACCTGATCGTCGCCATCCCCGACGAGCGTTTCGGCGACCGGCTGCACATCCTGCCCGCCTGCACGGACGCCTTCCTGCTCGACGTCCGCCTCTCCACCGTCCGCGCCCGCGAGGCCGCCCTCGAACGGGCCCTCGCCCCCGTCGAGTCCGACTACGACGTCATCCTCATCGACTGCCCGCCCAGCCTCGGCCTCAGCATGGACGCCGCCATCTACTACGGCCGCCGCCGCGACGCCGAACAGCCGGGCGCCTCCGGGGCCCTGATCGTCGTACAGGCCGAGGACTCCTCGGCCGACGCCTACGATCTGCTCACCTCCCAGATCAACGATCTGCGCGACGACCTCAGCCTCGACATCGACTACCTCGGCCTCGTCGTGAACCTCTACGACGGCCGCCGCGGCTACATCGCCACTTCCTCCCTCCAGGCCTGGATGGACATAAAGGATCCGCGGGTCGTGGCGATCGTCCCCGACCTCAAGGAACAGCGCGAAGCCGTACGTGTGAAGCAGCCGCTGTTCGTCTACGCACCCAAGGGCGACCAGGCCGTCGCCCTGCGCGCGCTCGCCAGGGAGATCTCATGAGCAAGGCCGACAAACTCGGAGTCTCGGCTTCGTTCGCCCGGGCCCAGCCGGTCGGCGTCAGCTCGCGCCGCGCGGCCATCGCCGAGGCGACGGGCGCCCCGACCTCCGGGGTCGTCCCCCCGTCGGAGGTGCCCATCGAGGCCCTCGCCCACAACCCCTTCAACCTCCGCGAGGACCTCACGGACCTCGACGAGCTGGCCCAGTCCCTCACGGTGCGCGGCCAGCTCCAGCCCCTCGCGGTCGCCACCCGCATGGCGTTCATGGAGGCGCACCCGGGCCAGACCGACGGCCTGGGCCGCGCCCCGTACGTGGTCATCGACGGCAACCGGCGCCTGGCCGCCGCCCACCTCGCCGGTCTCAAGACGATGCACATCCACGTGAACGACTCCCTGTCCGCCTCCGCGGCGGACATCCTCGAATCGGCACTGATCGCCAACGTGCACCGCGTCGACGTGGCCCCCATGGACCAGGCCCGCGCCCTCCAGGAACTCGTGGAAGTCCACGGCTCGCAGGCCCAGGTCGCCAAGCGGCTCGGGAAGACGGCGGCGTGGGTCTCCCAGCGCCTGACCCTGCTCAACCTGACCCCCACCCTCCAGGAGAAGGTGGAGACGGGCGAGCTCAAGGTCGAGCCGGCCCGCCGCATCGGCCGCCTCCCCCAGGAGGACCAGGCCGCGGCCGCCGACGAGACCATTAACGCCGTTAACCCCCCGCGCCAGCGCACCCGCCCGGTGCCCCCGACCGTTAACGGCGTTAACGCCGTTAACGCCCCGAAGCCGGCTCCCGCCCCCGCCCCGTCCCCCCGCATCACGATCTCCACCCACTCCCCGGAGACCATCGCGGACGCCCTCACCGCCCACCTCACCCCGGACGACCTGAAGGCCGTCACCGAACTGCTCATGCAGCGCATCTGAGCCGGGCACCCACGCCGGGGGCGGTGACGCCGTAACGCCGTTAACGGCGTTAACGCCGTTAACGCCCCCACGTGCGTTTCATGTGCGTTCAACAGTGCGGTTCAAATAAGCTGCACCCGGAGGTAGTGATGAGCGAGATGAACGAACAGACCGCCCTCTTCGCAGCGGTCGACGCCCTGCTGGAAGAGGCGGCCGCGCAGGACGGGCTTCCCCACCCGGACGAACGCAAGCGCCTGCGCGAGGCCGCCGGTCTGAGCCAGGACCAGATCGCCAAGGCCCTGTCCGTCCGCCGCGAGACGGTCACCTCCTGGGAGACCGGCCGCACCGCCCCCCGCCCCCCGAAGCGCGCGGCCTACGCCCGCCTCCTCGAAGGCCTCGCCGCCCTCCACCCCATTAACGGCGTTAACACCGCCACCCCCACACCCCCCGCCCCCGGCGAGGCCGCCAACACCACACCCACCGAACCCACCCCGGCCCCGGCCCCGGCCCCCATCGACACACCCCCCGAGCCAACCCCGAACACCATCCCTGTTAACGGCGTTAACGCCGCGGCTCCCACCGAGCCCACCCCGGACCCCACCGTTAACGGCGTTAACGCCGTTAACGCGGAAACCCCCACCCCGCCCCCCAGCCCGGCACCCGTTAACGCCGTTAACGCCCTCAACCCCGCACCCCCGGTCACCCACCCCTCACCGGCCCCCGCCCCCCAGCAGGCACCCCGCCCCCGAGCGCCGCAGGCACCCGCACCCCGGACCTCCCGCCCCAAGCCTCCCCTCCCCCTGGACGGCCACGGCCCCCTGGCCGTCCTCGACGGGATCGGCCACGCCCACGCCGTCGGCGGTCTCGTCCTCCCCCACCCGACCTCCGGCCTGCCCGACCTCATCACCTGGGCCCTCGGCCCGGACGCCGACCTCCGCGCGCCCCGCCTCCACCGCAACGGCAAGGACGGCGACCCCCTCCTCGTCCTCACTCCCGCCGCCACCGAGGCCCTCGGTCTCCCCCTCACCCTGGAAGACCGCCGCGCCCTGCGCCTCCCCGACCACCACCCCGTCGTGAAGCAGCTCGCCAAGGCCAAGTGGCAGCTCACCCGCCGCGGCTTCGGCCCCTGGGCCCGCGTCTACCGCCCCGCCACCCCCGGCACCGGCCGCCAGTGCGTTCAGCTCGCCGTCCTTCCCTGGGGCGCCCTCGACGCCCGCGCCTGGGGCGAGGACACCCCGGACCTCCCCGCGCCCGAACTCGCCGAGCTGCTGACCACCTACGCCGCCCGCGTCCTGACCCCCCGCGGTTCGACCGCCGTCACGGGCCTGGAACTCATGACGGCCCTGCGCCCTCCCACCCGCGCCGCCCGAGACGAAGCCACCCGTACCTGGGTCTCCGCCCCCGTCGCCGGATCGCTCACCCGCGCCGTCGACCCGGCCCCGCCGGAGGCCCCCGACGAACACCCCGTGGTCGCCGCCCTGTACCCCCGCGCCCACCAGCGCACCCCCGACGAGGTCCTCGACGAGGAGGCGTACGACTGGATCCGCGACCCGGAACTCCTCACCGACGCCGAGTGCACCCGCACGCACGCGGTCGGCATCGACGTCAACATGGCCTTCGCGGCGGCCGCGAACCGCCTCCCGGTCGGCACCGGCCCGGCCATCCACACCACCTCCCCCCGCTTCGACCCCAAACTCCCCGGCTGCTGGCTCGCGGACCTCTCCTCGATCGAGCTCGACCCGCGCCTCCCCAGCCCCTTCACCCCGCACGGCAAGCGGCCCACCGGCCCCGCCTGGTACGCGACCCCGACCCTCGCCTACGCCCAGGAGCTCGGCCACGACGTCCACCCCACCGAGGCCTGGATCCGCCCCGAGAACGGCCCCTACCTCGACGCCTGGTACACCCGGCTCCGCGACGCCTACCTGGCGACCATGGCCGACCTCGGTGTCACCCCGGCCCTCACCGAGCCCGAGTTCCTCCGGGCCATGGCCGCGTACAAGGAACACCCCCGGGGCAGCGCCACGGCCGTCCTGTCCGCCATCAAGTCGACCGTCAAGGGCGGCATCGGCAAGCTCCGCGAACGCCCCCAGGGCGCCGGCTACCGCCCCGGCGAAGCCTGGCCCGCCCTCGAACGCCCCACCTGGCGCCCCGACATCCGCGCGGCCGTCATCTCCACGGCCCGCGTGAACATGCACCGCAAGATGCAGAAGCTCGCCACCGCGGCCGGCCTGCACCCCATCGCGGTCCTCTCCGACTGCGCGGTCTACCTCTCCGACGGCCCCGGCCCCCTCGACTTCCTCCCCCACACCCCCGAGGGCAAGCCCCTCCCCGGCGGCTTCCGCCTCGGCGTCAGCCCCGGCATGGTCAAGCACGAAGGCACCCAGCCCCTCCTGTGGGCCGTGCAGATGCTCGACGAACGCCTCAACCCCGCCCGCCACATCAAGGGCCACGACGCAGCAGCAGACGGCGAGTAATCCATGTCCGACATCTCCGACAGCCTCACCAAGGCCGACGAACTCCACTTCACCCGCCCGATCCCCAGGTCCGCGGGCGCCCAGATGCGCTTCCTGGTGAAACAGCTCAAGTCCACGAAATCGGCGGCGAGCCTCCTGGGCATCTCCCAACGCACGGTGGAGCGCTACGTCAAGAACCAGCTGAAGCAGCCCAAGCCGGAACTCGCGGCCCGCCTGGAGGCGGAGGTACGCCGCCGCTGGCAGCCCCTGGTCCGCAAGCGCGCCCGCGCCAAGGCCGCGGCCACGACCGGACTGGTCATCGAGACCCGCGCCCGCTTCGGTTTCACCGCCGCCCCCGGCACCACCGACGACGGCCGCATGCGCCGCATCACCCAGCACCTGCCCCCCGAGTACGCGAGCCGCCTCTTCGCCGCCCAGGACACCGGCGCCACCGAGGCCCAGCTCCGCCACATCACGGCCGAAGCGCTCCAGGAGATCTACTTCAAGGACAACGGCGCCCGCGCCACGGCCCTCCTGGTCGAGTTCACCGACATCGACTACGTCGACTTCGCGTTCTGACGTTCCCTCCGGCAGACCCAAAGGGCCCACAAGCCCGTCTGCGCCCCTGAAAACCCAGGAGGGCCCCGGGATAAACCCGGGGCCCTCCAACGCCGCTGAGACCCCCTCAGAGGCCCTCAGCGACCGCACTACCCGACGGCGTGCAACGTCCTGCGCCGCTTCGACTCCGCAGCCTTCTTCGCCGCGGCCTGCGCCGCCCGCTTCTTCCGCTGCTCGGCCAACTGGTCCTGGTACGCCGCCACCGCCTCGTGGTAGCTCGCGACGTACCCGCGCGCGTCCAACCGCTCCTCGGCCGGCATCCCGTTGACCGCGGCCACGGCGTCCTCGAACGAGTTGTACCCGGCCAGCATCGGATTGATCTGGTAGACCCCGTTCCTGACCTTCCGCACCAGCTTCGCGAGCTCCAGGCTCCGCAGCGCGGCGTTGACGCTCGGCCGGCTCAGCTCCAGCAGCCCCCCGATGGTGGCCTGATCGATGAGGATCCGCCCCCCGGGCTCGCTCAGCGAACGCAGCTTCAGCAGCACGCGGTACGCCGCAGGCGGAAGGTCGAGGTCGGAGAGAAGCCCGTCGGCGTTGACCGCAGCGAATCGCAAGGTGCTCACTGAGCTGTCCCTTCTTCCTTGCGCTGCGCCCGGCTCAGCCGACGTGCAGCGCGCTCTTTGGACCGTTCGGCCCGCAGTTCCTCGATTGCCTGCCGCATGTGGTCCAGCGACGGGAACCGCACCAGGTCGGGCAGGCTCGTATCGCTGCGAATCTGCGAGATGGTGCTGTGCTGCTCCACCTTCACGAACTCACCCGCCGTCTCCGTACCCGGGATGAACTCAGCCACCCGGTAACTGTAGGGCGGGTTGAACTGGTACACACCCCGCCGCACCTTGAAGACGATCCCATGAGACATGACGGTGTGCAGCGCCTCCGACGTCTTTGTCCGACTGACGTCAAGGATCGTAGCCATCTCCTCCTGGGTAAGTGGAATCCGCCCCCCCGCCCGTTGGCAAGCAATGAGCAGCAGGATCAGCCTCAACGGCAGCGCTTCACGGAAGTACTGCGCGATGACCAGGAAGAACTCCAGGCTGTCCATCGAAAACGCATTTGGCTGACTCTGCGTCCCGTAGAACTCCAGCGGCTTGCGCTCGCCGTCCAGCGTGAGCTTCCGGCTCGGATACCGCCTGGCAAGACTGTCCAGGTCCTTGACCGGAGCCAGCGGCTGACTCCACGCCGAAATCGCGTCATCAACGGGGAGATCAGGACGCGGCGCGCGCGACGGACTCGGCCGGCGGCGCTGTGGCTCTGATGACACGAGGATGCTCTCCACTTCGTTGATCTGCAGAGAGAGTATGTCAACAAGGGTGACACTAATGTCACGCTCGTTGACGTTCGGCGTGTCTTGTGTCCCCCCAGGAGGGACACATCTCAGCCACCCCCCTCCCTCAGCCCCCACCGGGCCCCCTCCCCCAACCCACCCCTGCACCGACGCAGTTCACCGACACATCTCCGGAAGAACGTCAGCCTCCCTGACGTTTTAGCCCAAAAACCGTCAGTCTCCCTGACGTTTTGCCGTCGCTCTGTCCCCCCACCAGCGACACATCGCCCGAGTTATGTCCCTCCTGAGGGGACATAACTTTCCCCCCGCACCCCGCCTGACCTGCGCAAACGCATCTCCGTACCCTCTATAGGCCGTCCCCTGCCGCGCTGCGCGCACTGAACTCCGTCGTGAACCCCCAAGCAGAGCCACTCCCCTGACCCCCCAACACCCAGACCCCCGCCAAACAACCACCGGACAGCGTGTCCATAACCACGCAGAATCTGACTGATTCCTATCTCTATCCCCAGATCACTTTGAAGCACTACCCCCCAAACCATTAACGCCGTTAACACCCCCACACCCCTCCCCGAGATAACGCTGAGCACTCCTCAAGCAAACTCCAACCAACCCCCAACCCCTTCCAAAAACCCTCCAGCACAAAGCGCTCTACCACCCTGACCTGCTAATTCCCCCACTCCATCCCACAACAAGAGAACTCCTCCTCCCCGTCCAACCACCTCTCCTCCCACTCTCTTCAGGTAACTAAAAGTCACCAACCCCTCACACCCCCAACCCCCAAGCCATGACAAACCGAACGTTCAATCTGACGGTGTCTGACAACACCACAGAACTGACAGACCATCTGAGACCACCTGAAGCCCCCAACAAAACAACCCCCACGGCCCACCAAAGCCCACCCTTATCAACGAAACCCGCTGCCAACTCGGCTGATCCCGTGGCTTCCAAGCTCGGGAGCTCAAGTCCCACCAAGCGAAACCCACCAGCCCGCAGCGAAGCAGGGCCCTTTCCCAGCCGCGGAGCGGCTGGGCCCGGCCGAAGGCCGGCCCTGGCGAGGCAGAGCCTCGCTTCCCCCAGGCGCGCAGCGCCTGGGAAACCTGCCCGAAGGGCAGGCCCTAGCGAGGCAAAGCCTCGCTGCGCCGAGCCCAGCGAGGTGGGATCTCTTCCCCTGGCGCCCAGCGCCAGGGGACCCGGCCAAAGGCCGGGCCTTAGCGGGGCTAAGCCCCGCCCGCCGAGCGCAGCGAGCCGGGCCACTTCCCAGGCGCGCAGCGCCTGGGAACCCGGC